>URAP01000011.1 GCA_900545935.1 uncultured Eubacteriales bacterium
CGCTCCTATTCGGCGCAGTTTCCCCCTTATATATCCCCCTGATGACTGCTCAGCCGATAGCGACAGTATCGGTTTATACCCGAAACGGTCGGCAAGCGTTAAGCCTCCCGTTTCTAAAGATTTAGATGCACGTATACCGTTCAAGTTTTTTCGATCCGTTAAGCGTGTACACCCGTTTCTCCGATTATTATTATTATTATTATATAATTAATTTTTCTGTTTCGATAGTTCGCACATTGCGCGTTTACAGTAATATCAAAAAACGTAATTTTTACACTCTTTATTTTTACACTCTTTATCTGTTACAACTTCTTGATTATACGTGGTTCGTTTTATCTCATAAAACACACTACGTTTATTAACTCAGCTCCAATTTCGGATGTACAAAGAATCGCAGCAGAAAATCAATGCTGTTATGTATTTTTCTTAGCTTCGGGTGTACACGCTCTGTAAGCGGGAAAAACTAAAGTTTAAGACGTGATTCTCTTTTTTAGAAACGGAAGCCGTCGTGCCCGGCGACCGTTTCGGGTACAAATTCGCACCTCAGATATCGGCTGAGCAGTCATAGGGGGAGATACATAAGAGGGGGAACCGGCGCGGCCATATGCTCGCGCACGCGAGCATCCTTAGCGCCGCCCCCTCTTATGCGCGCTTTTCTTTCCTACGCTTTCTTTTTCGCGTAAAAAGAAAGCGTTAAAAAACGAACAACCGAAATATCTATCCATATACCTCGACCGCGGAAGCGTAATTAGTTCTCCTCTGACACAGACAAAACAACTAACCACATCACCTTTCCAATTACTTTTGACCGCGGAAGCGTAATCAGTCCCCTTAACGCAGACATAACAAACAACCATATCACCTTTCCAAACACCATCGAACGCGGCAGCGAGATTTGACCATTTCGGCAAAAACTACTTTCATCTGCAAACCACCCGCCCGCGTCAGCGCGGAACATACCACATCACACGAACATACCAAATCAGCTTTTTCAGAGGTTTTTCTCGAAAAACCTCGCCGCGGCAGCGTGGTACACACCACATCACACGAACATACCAAATAGGCTTTTTCAGAGGTCTTTCGCGAAAAACCTCACCGCGCATCAGAGCTTGCGGAAAAATCTTAAAAAACTCTTGCGCGAGCGCAAAAAGTGTGTTATAATCCCAACAGAAGAATATCTAAATGCAAAGATGCGGTCGGCGGTACGGCAGAGCGCGTTCAGTAGAGAGGGTCATCATCGGCTGGGAGTGACCCGAACGCAGTCGTGCATGCATTTCCCCGCGGAGCAGACCCGGTCAAAGACTGCGAGTAGCCGGGTACGGTCGGCAACCGTCATACAGCCGAGAGTGCGCGCTCCGCTCGGTCGGGCGCGAATTAAGGTGGTAACGCGAAGGATATTGCTCCTCCGTCCTTTTTCGGGATGGGGAGCTTTTTTGTTCCGTTCTTCACCTCCCGCCGCGTCGGCAGGGCCGCACAGCGGAAAACCGTTCGGGCGTGCGTGCCCGATGAATTAGCCAAACGAAATTCAGCTCTGTTTTCGGAGCAGGAAAGGATTGTGGAAATGAAAGAAAAACTCAAACAGATTCGTGAGTCCGCCATGGCTCAGCTCAGCGCGGCTGACAGCTCGGAGTCGCTTGAGCAGCTCCGTGTAAAGCTGCTCGGAAAGAAAGGTGAGCTCACCGCCGTTCTTCGCGGAATGGGTTCGCTCTCCGCAGAGGAGAGACCCGCCGTCGGCGCAGTGGCAAACGAGGTGCGTGCCGCGATCGAGGAGATGATAGAGGAGAAGAAAAGGAAGCTCGAAAGCGAGCGTCTCCAGCACCGTCTCGAGAGCGAAAAGATCGACGTTACCATGCCGTCTAAGCGGCGTGAGCTCGGTCATCGTCACCCCCTTGCACAGGTCGAGGAGGAGATGTGCGAGATCTTCCGTTCGATGGGCTTTGATATCGAGGAGGGTCCCGAGGTCGAGACCGATTACTACAACTTCCAGGCGCTAAATACGCCCGAGAACCACCCTGCGCGCGATACGCAGGACACCTTCTATATTACCGACAACATCCTGCTCCGTTCGCAGACCTCGTCTGTTCAGGTGCATGCAATGGAGCGCGCGGGAAAGCCGCCTATCCGCGTAGTTTCCCCCGGACGAGTTTATCGTTCCGATGCGGTCGATGCGACCCATTCGCCGATGTTCCATCAGCTCGAGGGACTTGTCGTTGACAAGAACATCACCATGGGCGACCTCAAGGGAACGCTCGAGACCTTCGCCCGCAGAATGTTCGGCGAGGATACGCGCATCCGCTTCCGTCCGCACCATTTCCCGTTTACCGAGCCGTCCGCCGAGATAGACATCTCCTGCTTTATGTGCGGCGGCGAGGGCTGCAAGGTGTGCAAGGGCGAGGGCTGGATCGAGATACTCGGCGCGGGCATGGTTCATCCGAATGTCCTTCGCTGCTCCGGCATCGACCCGGATGTATACTCCGGCTTTGCCTTCGGAATGGGCATCGAGCGTATCGCGATGAAGAAGTATTCCATCGACGATATGCGCCTGCTTTACGAAAATGATCTGCGCTTTTTGCGCCAGTTTTAAGGGAAAGGGGATACCTAAAAATGAATCTTCCTATTTCATGGCTTAACGAATTTGTAGATGTGTCGGATATTCCCGTTTCCGATTACTGCGCACGCATGACCGATACCGGCTCAAAGGTCGAGGACTGGGAGGCGCTCGGCAGCGAGCTCGAAAATGTCCGCGTCGGTAAGATACTCTCTGTCGAGCGTCATCCCGATGCCGACAGACTCGTTATCTGCTCGGTCGATGTCGGCGAGGAGGCTCCCCGCCAGATAGTTACCGCTGCGACCAATGTTTATGCAGGCGCGTTCGTGCCCGTTGCATGCGCCCCCGCAAAGGTGGTCGGCGGTGACATCAAGCGCGGCAAGCTCCGCGGCGCCGAGTCGAACGGAATGTTCTGCTCCATTGCCGAGCTCGGACTTACCCAGCACGATATGCCGTATGCTGTCGAGGACGGCATTCTCATTCTCAATGATGATCCTACGCTCGGCGAATACAAGCCCGGCGACGACATCTGCGACGTGCTCGGGCTGCGTGACAGTGTTGTCGAGTTCGAGATCACGCCGAACCGTCCCGATTGCCTCTCGATGATAGGCATGGCTCGCGAGACCGCAGCCTCCTACGGCAGAACGGCCACATATCACAAGCCTGTCCTCCGCGCAGCGGACAAGAGCGACAGCATATCGAATTATCTCTCGGTCGAGGTGAAGAACAGCGAGCTTTGCCCGCGTTACTCCGCCCGCGTTGTAAAGAATGTTCACATCGCGCCCTCGCCGCTCTGGATGCGTATGCGTCTCCGCGCAGCCGGCGTGCGTCCCATAAATAATATTGTAGATATCACGAACTATGTAATGCTTGAGTACGGACAGCCGATGCACGCATTTGATTATGCATGCCTCGACGGCAGTGCCATTGTCGTAAGAAACGCAGGGGAGGGCGAGGATTTCCGCTCGCTCGACGATATCGACCACACGCTGCGCTCGGACATGCTCGTCATTGCCGACAAGAACAAGTCGGTCGCGCTCGCGGGCGTTATGGGCGGCGCGAACAGCGAGATAAAGGACGGAACGCAGACGGTCGTATTCGAGTCTGCAAACTTCATGGGCAGCTCGGTCCGCATCACCTCCCGCGCGCTCGGAATGCGTACCGAGAGCTCGGGAAGATTCGAGAAGGGGCTCGATTCCGAGATGACGCTTGCCGCGCTCGACCGTGCATGTGAGCTCGTTGAGCTGCTCGGTGCGGGCGAGGTCGTCGACGGACTTATCGACGTTCGCCGCGAGGAGAAGCCCACCGCGACGGTTGAGCTCGAGTGCGAGCGCATCAACCGCTTCCTCGGCATGGACATCCCCGAGCAGAGGATGAGAGAGATCCTCGAGAGTCTGCTCTTCCGCATTGAGGGCAATACGATATATGTCCCGTCGTGGAGAGACGATGTTCGCTGCATGAACGATATTGCCGAGGAGGTTATTCGTATCTGGGGCTATAACGACATCCGCTCCACCGCATTCCTTGCGGGCGTAAAGACGGGCGAGTATACCCCGAGAAAGGCATATTCCAACCGCCTTGCACGTCTGCTCTGCGCGCTCGGCTGCTGGGAGACCTGCACATTCTCGTTCATCAGCCCTAAGTACTACGATAAGGTCGGCATGGCTGAGGACGATCCCTGCCGCCGTTCGGTAGTTATCCGTAATCCGCTCGGCGAGGATACGAGCGTAATGAGAACGGTGCTGCTGCCGTCGGTGCTCGAGGCTCTTGCAAGAAACAACAACAATCATGCGGACGATACCGCGCTGTTCGAGACGGCCCCCGTTTATATTCCGAACGCCGACCCGACCCTCCAGCCCGCGGAGCCGCTGCACACCGCTATAGCCTTTTACGGCGGAGATTTCTACGTGCTCAAGGGCATGCTCGAGGAGATACTCGAGGATGCGGGTATCAAGGGCTGCCGCATATGCAGCTGCGCCGACGCTCCGACCTACCATCCGGGACGCTGCGCGCGTATGCTGACCACAGACGGTACGCAGCTTGCGATACTCGGCGAGCTGCATCCGACCGTTGCCGCTGCTTACGGCTTCGACCGTGAGGTCTATGCTGCCGAGATCGACACCGAGCTTATCGCGTCGCTTGCCTGCTATGACCGCAGCTATACGCCTATCCCGCGCTATCCCGCAGTCAGCCGCGACTTTGCATTCCTCTGCAACGCAGATACAGAGGCGGGCAGCATCGAGGAGGTTATCGCACGCGCGGGCGGAGAGCTTGTCGAACGCATCGACCTGTTCGACGTTTACCGCGGAGAAAAGCTCGGCGTAGGCAAGAAGAGCCTTGCGTTCAGCGTTTCGCTGCGCGCCGCCGACCATACCCTCAGCGATGAGGAGGCAGATAAGACGGTCGAGAAGATTCTCGGCGCCGTCGAATGCGAGCTCGGCTTCCGCATCAGAGAGATTTGACGGCGCTTTGACGGTTTGTCTGTTGTATAAGTGAAAAAATGTGATGCTGAAAAAAGTTTTCAGCATCACATTTTTGCTTTGAACTTTTCGTATCTCAGAGAACCTTACAGATTTGTGCTGCTTTGAGCTTACGGGGGGCTCGGGGAGAGATAAAAAAATGCAGAATCGTTGAAAAGCGTCACGTCGCCGTACAAATGTACGGCAGAGGCGATTTTCGGCGGTAGAAAAAGCGGATAATTATTTCTTTGGAGAAATCCGATAGGATTTCATCCGCTTTCTTAGCTCTCGTGCCGAACAAAAGCCCGAATCATTCCTTTATCCGCTTTTTCGATCTGCGCTTTTTTAGCCTCCCCCGAATTCACTGTAGAGCTCATATAGGCGTGCCTCCAGCTCATCCGTCCGCAGTCTATCCGCCGCATATGCCCGCCGCAAAAGATCCGGCGGGAGCGCCCCGTCATATTTATCAAACGACGGCGCATATCCGTGCGGCACAAGATCCTCCGCATTTATACCCATAGAGGCAACCGATGCCCAGTGCGCACATAGCCCGCGCGCATCGCCAGACTGCAGCTTGAACGTGATATAGCAGCAGCCCTCGAAGTCGATGCCCGAAAGTCCGAAGCGTGCGGGAGTCGCCTCAGAAATAAAGCGGCGCAGCGTTCTGAACGAGCGCGTTCCGAGCCAAGGGAACAGGCACCATGTATACCCGCCGAGGTGGACGAGCGAACGGCGCAGCATCCCAGTCCGACGTGCGCAGTCGCGCGCTGCGGCGAGGCGGTCGCGGGCGTTCTTTTTCAGATACGGATAGACGGTCTCCTCCTCGAGCACTCGGCGCATCCTCTGAAGAATGCGGGTATGGATCTCGCCGTAGTCTCCGGGCCACTCTATCGGCATCTTACCCGCAACGGGCTTGACGTATATCAGCTTTCGCGTATTGTCGAGCTCCTCGACCTCCCACACACGTCCCGCGAGCGCAAAGCGATCTCCGACAGGCGGAGGGGTGGTAATGGTTCCTATCTCATCCGAGCCGCAGCGGACGGTATAGTCCTCACTGTCCTTGAACACTGCATAGAACTTAAAGCTCGAGGTAAGGCGCTCACCGCGCAGACCGACAATAAGCTCGCGCTCCTCGGTCATCTCGAGCCAATCGCCTTTTATCATCGAGACAAGCAGCTCCTTATAATCATCACGGCTGACAGAGGCAAACGGCGGCAGCGGCAGCACTCGCTCGGCAAGGGCGCGCGGAGTAAGCGAGCCTGCGGCGGTGAGCACCGACAGCGTTTGCTGAAAGAGCAGACTCATCGGCAGCTTTTTAAGCGACGGTGGCTCGATAAAGCGCTCCTCGATATAGAGCTGGATTATCGCTATCGCGCGTATCAGCTCCCACGGAATAAGCTGCGGCAGCGGTGTATTCGGTAGCGGCACATCCTCGCGAAATACCATCATCATCTCGGGAACGCCGCCGCGTCTGCCGGAGCGTCCTATCCTCTGCAGCAGACTCGATACCGAGACGGGCGAGCCCATCTGCAACACCCTCTCAAGCCGGCAAATATCTATGCCGAGCTCCATCGTGACCGTCGCGCAGGTGACAACATCCTCATCGTCATTCTTCATCCGCAGCTCCGCCTCCTCGCGCAGCTGAGCGGAGAGATTGCCGTGATGAATGAGAAAACGGTCCGGCTCTCCGCGATAGTCGGCTATCTGACGCAGCGTCGCGGTAACATACTCGGTCTCCTCGCGTGAATTTGAAAAGACGATGCACTTTTTGCCCTTCGTGCAGTCGTAGAGATATTCGTAACCCGGGTCGAGCATAGCCTGAGCAGGCTCCGGACGGGTCCTGCGCGGCTCTCCGTCCTCATTTTCGGAAGTCTCCGAACCGCCGTTATCCCCCTCTCCCGCCGCAGCCGATCCGATATTCGGATCACCTGCGCTCTCCTGTGCTCTGCGCTCCGCCTCATATGCAGCGGCAAGCGCATCCTCCGACTCGAGTCTGCCGGTATCGGTATTATAGAAATGCTCGAGCCCGAGCCGCCATTTTGTACGCTCGTCGCGAAAATACGGCGCATCCGTCCTGCGTCCCGTTCCCGCACCGAGCCATGCCGCAGCCGTGGGCAGATCGCCGACGGTCGCCGACAGTCCGACTCTGCGCGGGTGATGTCCGATAAGCCGTGCGATGCGGGAGAGCTGCGCGATTATCTGACTGCCGCGGTCGCTGCCCATGAGAACATGGATCTCGTCGATAACGACAAAACGCAGCTGTCCGAACAGACGAGGGATATCGTTCGAGCGGTTCATAAGCATGCTCTCGAGCGACTCCGGCGTTATTTGCAGAATTCCGCGTGGCTCGCGCAGCGCTCGGGTCTTGTGCGAGGCGGCAACATCGCCGTGCCAATGATAGACCGGGATACCCGACAGGTCGAGCAGTTCGTCTATTCTGCCGAACTGGTCGTTTATCAGGCTCTTGAGCGGCGCGATATACAAACAGCCGAAGGAGGAAAGCTCCTCCTCGGACAGCAGCGAGATTATCGGGAAAAGCGCCGCCTCGGTCTTTCCGGACGCCGTACCCGAGGAGAGCAGCAGATTATTGTCGGTATCAAATATGACATGTGCCGCCTCGGTCTGAACCGGGCGCAGCCCCTCCCACCCGTGACGGTAGATATATTCGGTTATGAACGGCGCAAAGCGCGCAAATACATCGCTTGACATTATTGCTCCTATGTTATCAGATAAAATCTCTCTATGCGCTTTTTCGATCCGGACGATTTTAGCCGACCCGAAACGGGGAGAGATAAAAAAGATGCAGAATCGTCGAAAATCGTCACGTCGCCGTACAAGCGTACTGCAGAGGCGATTTTCGGCGGTAGAAAAAGCGGATAATCATTCTTTTGGAGAAATCCGATAGGATTTCATCAGCTTTCACGGCATTTGCACTGACTAAAAGCCTAAGCCCCACTTTTATCCGCTTTTTCGATCTGCGCTTTTTTAGCCTCCCCGAGAAACGCCGCGTATCATATCTACAAGTCTCTCTGCCGCCGCCGACAGCGGCGTATCCGTGCGATAGGCAAGATACATCGAGCGTACCGGCAGCGGCGGAAGCAGCGGTATCTCACGCAGCGCTCCGCTCTCGATATCCCACCGTGCAAAATCCTCGACTATATATGCGATACCGAAGCTGCGGCGTGCAAAATCAAGTATAAGATCGCTCGTGGCGAGCTCGATATCCGGCTTTTTCAGTCCCGGCATACAGCTGTCGAGATAGCTGCGGGTGCTCGTCCCCTCCTCGAGCATGATAAGCGGGTGGCGGCATAGCTCGGCGGGGGTAGCGCCGTTCGGATAGAGCGCGGCATACCGCTCGGTTGCGACGGCAATATCGTGCACATCGCGCACACGCAGGCAGGCAACGCCGCTTTCAGGCTCGAGCGGTCCGCTGACTACGGCAAAGTCGATAATTCCCTCCCGCAGCGAACGCAGCGAGCGCGGCGTAGGCGCATTGGTCACCGTTATGCGTACGAGCGGATAGTTCTGCTTAAAGCGCTCGATGTAGTCGAGAAGAAAAAATTTCAGCGTCATATCGCTTGCGCCGACCCGCAGAACGCCGCCCTCAAGCCCGTTCATCGCCCGCAGCTTGTCCTCGCCCCGCTCGAGCTGCTCGAGCGAGCGGCAGACATGCTCGTACAGCACCTGCCCCTCTTCGGTCAGCGTGATACCTCGGCTCGAGCGATTGAACAGCTTCACTCCGAGAGAAGCCTCGAGCTGTGCTACGGCGTTGGAGACCGCAGGCTGAGAGACATAGAGACGTTTTGCCGCGCCGGATATACTGCCGCAGCGCGCCGCCTCACAGAATACCGGATATAGCGAAAAGCGCTCTCCGGCGGAATTTCGTTCGCTCACTGTGCTGCACCTCCGGCATTGTTTCCGGCGGCAATGCCGGAACCGCTCTCTGATACCGCACCGTCGGCGGCATCGGTCTCCGGCGGGGTATACGGCTCGGAATACGAGACTGCATAGCCGCCGCAGGCGGTGCCGCTTATCGAATAGGTCTCGCTGTACTCCTCGCCTATCTCGATACCGGTAGCTCCGGCGGGCGCGGCAGTAACAAAATACATCGTATACTTCGTATCGGAGGTAGTCAGCTCGAGCGGATTGAGCGCGGTATGCTTCTGCAACAGCTCGAGATACTCCTCGAGGCAGAGATCCTTCTCGGTCATATAAAGCGCATGAGGCACTCCGACATAGCGGAAATGCCAGTCCTCACCGCTGATACCGGTTATTGCTGTCTTCGATTCATCATAGCGGCGGACAAGTCCGAAATCGGCACAATGCTCAATGACGTAGGCATAGTCCTCCGAATCGTCGAGATGCATAGCTATGCCCTCGTCGGTATACACCGAAAGGTCGAAGCAGAGACCGGTATGATGCTCGCTGCAGCCGGGCATTGCAACGTACTTTTTCGCATAATCAATGCCCTTGGAATCGACACGCGAGGAATATATCTCGACCTGCTCGTCATAGCTGCGGTAGCCGCTCGCGATCAGCAGCTCACGGCTTCCGCTCTGCTCGTAAAAGGCATCCGATAGGTCTCTCAGCGCGTTCATAGCCTCGGGTCGCAGGCGAATGTCACTCGAGGCGAGCTTGACATGCTCGCCCATCCCCTCCTCATAAAGGTTGACGAGCTGCTCATCCTCGGGAAAGCTGTATGCATGTGTCGCATTGACAAGCACGAGCGTTCCGGCATTCTCGCTGCCGGGCTGCATGTTTACGGTAAATTTTGCGGGTGCCGGCGGCTCGGTCTCGATGTCTTTCGCAGAGGTAGTCTGCACGCTGTCCGTGCGATCCGCACCGCCTATCCCGCCGTCTCCGCCGCGCGAGGCTATCATCCGCAAGCCGACGGCAACAGCCGCCGCAATAATAACGACCGTCAGGGTAATAAGGACGGCAAATCCCGCTCTGCCGCTCTCTCCGTTTCGCTTTGACATAGTAGCTTTCCTTTCTCAGGTGCATTTTTTCGCCCGCAGTATACGCTCGGGCGGCATTCTCTGCCCGAAAGCAAACGGGACCGTACCGCAGCAGCAGCGGCACGATCCCGGCAAATTATCTCGGTCAGTTTGATATGCGGTTTGCGGTCTCGTACAGCTTCTTGAACGCTGCGAGCTTGCGATCGCAGAATGTATGCATATCGGCTATCTGCTCGGGGGTATACTTAGCCTCGAGCTCACCGGGCTTGACCTTGCCCTTATAGAGGCGGTCGAGCGAGAGCGCATAGCCGATGTCCATGCCGACGACCTGATCGTTCTGCAGGCACATAACGAGGTTGCTCTTGCCTGCGAGCAGCTCCTCGACTGCGGCATCTCCGAGTCTTGCGGCGAGGAGACGGTCGCGAAGTGTAGGCGATCCGCCGCGAACGACGTGTGCCAGACGCGCGAACTTTGTCTCTATACCGGTCTTTTCCTGAATGCGCTTAGCGAGCTTCTCGCTGTACTCCTTATCGCCTGCTGCGTCGAGCGGGATACCCTCGGCGACCATGACAATGAAGTTGCGCTTTCCGCTCTCCTTCTGAGCGATGAGTTTTGCTATACAAGCATCCTCGTCAAAGGGGATCTCCTTGACTGCAATAGCGGATGCGCCGGTCGCAATTCCTGCCTCGAGCGCGATATAGCCTGCCGCTCTGCCCATTACCTCAACGACGTTGCAGCGGCGGTGAGAGTCGCAGGTGTCGCGGAGACGATCAACCATCTCGACGACGGTGTTCATAGCGGTATCAAAGCCGATAGACTCGTCGGTGGAGGTGATATCGTTGTCGATGGTGCCGGGAAGTCCGATGCAGGGTACGCCGTAGTTTGTAAAGTCGGTCGCGCCGCGGAAGGTTCCGTCTCCGCCGATAGCGACGATACCGTCGATTCCGAGCTCCTCGCAGGTACGCTTAGCAGCGAGAATTCCCGCCTCCTCCTTGAACTCGAGGCATCTGTCCGACCAGAGCATCGTGCCGCCGCGGGAGATGATGTTGTCAACCGCACGGTTGTCAAGATGAACGGTACTGTCAAGCTCCTTGCCGTCCACTATTCTCTTGGTATGGATAAGCCCCTTATAGCCCTCGTAGATACCGATGACCTCGACTCCGCGGGAGATCGCCGCGCGTGCTACCGCGCGAACTGTTGCGTTCATACCGGGGGCATCTCCGCCCGAGGTAAGAACCCCTATCTTTCTGAATTTAGCCATTATACTGTCTCCTGACTGTATTATCTTATTTTACTATATTTATACTGCAAAAGTACATTTTTTTCAAGAGTTTTTTGAAAATTCGCAGTAAAATTTTCCGTCTGCATGCGCTTTGCGCGCTGCGCGGGGAAAGCGACGGTAAAATATACCACTCGGAGCATCCGAGCGATATAAAAATCCTTCAGCTGTTACCGCTCTCCGAGTTTCCTGTCTGCGCTTTTTTGCCGAACCGCCGCGAGGAGAGATAAAAAAGATGCAGAAGCGTCGAAAATCGTCACGTCGCCGTACTTACGTACGGCAGAGGCGATTTTCGGCGGTAGAAAAAGCGGATAATCATTCCTTTGGAGAAATCCGATAGGATTTCATCAGCTTTCATCGTATTTGTGCCGAATAAAAGCCTAATAATTGCTCTTATCCGCTTTTTCGGTCTGCGCTTTTTTAGCCTCCCCGAGAGCTTTTTCGGTCGGACGATTTTTTAGCCCCCCGGTGGTACAATGTTTACAAAATCGTTTTGACAAACACCGCTTTATATGATATAATAAAATGATTTTTCATACCCGCATGCAAGCGGGTGCGAAAACAGGCTGGAGCAAGCCGGAGAGGAGCTGTGCGGAATGCGTATACTCGGCATAGACCCGGGGCTGGCCACGGTCGGTTACGGCGTTATCGAATATAACGAGCCGCACTTTTCGGTGCTCGGATACGGCGCGGTGACAACACCTGCGCACACCGAGATAACCAAGCGACTCTCCATGATATACGATGATATTTCGGCGCTTATCGCCCGCTATGATCCGACCGAGCTTGCCATAGAGGAGCTATTCTTTAACACCAACGCAACGACCGGTATCGCGGTCGCGGAGGCGCGCGGGGTCATTCTGCTCTGCGCGGAGCGGCTCGGGCTAAAGGTCTCGGAATACACCCCGCTTCAGGTCAAGCAGGCTGTAGTCGGCTATGGACGCGCGGAGAAGCGGCAGGTCATTGAAATGACCAAGAGCATACTATCGCTCACGGTAACGCCGAAGCCCGACGACACGGCGGATGCGCTTGCCATCGCCCTCTGCCACGCGCATACCGGAGGCAGTAAGCTTGCATCCTACTACAACCTGAAATAACGGCACTCCTGCACGACGATACAACGGAACCGAGGAGGTCGGATCGACTCGGTGATGAGGCAATTTTAAGCGGTACCACGTCGGAAAAGGACGGTCGTACGATCGGTCTAAGCGTCGGTGATGAGCGGTAAGGTAATATGCGGTCGGGTCGAACGGCGTTCGGCTCTGTAAAAAAACAGCTGAAAAAGAGGCACAGAATGTTTTATTCGATAACGGGAAAGGTAATACATACCGATGCGGGATCGGTGGTGCTCGAGGCGGGCGGCATCGGCTATCGCCTGACGGTCAGCGGAAGAACGCTCGGCTATGCGGCAGACGGCGCGTCGAAGGGCGATGTGCGCCTATACACATATCTCTCGGTGCGTGAGGACGGTATCGAGCTGTTTGGTTTTCGCGACGAGAGCGAGCTCGACCTATACAAAAAGCTGATATCCGTCTCGGGAGTCGGTCCGAAAATGGGCATTGCCCTTCTCTCGGCTCTGTCGCCGGAGGAGATCGCTCTTGCGGTAGGCGGCGGGGATTACAGGATGCTGACCCGTGCGCAGGGTGTAGGCAAGCGCACGGCAGAGCGGATAATCCTCGAGCTGCGCGACAAGCTCGGAGCAATGCCTGCCGGCGGCGATGCGGAGGATATCGGAGCGGCGGCAGCGCCGCAGGATCCCGGCAAGGCGGAGGATGCGGAGAGCACGCTGCTCGTGCTCGGCTACGGCAGAGCAGAGATCGCAGCCGCGCTGCGCGGAATAGATATGCAGGCGCTGTCGCTGGAGGACATCATCAAGGCGGCACTGAAAAAGCTGATGTGACGGCTCGCCGCCGATCGGGCGGTATGCCGATCGACTGTGATAAGGGCAGCGAACGAGCGTGACCGGAAGGAGGCTGCCTCGCATTGCAGAGCTTTGAGGCGGAGGCTGTCTGAACAGGCGGTAATGAACATACGGTAATGTGATATGGATCGGCAGAAATAAGGATCGATAGGGGGTAATGCGGAATGATAGAGGAAAATTTCTCGGGCGGAGCCGGATTTTTCGATAGAGATGAGGAGGAGAGCCGTGTGCTCTCGAGAGTCGAAACTCCCGAGGACCGCGAGGCGGAGCCGACGCTCAGACCCCGCCGCTTTGAGGATTATATCGGACAGACCAAGGTCAAGGAAAACCTGAAAATATACATAGAGGCGGCAAAGCAGCGCGGCGACGCGCTCGACCATGTGCTGCTGTACGGCCCTCCCGGTCTCGGAAAGACCACGCTTGCGGGAATAATCGCCGCAGAGATGGGCTCGAATCTGCGCATAACGAGCGGTCCCGCCATAGAAAAGACCGGCGATCTTGCCGCGCTTCTGACGAGTCTCTCGGACGGCGACATTCTGTTTATCGACGAGATACACCGGCTTCAGCGCTCGGTGGAGGAGATTCTCTACCCCGCCATGGAGGACGGCTCGCTCGATATAATTATAGGCAAGGGACCCGCCGCGCGCAGCATACGCATAGATCTGCCGCACTTTACGCTCGTAGGCGCGACCACAAGGGCGGGACAGCTGTCTGCGCCGCTGCGTGACCGCTTCGGCGTTGTGCTGAAGCTCGAGCTGTATGATCCGGAGGATCTGAAAAAGATAGTCACTCGAAATGCCGGAATACTCGGCATACTCATCAACGAGCAGGGCGCTATGCAGATAGCCTCGCGCTCGCGCGGAACGCCGCGTATAGCCAATCGTCTGCTGCGCCGCGTGCGCGACTTTGCCCAGGTCTCGGGCAGCGGGATTATCGACGGCGAGACCGCAAATTATGCACTCGGAATGCTCGAGGTGGACGACCGCGGGCTTGACAATGTAGACCGACGCATGCTCGAGGCGATCGTCCGCATCTACGACGGGGGTCCGGTCGGGCTTGACACGCTCGCCGCTTCCATAGGCGAGGAGGCTGTGACCATCGAGGATGTGTACGAGCCGTATCTAATGCAGATAGGCTTTCTCACACGTACACCGCGCGGACGCTGCGTCACCGCGCTTGCGTGTGAGCATCTCGGACTGCGCTGTCCGGGCATAACCGAGCCTGCGGGACATGGAATACAGAGCGGCGTGCCCGAACAGACCTCAATGTTCGACGGCGAAGAATAAAAAGAATAAGTAATAGATAAGCAAGGCACCGCGCAAAACGCGGCGACGGGAGATAACGCAATGTGGACAGCAGACGGATGGAAGGACTATGAACTGATAGACACCTCGGACGGCGAGCGGCTCGAGCGGTGGGGAAGCTATACCCTCATCCGACCCGACCCGCAGGTGGTATGGCACGGAAGACGCGCAAGCGCCGCGTGGCGGCATGCCGACGGCGCATACCATCGTTCCTCCTCGGGCGGCGGCAGCTGGAACAACGGTCGGCGGCTTAAGAGTGAGTGGAATATCGGCTATGATCTCGGCATCGGCGAGCACCTGACCTTTATCGTCCGCCCGACCGGCTTCAAGCATACCGGTCTTTTCCCCGAGCAGGCGGCAAACTGGGAGTGGTTCACATCGCTGATAAAATCGCGCATTGCCTCAGACAGACCGGTGCGAGTGCTGAATCTGTTTGCATATACCGGCGGCGCTACGGTCGCGGCAGCGGCAGCGGGCGCGTCGGTGTGTCATGTAGACGCGGCAAAGGGAATGGTCGCGCAGGCAAAGGAGAACGCGCGGCTGAGCGGTCTCGGCGAGGCGCCGATACGCTACATTGTCGACGACTGCAAGAAGTTCGTCGAGCGCGAGCTGCGCCGCGGCAAGGTCTACGACGCGGTTATAATGGATCCCCCATCCTACGGGCGCGGGCCGTCCGGTGAGATATGGAAGCTCGAGGACAGCATCGACGACCTGATACTGCTCGCCTCGCGCGTCCTTTCGGACGACCCGCTTTTCTTCCTCGTCAACTCGTACACAACGGGTCTTTCACCGTCGGTGGTCAGCTACATAATGGGCACGATACCGGCATTTGACGGCGGAGTGCTTGAAGCTCAGGAGCTCGGGCTTCCGGTGACCGAAACGGGAATGTCTATACCCTGCGGCTCGTCCGCGCGGTGGTCGGCTGAATTATGACCTCAGTGCTTATCGGGGGAACGGCAGCCGGATAAATAAAAAGCATAGAGCACGGCAGACACAGAAGCAGATACAGAAGGAGAGAGCATGGCAGAGGCGTTTATACACGTCGAGGATCTCCGATTCTCATATGAGGACGGAGAGAGCGGCGAGAGAACAGAGGTATTGCACGGGATCGACCTCGATATTGAGGAGGGGTCCTTTGTCGCGGTGCTCGGGCATAACGGTTCGGGCAAATCGACGCTTGCCAAGCTGCTCAATATGATCCTGCTGCCTGACAGCGGCAGGATAGTGATAGACGGGCGGTGGATAACCCCCGACATGGACGACGACGAGGTAGCGGCTGTTCGCCGCGATATCGGAATGGTGTTTCAGAATCCCGACAACCAGATAGTCGCGACTGTTGTCGAGGAGGATGTTGCGTTCGGACCCGAGAATCTCGGTGTTCCTCCGGAGCAGATACGCGCCCGTGTAGACGCTGCGCTCGAGGCTGTGGGAATGACCGAGTTTGCGCGCCATTCGCCGCATCAGCTGTCGGGCGGACAGAAGCAGAGGGTGGCTATCGCCGGCGTTATCGCGATGGAGCCTCGTTGCATCATATTCGACGAATCGACCGCGATGCTCGACCCGCAGGGACGTGCGGAGGTCATGCGGACGATAGGCAGACTCAACCGCGAGAAGGGCATAACCGTGCTGCATATTACGCACAATATGAACGAGGCGATAGAGGCTGACAGAGTTATCGTTATAAATGACGGCAGGATATGCCTCGACGATAAGCCTCGCAGGGTGTTTTCGCATCTCTCGCAGCTCGGCGAGATGGGACTTGACGTTCCGCAGGTCACCGAGCTTGTCGCAGCGCTCTCGGAGAGCGGCTTCCGCGCGCAGGACGGCTCGTTGCTTCCTCAGGACATTATCGGCGAGGAGGAGGGTGCGGAGCTTATTGCCGCCGCTCTCGGCTTCGGAGGTGCGGAATGAATATTCTCGAATATAATAATGTTTCATACGATTACAGCGTCGGAACGCCTTTTGAGAAGCGCGCGCTGAAAAAACTCTCCATATCGTTTGAGCAGGGCGTGATAACCGGACTTATCGGTCACACCGGCTCGGGAAAGTCGACCATAGTTCAGCTCGCCTGCGGGCTGCTCCGCCCGACCGAGGGTCAGGTGCTGCTCGGAGGACGCGACATCTGGGAGGATCCGAAAAAGATAAGAGACGTGCGCTTTCGCGTCGGACTCGTATTTCAGTACCCCGAGTATCAGCTCTTTGAGGAGACGGTATATCGTGATATCGCCTTCGGTCCGAAGAATATGGGGCTCGATGAGGCGGAGATAGACCGCAGAGTACGCGATGCCGCGCGGTTTGTCGGCATCGACGACGATATCCTCGCGCGCAGCCCGTTTGACCTCTCCGGGGGACAGAAGCGCCGCGCGGCGATAGCCGGTGTTATCGCAATGGAGCCCGAGGTGCTTATCCTCGATGAGCCTGCAGCGGGGCTTGACCCGCGCGGCAGAGAGGAGATCCTCGGCGGAATACGCAGATATCAGCGAGAGAGAAGGAATACGGTCATCATCGTAAGCCACAGCATGGAGGACATGGCGCGTTATGCCGACCGCATAACGGTGGTGAGCGAGGGTGCGCTCTTCCGCACAGGAACGCCAGCCGAGATATTCTCGGATGCAGCGTCGCTCTCATCGGTGGGGCTTGACGTTCCGCAGATAACGCACGTTATGCTGCGGCTCGCGGAGCTCGGAGTTCCGGTGCGCGGCGGCATATATACCGTTGCCGATGCACGCGATGAGCTTATGCGGCTGTATTCGGAGCGCACAAAGAAATAATGCGGCTCGACTGCTCCGACTCGGAACGGAATCACGCAGAGTCGGACGCGCCGCCGGAGCGTGCGCCGAATTGCATGCATTCGGTATGATGCGGCGTTCGGCTGCTTCACAGTCGGCGCGCAGCATAACTTTGCCAAGCCGTTGATCCCGCAAAACCAACATTGCTGTTACAGATATTATTTTAAGGACAAAAACTTATGCTGAAGGATATAACGCTCGGACAGTATTTTCCGGGCAGCTCCCCCCTGCACCGCCTTGACCCGCGGACAAAGATAATCCTGACGATAGTATACATCGTCGGAGTATTTCTTGCCGACAGTGTCAGCGCCTTTATCGCGGTCACGGCGTTTACCGCCGCGCTCGTGCTCATCAGCCGCATACCGATGCGGACGGTGATAGTGGGTATGAAGCCGCTGATATTCATCATAGCCTTTACCGTTATAGTAAATGTTTTCTGGGCAAAGGGCGAGCACCTGCTGTTTGAATGGGGTATAATACACATATATGCGGAGGGACTGATGACAGCACTGCTCGTAACGCTGCGTATCGCGGCGCTGCTGACCGGAACGAGCATCATTCTCACATATA
Source organism: uncultured Eubacteriales bacterium (assembly GCA_900545935.1). Lineage (GTDB taxonomy): Bacteria > Bacillota > Clostridia > Oscillospirales > CAG-272 > UMGS911. The sequence goes on from URAP01000011.1 coordinate 17,829, forward strand.
CCACATCGCCGACGGCGCTTACCGACGGCCTCGAGCGGCTGCTCGCACCGCTGGCAAGGCTGCATGTTCCGGTGCATGATTTTGCGATGATGATGACCATTGCCCTGCGTTTTATCCCGACCCTGATCGAGGAGACGGATAAGATAATGAACGCGCAGCGGGCGCGCGGTGTCGATTTTTCGCACGGTAATCTTATCGAGCGCGCCAAGGCTCTCATCCCGGTGCTGATACCGCTGTTCCTCTCGGCTATACGCCGCGCCTCCGATCTTGCTACGGCAATGGAATGCCGCTGCTACCGAGGCGGAGAGGGCAGAACGAGGATGCAGACTACCCGCATAGGCGCGGGAGATGTCGCGTCGCTGCTGATAATGGCGGCTTTCTGCGCGGCGGTCGTGCTGCTCGGACGCTTTTGCCCCATCTATACATCAACGGTGCTGTGATATAATTGATATTCGAAATTGCCGTTTTCGGCACGGCGCTGCATATCGGCAGGTATGACAGCTCATCTGCGTTGATACCGGAGGCGCGGCTGACTGTGCCGCCGCGCGGCTGAAATGCCGCAAAAAATGCATAAAGCGGAAAGGAGAATGCGGCATGACCGTGCTGCTCGATATATCCTACATAGGCACCGCCTATGCGGGCTGGCAGGTTCAGCCCAATGCACCCACCGTTCAGGCGGCGATGTGCGATGCGGTGGAGCGGCTGCTCGGCGTGCGCTGCCCGGTGACCGGCTGCTCGCGGACCGACAGCGGCGTGCATGCGCACAGCTTCTGCTGCACGGTGTCCGAATTGCCGGAGGGCTTTTCGATACCGACGGACAGGATCCCGCTTGCGCTCTCTTCGGTGCTACCGGAGGATATATCGGTGCGGCGTGCGACGGTCGTGCCGGACGACTTTCATCCCCGGTACGGCTGCCTCGGCAAGGAGTATGTCTATCGGATATATAACAGCCGCGTGCGTGATCCGTTCTCGGTCGGGCGTGCGCTGCACATCCCGCATCCGCTCGATGCGGAGAGAATGAACGAGGCGGCTGCACATCTCGTCGGCGAGCATGATTTTGCCGCATTCGTTGCTGCGGGGTCAAAGGTCGCGGCGGAGGGCGATACGGTGCGCAGGATATACGGCGCGTCGGTCACGCGAGACGGCGACGACATCCGCTTTTGTGTCAGCGGAAACGGCTTTCTGTATAATATGGTGCGCATAATGACCGGAACGCTTATCGCGGTCTCGGATGGGCGGCGCGGTCCGGAGGACATCGACGGTATCATAGCCTCGCGCGACCGACAGAGGGCGGGGATCACCGTCCCGGCGTGCGGACTGTATCTTGAAAGAGTATTCTACCCGGAGTGGGTATGGCAGGATAAATAATTTTCTGATAAATAATTATCTACGGAAAGGAGGCTCGGAGCATGGCAGACAGAAAAAAGCGCCCCGCAGACGGAACACCCGAAAAGAAGAGATTCCGCTTAGGCGGTGCCGGAGCCGAGGGAAAAGGTCAGAGCGCGTCCGCAAACGCGCGCGGCACTGCAAACGATCACGGCTCGTCGGCAGACGGACGCGGCAGAGCTGCCGGCGGTACCGGAGCACCGACCGAAAAAAACGTCAGGCGCGCGGGAGCGGAGGACAAGTCTGCGAGAAAGCCGGGCAAATCCGCCGGCACGGGCAAACGCACGACCGGGTCCGTCGGTGACGCCTCGAAGGACAGGACGGGTGAGAAGAGCAGACCGGACGGCAGACCCGATAAAAACAAGACGGCTGAAAAAAACAAGACGGCTGAAAAAAACGGGTCGGCGGGGAAGAGCGCCGCGGCAGATAAAAACGGATCCGTGGGTAACCCGGACGGTAAGGCGGGAGGCTCTAACGCACTGACCGGCACCGAGAGCGCGGAGCGCGAAAAGCAGAGAAGATCGGGCATTATCCGCCGCTCGCTCGTTGCGACCCTTGAGCGCGAGGCGGAGCAGCAGCGCGAGGCAGCGCTTGCCGGACTCAGCCCATACTACATAAAGATCTCGAGCCGCTTCAGGCTCGCCAAGATAATAACTGCGATGACCCTTGCGGTGTTTATCGTCGTAATGCTGTCGGTCTTTCGCAACGATATAACACCCGAGAACATCAGCTATATGATACGTGACCTCGGCGTTACGAACACGGTATACTCGAATACCTCGAGCGTTACCATCACATACGAGTCGGATACCTCGAGTGTTTTCGGACTGTTTCGCGACAGTCTCGCAGTGTCTGACAGCAGCGGCTTTTACCTATACTCGCGCGAGGGCGGTACTATCTTTTCCGAAGCGCACAGCTACGAGGATCCCCGTCTTGCGCTGTCCGGCGCGTACGCCGTTACCTACGATCTCGGCGGAACATCATATTCGGTATATAATTCACTCGGACGAATAAGCGAGGGCACTACCGCTTATCCTATTTATATGGCGGCTGCCTCGGACAGCGGAAGCTATGTTATCCTGACCCGCAGCGCAGAGTACCGCACCGTCGCATACATCTATGACGGCAAGGGCAAGAACACCGCGCAGATATTCAAGGACAAATATGCCGTGAGCGCGGACTTCTCGTCCGGCGGAACGCTGCTCTATATCACCTCGATAGACGAGCGCGACGGCAGTCTCTCGGGCGAGATATCGGTCTACGATCCGCGCGAGGGCAGCACCGTTTATACGGTAGATACCGGTACCGCGGTGGTCGCCGATGCCGCCTTTGACGGCAGTACGCTTACCGCCGTTACATCGCGTTCGCTGCTTCGCGTTTCTCCCTCGGGAGGAATGACCGCGGAGTACGGCTACGGCAGCTTTGTCCCGTCTACATGGTGCTTCGGCGACGGCTATTCGGTCATTGCCGTGACGAGTGAAAAGGTCAGCGGTCAGAGCGATATAGTCGTGCTCGGCGATACACTCGGAGAGGAGCAGAGCATCTCCGTGACCGGCGAGGTAAAGCGGATGTGCAGCTCGGGCGACTATGTCTATGCGCTGCTGTCCGGCTCGGTGCTGCGGCTCGATGTTCGCAGCGGCGAAACGGCTGAGTACAGCTACACCGGCAGCCCGTGCGATATTCATGTCGGCAACGGAACGCTCTGGCTCTGCTACTATTCTCAGTCGATGGCGCTCAGCGAGCAGGATGTCTTCTCGGGCGGGCGGTAATGCCGCACCGCAGTAATGCCGACGATTCGGGTCATGCCTGACGGAGCTCGGAGCGCATTCACGGTATGTAAAACGGAATTCGGAAAACCTATAACGTATGTCAGACAAAATTCGGAGGAAAAGATCATGGGCATTGTACTTGATATAATCCTTATAATAATCGTAGTCCTGCCGATAGTCATCGGACTTCGGCGCGGCATGGTCGGAACGCTCATGGGCTTCATCTCGGTGGTGCTTGCCCTTATCATAGCCCGTGTCGCGGTGCCGTATATACAGCCCGTCGCACAGGAAAAGCTCGTTACCGTCTATGTGCACGAGCCGCTCGGCGAGTATATAGCCTCAGAGCTTCAGACCGAGGGCGGCGGTGCGGTGGCATCGGTCGCCGAGCTGCTCGATAAGCTCGGACTTGCAGACCTCGATATAGACGGTGATAGCGGAAACGAGGGCTTTGCAGCTGCAGTAACTGCGGCTGCGGAGTCAAGAATCAGTGAAGGCATCGCCTTTCTCGGCAGCTTTCTGCTCGCGCTTATCGCTATGCGCATCATTACCGCAGTGCTCGAGGCGGTGTTCCGCCTGCCGGTGCTGCACGGGGTAAATAAGCTCGCGGGCGGCGCGCTCGGCGCGCTTACCGGGCTCGGTCTCGGCTATGCGTTTGCGTGGGTGCTGACCGTTATGCGTCCGACCATCGTTGCGTTTCGTCCCGATCTGTTCGGTCAAGCGCTCGATTCCTCGCATCTGCTTGCATTTGCCGCGCGTTTCTTCTGATGCGGCGCGGCGAGCGGTCAGGCTCGTGCCGCGCAGGAGCAGCTGCGTCAGCTTACGCGGTGATGAGATAAAAAACGGTTTTTCTGCAACATATATTAGGAGCATCATATGAAAATGGAACTTTGTTCGAGATGTAAAAAGCGCATGGCGGTGGTTTTCGTCACCCGCTTTGACGGAGAAAAGACGGTAAATGAGGGCATCTGTCTGCGCTGCGCAAAGGAGCTCGGGATAAAGCCGGTCGAAAACATGATAGAGAAGATGGGGCTCTCGGATGAGGACCTCGACCGCATGGATACCGAGATGGAGGAGCTTATCTCCGGCGACGGTAGCGACAGCGACGGCACGGAAATGCCCGGCGAGGACGGTGAGGATACGGACGGAGACGGCGACGACAACGGAGATAACGGTCACGCGCCCGCCGTTGATTTCAGAAAGCTGTTTGCGCCACTCGCCGACCTTTCTGCATCGCTGCGCCCGAGCGAGAGCGGCGAGAACGGAGCGGATAATGGCGGAGAGAACAGCGGCGTGCGCACCGAGGGCGGACGGCGCGAAAAGCGCGGTAAGAAGCGCAAATATCTCACCCTCTACTGCACCGACCTCACGGAAAAGGCGCGCGAGGGCAAGCTCGACCGTGTTATCGGGCGTGACCGCGAGATAGCGCGTACCGTTCAGATACTCTGCCGCCGTCAGAAGAATAATCCCTGCCTTATCGGTGAGCCGGGTGTCGGAAAGACTGCGGTCGCAGAGGCGGTAGCTCAGATGATAGCCTCACCCGATGTGCCGTGGAAGCTGCGCGGCAAGGAGGTCTTTCAGCTCGACCTTACCGCACTCGTTGCGGGAACGCAGTTCCGCGGGCAGTTTGAGAGCCGCATGAAAGGGCTTATCGACGAGATAAAGGCGTGCGGAAATATCGTTCTCGTTATCGACGAGGTGCACATGATAGCCGAGAGCGGAAATGCCGAGGGCGGCATGAACGCGGCAAACATATTAAAGCCCGCGCTGTCAAAGGGCGAGATACAGATCATAGGCGCGACCACCCTTACCGAGTACCGCAAGTACATCGAGAAGGACTCGGCGCTTGAGCGCCGCTTTCAGCCCATCATACTCGAGGAGCCGTCTGTTGAGGCTTCGATCGAGATATTACGCGGTATCAAGGGCTACTACGAGAGCTTTCACGGTATCAAGATACCCGACTACACCGTTCAGCGCGCGGTAACGCTTTCCGAGCGGTATATTACCGATCGTTTTCTCCCCGACAAGGCGATAGACCTGCTCGACGAGGCTTCCTCTCATTTGGCTCTCGCCTCTCCGGTGATAAAGGAGACGGAGGAGCTTGCCGCCGAGCTTGCCTCGGTACGCAGTGAACGAGAGGCGCTCGAGTCCGAGTCGGGCGGCGAGGGTCCCGCAGACGAGCAGAGATACGCGCGCATAGCCGAGCTGCGCACGCGCGAGATAGGCATGCAGGAGCGCTTTGATCGTTTGTCGGCGGAGCGTGATGCCATCAGCCTCTCGGTGTCCGACCTTGCGGATGTCGTCGAGATATGGACCGGCATTCCCGCAAGCACCATTACAGAGCACGAGTTCGCACGCATAGATACGCTCGGCGACCGTCTGCGCGCGCATATCATAGGTCAGGACGAGGCTGTCGATGCCGTCGTTCGCGCCATCAAGCGCAACCGCGCGGGAGTCAGCGCAAAGCGCAAGCCGGTTTCGTTCATATTCGCCGGCAGCACAGGTGTCGGAAAGACCGAGCTGGTCAAGCGCCTTGCAGAGGACCTCTTTAATTCGCCCGAGACGCTTATCCGCCTCGATATGTCCGAGTTTATGGAGAAGCATTCGGTCTCCCGCATCATCGGTTCGCCTCCCGGATATGTCGGCTATGACGACGCGGGACAGCTCACCGAGAAGATACGCCGCAAGCCGTATTCGGTAATTCTGTTCGACGAGATAGAAAAGGCTCACCCGGATGTCCTGAATATCCTGCTTCAGATACTCGACGAGGGCAGGGTCTCCGATGCGCACGGAAAGGTCGTGTCGTTTGAGAATACGGTCATTATTATGACGACAAACGCGGGCGCGACAATGTCCTCCAATACCCCCGGCTTCGGCGCGAGCGCGCAGGAGCAGGAAAAGGGCAGGACCGAAAAGGCTCTCGGCGAGTTCCTGCGTCCGGAGTTTATCAACCGCGTTGACGAGATAATCACCTTCCGCTCGCTCGGCAGAGAGGACTTTGTACGCATCGCGGGGCTTATGCTCGGCGAGCTGCGCGATACACTTGCCGCACGCGATATAAAGGTCAGCTGGACCGAGGCGGCTCAGGAATATGTTGCCGACCGCTCCTATTCACGCAAGTTCGGTGCGAGAAATATGCGCCGCTATGTTCAGACGCACATCGAGGACGGCATTGCCGACGAGCTTATCCGTCGCTACGGCGAGAGGGTGACGGCGGTGACCATCGACGCGCCCGGGGAGGGCGCGGAGCCCGACGCTTATCCGGTCATTACCGTGATATCGGATAAGGACGGGCTGCAAAAGTCCGACGTATGAGCGGCAGACAGAATGATAAATGGTACGAGCTGACCCCGGAGCAGGTGGCGAACAGATTCGGCTCGGATCCTGTTCAGGGGCTTGATTCCGCCGAGGCGGAAAAACGCTCGAGAATCCTCGCAGAGCGGCTGCGCGAGGAACAAAAGGGAAAGAAAAAAGAGGATAAGCTGCGCACCGTCGCAGACCTTACCGCCGTCCTTCTTATATTTACCGCACTGCTTGCGCATGTTTTCGATCGCGGAATCAGCTCCGCGACCGTTATCGTGCTTGTGGCGGTGAACGCAGCGGCGGCGCTTGTCGCATATATCCGCGCGCAGGGAATACTGCGCGAGACCGGAGAGCGCGCGGAGCCGCGCGTGTACACCGTTCGCTCGGGCAAGGCAAAGCGCCTGCCGGGCAGCGAAATAGTGCCGGGCGATGTTATCTATGTCAGTGCGGGCGACGTTATCCCCGCCGATGCGCGTATAGTCCAGTCGGACGGCATCACCGTCTCCGAGACCGATATTACCGGTGAGCACGGTGCGGTACGGAAGCGCTCCGGCTTTCCCGAGCTGCGCGGCGGTTCTATTTCGCTCCGCGCACAGACGAATATGCTCTTTTCCGGCAGTGTCGTCATGAGCGGCAGCGCACGCGCGGTGGTCTGCCGTACCGGCTCGGATACCGAGCTCTCCGTGCTTCGCGCCGAACAGGAGGAGCAGCGCCGTATTACCGCAGGCAAGGGAAAACGGAGCGAGGAGCCGGTTCTCGCCGCTTTCCGCTCCATGCGCGAATGCGGCGATATATGGGGACTGTGCATGATAGCTGCGGTCTTTGTCGTTGTTGTGCTCGACCTTATCTTCGGTAAGGGCGAGGGCAGCCTTTTCGACACCTTCATCACCGCGCTTTCGCTCGCCGTATCGAGCATGAGCTCGTATTATCTCGCATTTTCCCATATCGTCGTTGCGAGCGGCGTTCGCAGGCTCGGCGGCGGGGGCAGGGAGAGAGAGACCGGCGCGCTCGTCCGCCGCGTGGACAAGCTCGATTCGATAATCGACCTCGATACGCTCATCATCCCGCGCTCCGCGCTCATCGCGTCGGATGCGGTACATATATCCAGAGTCGTTACGGCTGCGGGTATCGACAGACGGATAGGTGAGCATGGCTTTAAGCGTCACTGTGCCGAGATAATCAAGCTCGCTGTCGTTTCGTCCGGACGCTACGGCGCGCGAAAGCTCGTATATAACAATCTCAGCGGAAACAATGTCTACTCCGGAGAGGAGGAGATGCTTATTTCCTGCGCGACCGATCTCGGCGTATATAATGCGCGGCTGGATCGCGATTATCCGATGGCTGATCACCGCGAGGAGGGCGAGGACAGCCGCTTTGACACAACGCTGTATTTCGCGGGCGGCGATTTCTGCGCCGTTTCGCGCGGCGATCCCGGAGTCATGCTGCCGCGCTGTATCTCGCTTCGCGAGAGCGGCGGCGAGCACCGTATGACCGACGATACCCGCGCACGTCTGACCCGCTATGTTTCGGATGCCGTAAAGGACGGCTGCCGCGTCATTTCGGTCGCTACGCGCCGCACGCAGTATACAAATCTGCGCAGAATAGCCGCATGTCAGAGCGACCTCGTTTTTGAGGGCTTCATCGTTATCCGAGAGCCGATAATCGACGGTGCGGCAAAGAGCATTGCAGACTGCCGAAGGGCGGGTATCAAGATAATCATGACCGACGACGGCAGGGGAGACTACGGTCTCGTTCTTGCCCGTTCGCTCGATATCGTCCGCGACCCCGGTGAGGCTACGAGCGGAGCTGTGCTTGCAAAGCTCAGCCCCGAGATGTTCCGCGTCAACCTGCCGTTGTACAGCTATTTCGCACGGCTCTCCCCCGCACAGACAGAGCGGCTCGTCGCCTGCCTGCGCGCGGACGGACACCGCGTCGGCTTTGTCGCGGACAAGCTCGATTCGCTGCCTGCCATGCTCGAGGGTGATGTGGGCTACGCGCTCGAGACCTCCGAGACCGGAGAGGAGCGCAACGCGCCGGTCGTCAGCGGCGACATAAGAGCGGCGGATTCAGGTGCTGCGCTGCGCTATCTCTCGGATATCGTGCTGCTGCGCCCGCGTATACGCAGCTACGGCGGCTTCTGTGCGCTTGTCGGCTCGGTTCGCGGTGCGGTACAGACCTACCGTAATCTGCTCCGCGTTGCGTTCTATCTTATTGCCGCTCAGGCGGCGAGAATAACCCTCGTGCTATGGGGAATCATCGGCGGCAGACCGCTCATGACCGCGCCTCAGGTGTTATTCTCGGGTCTTGTTATCGACTTTGCCGCCGTGTTCTCGATAGCGCTTCAGCCGCCGTCGGTGCACGTGCTCAACCATCGTGACGAGGTTCGCGGCAGGCTCGCTAAGCCTCTCCGATATGTTGCAAGGTATGCCGTTTTCGGCGTTCTGTGGGCACTTATCGCCGCGCTCGTACCGACGATAATGCGTGCTCGCGGTGTCGCTGTCAGCGACGAGCAGCTGCTCTCTGCGGGCTTTATCGGCTTTATGATAACGCAGTTCGTCGCGCTGAGTGAGATAAAGCGCGAGCGCACGCTGCTCGACTTTCGCATCCGTCTCGGCGGCGCGGGAATAATGCTCGCTCTGCTCTGTACGGCGCTTGTGCTGATATCAATTACCATCGCCCCGATAGGCGAGCTCTTCGATATAATTCCGGTGTCCGGCATGGGCTTTGTCCCGATGCTGTTCACCCCCGCTGTGATGGCGCTTGTGTTTGAGGCTGATAAGCTCGTTCGCGGAGATACCGCCGTCGGCGTATGGATACGCTCGACGCTCGGCAGGCTGTTTACCGGCAAAAAGAAAAAGCAGGCTGCTGCCGATAAAACGGCAAGTGCTGCGCATACCGCACCGCCCGCAGCGACTCTGCCTGCAGCGTCTGCCGAGCGCAATGCGCCCGGCGTGCGCGAGCTGTTCGAGAATTTTGACCTCGAGACCTTTATTGAGGATTCCGCGCGCACCGCAAACGAGCGCTCGCTGTATGAGATCAGCACCGCCGTTCGGCGCGATGAGGCGCAGCGTGCAGCCGATGAGGCGAGCGCTGAGGATGCCGATTACTTTGACAGCGTAGGCGGAGGCGGTATGGAATATCCCGACGACTCAGGCTCGCGGGATCTCAAAGTCCCGACCTCCGGTGCATCGGTTGATACAAAAGCTCCCATCGCGGGGTCGACCGATGCGGGAGCTGCGGATGCGGGATATACCGCAGACGGCGTAGTAAGGGCAGACCGTATCGCAGCAAGCAAGGCAGGCTATCCGAATGTATTCCGTAATGCCGGCAATGCCGCAGGCGGCACAGCCGCCGGGAAAAGCCCGATGCAGACCGGCAGCGCAGGTGCATATACGGATAGCGGACTGCCGCGCAGCGAGGCGGGTGTCTCCGCATCCGACAGTGCCGGCTCTGAGCATGCCGCCGACACGTCCGACGGACAGAGTGAGTTCGCTATGGGCGATATCATCGACAGTATCTTTTCCGATGATGATTGACAGCTCCGGGAAATGACGGCTTCGGAAAATAACAGCTTCGGGAAATGACAGCTCCGGGAAATGACAGCTTCGGGAAATGACGGCTTTGCTTCGAAAATATCGAGGCTCTCGGAGCGTGACCGGGCTTCGGGCATCGACCGTCGGGCGAATGCCGATGCCGAAAGCATCGGTTGACAGAATATCGCAGCTGCCGATGCTCTTATAAATATTGTCGGATGAGAGAAGAGCATCGACCGAAGGATAAATATGCGTATGCCCCGGATACGTACTCGAATATAGGTCGAGCACGCACCGGGGCATCGGTATATCCGGAGCTGCGGATCGGCGGATGAGTATATGAAGCTGCGCCTCGGTGACCGACCGTATAGCATAGGTCGAATCGCTGCAGGGCTTGCATAGTCGGCCGACACGTTCATATTTTATTTACAGAAATAAATTTCAAAAAACTATTGCATTTTTCGATGCATTAAGATATAATAATAAGGCACTGAGCGAGGCCTGTTGGTCAAGAGGCTAAGACGCCGCCCTCTCACGGCGGAAACAGGGGTTCGATTCCCCTACGGGTCACCAATGACATATCGTCGAACAAAGCAGCGTTTCGGAAGAAACGCTGCTTTGTTTTTTTGCTTTTGTGATTCGGCAGAAACACATTGTTATCGCGGTGAAGTTTGATTACTGCGAAGGTATGATCAGGATATCCGATATGGAACGGCAGATCAGAAAAAACAAAAAAACATCCCGCGTACTGCGGCGGAGTAACTCCGTGCATATACGCGGGATATTATAATTTATACCGGTGCGGCAGCGTACACCGAGAGGCGACTGCTGCCGCGCACGGCTCTGACCGTTCGATGCCGGGCAGAGCACAGCTTTTGCTGCGCTCCGATACGGACGCACGCTCCTCGCGCAGGTGGTGTAAACAGCGCGGGTAACATGTGCGGCACCGCTCGATAAGAGCTTTACAAAGAGGACAAAGCCGAGGCAGAGCGTATGCTCTGCTGCGCTTCCTACCCGTGACAAGCTCTGCTGTCGGCGGGCGGTGCGTGGACTCGGCTCTGCCGTGCCTGGGTACAAATTTATTTGCTTTGCCTAAAATAATTTCGCTGCGGCATCTATGCTCGCGGTCCGCATCAAAGCCCTCACAGTTTGAAAGCCTTGCGGTGGTCGGGAGAGCTTTTTCGAAAGCGCCCCCGACCACCTCGTCAGCGTACTCCGCGTTTGCGTATCCGCATACGCATATGCGTCGAAATTACTTAGCGTCGGGCTCGAACAGCTCTCTCTGCTTGAGGAGGTATTCGTATTTAGCCTTAGAGGTTTCAGCCGCATCCTCAAAGAGGCGCTCTGCTCTCTCGGGGAAGGACTGAGCGAGGCGGCTGTAACGAGCCTCGTTCTTGATGAAGTCGATATATTCGGCGGTCGGAGCCTTGGAGTCGATGGTAAGAGGATTCTTGCCCTCTGCCTTAGCCTCGGGATTGAAGCGGAACATATGCCAGTAGCCTGCGTCGACAGCCTTCTTCATCTCGATCTGGCAGTTCTGCATGCCGCCCTTCTTGATGCCGTGCATCTCGCAGGGAGCATAGCCGATGACGAGCGAAGGACCGTGGTAAGCCTCAGCCTCGGAGAGTGCCTTGAGCAGCTGATTCTGGTCGGCGCCCATAGCGACCTGAGCAACGTAGATGTAGCCGTAGCTCATTGCTATCTCGGCGAGGTTCTTCTTGGCGATCGCCTTACCTGCAGCAGCGAACTGAGCGACCTGACCGATGCGCGAAGCCTTGGATGCCTGTCCGCCGGTGTTGGAGTAAACCTCGGTATCGAATACCATTACGTTGATATCCTCACCGGAAGCGAGTACGTGGTCGAGTCCGCCGAAGCCGATATCGTAAGCCCAACCGTCGCCGCCGAAGATCCATACGGACTTCTTAGCGAGATAGTCCTTCTCTGCGAGGATCTTATCCTTCAGCTCGTTCTTGCAGTCGCAGGACTCGAGCATCTTGATAAGAGCGTCGGCAGCTGCGGTATTCTCCGCACCGTTGTCCTTGGTTGCGAGGAAGGTGTCGATAACAGCCTTCTTCTCGTCGTCGCTTACCTGCTCGCGCAGCTCCTTTACGTAGCCGATAACGCGCTCGCGGATGGTCTTCTGACCGAGGTATATGCCGAGACCGTGCTCTGCATTATCCTCGAAGAGGGAGTTCGCCCATGCGGGACCGTGACCGGTTGCGGTGTTGACGGTGTAAGGTGTTGCGGGTGCGGAGCCGCCCCAGATGGAGGAGCATCCGGTCGCATTGGAGATATACATTCTCTCGCCGAACAGCTGAGTTACGAGGCGAGCATAGGAGGTCTCTGCACAGCCTGCGCAGGAGCCGGAGAACTCAAGCAGGGGCTGCTTGAACTGGCTGCCCTTAACGGTGTTGTTGATGATCTCCTTCTTCTCGGAGACATGATCGACAGCCCAGTCGAAGGTTGCCTGCTGCGACATAGCCGCGGACTGAGAAACCATCTCGATAGCAGCCTTTTCGGGCGTGCCGTCCTTGAGCGCCTTGTTTGTGACAGGGCAGGTCTTTACGCAGAGAGTGCAGCCCATGCAGTCGAGCGGGCTGACCGCAATGGTGAACTTATAGTCGGTCTTAACGACGGGCTTTGCGGCAAATGCGGTGCCCTCGGGAGCTGCTGCAGCCTCATCCGCGGTCATAGCGAACGGACGGATAGCAGCGTGCGGGCAGACGAATGCGCACTGATTACACTGGATGCAGTTCTCGGCATGCCACAGAGGAGCGGAAACGGCAACGCCGCGCTTCTCATATGCAGCTGCGCCCTGCGGGAACTGACCGTCCTCCATTCCGACGAATGCGGAAACGGGGAGGCTGTCGCCGTCCATCTTGGAGATCGGACGAACGATGCGGTTAACGAAGTCGACGACCTCGGCACGCTTGCCGACGGCTGCGGGCTCTGCGGGGGTCTGACCTGCTTCTGCCCAGTCTGCGGGAACATCTACGTGAACGAGAGCGCCTGCGCCGAGCTCGATAGCCTTGTGGTTCTGAGCAACGACCTCGTCGCCGAACTTGGAGTAGGACTTGGTTGCCTTCTCCTTCATGTAGGTGATAGCGTCGTCCTTAGGCATAATGTTTGCAAGTGCGAAGAATGCAGACTGAAGGATGGTATTCTTGACCTTCATGTTGCCGATATCGTTTCTTGCAATGCTCGTTGCGTTGATGATATAGAAGTTGACATTGTTCTTTGCAATGTAGCTCTTGACCGATGCGGGGAGCATTTCGCCGAGCTGATCGGCACTCCACTGGCAGTCGAGCAGGAAGGTCCCGCCGGGCTTAACATCGTCAACGATCTTAAAGCCCTTGTGCAGGTATGCAACATTGTGGCAGGCAACGAAGTTAGCCTTAGTGATGTAGTAGGGAGCCTTGATGGGCTGATCGCCGAAGCGCAGGTGCGAGATAGTCACGCCGCCCGTCTTCTTTGAGTCGTACTGGAAGTAAGCCTGAACGTACTTATCGGTGTGGTCGCCGATGATCTTGATGGAGTTCTTGTTTGCACCGACGGTACCGTCTCCGCCCAGACCCCAGAACTTGCAGCTGATGGTGCCGGGTGCAGCGGTATCGGGAGCGGTGTGCTCGGGCAGCGAGTGACCGGTAACGTCGTCGACGATGCCGATGGTGAAGCCGTTCTTAGGCTCGTCGGATGCGAGGTTCTCGTATACGGCAAAGATGCTCTGAGGAGTGGTATCCTTGGAGCCGAGACCGTAGCGGCCGCCGACGATCTGAATATCACGGCGATCGCTCTGGGCGAGCGATGCGACAACATCGAGGTAGAGCGGGTCGCCGAGAGCGCCGGGCTCCTTGGTGCGGTCGAGAACTGCGATCTTTCTGCAGGTCGCGGGGATAGCGGCAACGAGCTTGTCCGCGCAGAAAGGACGGTAGAGGCGGCACTTGATAAGACCGACCTTCTCGCCTGCCGCGAGCATGTAGTCGATGACCTCCTCGGCAACGTCGCATACCGAGCCCATAGCTACGATAACGCGCTCTGCGTCGGGTGCGCCGTAGTAGTTGAAGAGCTGATAGTCGGTGCCGAGCTTGTCGTTTATCATCCCCATATACTTCTCAACAACAGCGGGAAGCGCATCGTAGTAACGGTTGCAGGACTCGCGGTGCTGGAAGAAGATATCTCCGTTTTCTGCGGAGCCGCGGAGAGCGGGGTGATTCGGGTTGAGCGCATGGGCGCGGAATTCGTTGACTGCGTTCATGTCGATCATCGACGCGAGCTGGTCGTTGTCCCATACCTCGATCTTCTGGATCTCGTGAGAGGTACGGAAGCCGTCGAAGAAGTTGATGAACGGCACCTTGCCCTCGATAGCTGCGAGGTGAGCGACGGGAGCGAGGTCCATGATCTCCTGAACATTTGACTCTGCGAGCATTGCAAAGCCGGTCTGACGGCACGCATAAACGTCGGAATGGTCGCCGAAGATGTTCAGCGCATGCGACGCAACGGTGCGGGCGGACACGTGGATAACTCCGGGAAGGAGCTCTCCGGCAATCTTATAGAGGTTAGGGATCATAAGGAGAAGTCCCTGAGAAGCGGTGAAGGTAGTGGTAAGCGCACCGGAAGCAAGGCTTCCGTGAACGGCGCCTGCCGCACCTGCCTCGGACTGCATCTCAACGACCTTTACGGTGTCGCCGAAGATGTTCTTTGCAGGCTCGCCGGCGATGTTCTTGCCGGTCGCGCTCCAGGTATCTACATTCTCAGCCATCGGGCTGGAGGGCGTGATAGGGTAGATGGCGGCAACCTCGGTGTACGCATATGCAACATGCGCCGCAGCGGTATTACCGTCCATAGACAGCTTCTTACGGGTGATCTTTTCAGCCATAAGTGTTATTTCCTCCTGTTTGTGATTGTGAGTAGTGTTATCTCATACGTGCTCCATTGTAGCACTAATTCCGCACTTTGTAAAGAGATTTGAGAATTATAAACCGAGATTTTCGTGAAAATCGTGAAATTTACGGTGTAAAATATGCTTTTTTTTCGCGCGGTGGGCAAGTTCACAATAATTTTAAAGGTAAAAGTATAAATACATTTGACGGGGAGGAGCTATTGTGATATAATTTATCGGTAATATGCAGAAGTCTGCCCGGACACGGGCGGAGCCGCATGCTGTGCCGCTGCCGCTGCGGGGCGGACTACGGCGGTATATGTCCGCTCTCCGCTATCGGGAGCGGGACGGCGCATACAATATACAGCTAATACAGACCGGGTGATATCGCCGCTGTCATTCTGTGATATCGGGCGCATGCCTCCGGTGAGAGAAATACGAAACGGAAGAATATAAAATGCCGAAATATACAGAAAAAATAGATACCTACACGCTTCCCGTCGCGGCGCTTGACGGGACGGTTATTTTCCCCGGAATACCCATCAGCCTCGAGCTCAGCTCCGAGGGTGCTATCCGCGCCTGCGAGAAGGCGAGCGGCGAGAGCGGTCGGGCATTCTTTTCGCTGCGCAATGTCTCGGATGAGGAGGCTGTCCGCAGCGCGCTGAGCGACGGTGACAGCGACAGCGAGGAGATAGAGGACGATATTTGCGAGATAGGCTGCGTCGGTACAATAAAGCAGTTCGTGCGTTTCCGCGAGAACAGCGCGAGAGTGGTCGTAGAGGGCGTATGCCGCGCGAGCCTGCTCTCGGCAGAAACGGATGAGGACGGTATACCGGTCGCCGCCGTACTCGGAAAGACGGTAGAGGTCGACTCGCACAACGATACGGCGATTGAGGCGATAATGCGCGAGGTGCGGGGATCCTTCGACGAGTTCGTTTCCCGCATGCCTAAGGTATCTCCCGAGCTTGCACTGTCGGTGCACTCGATAACCTCGCCGGGACTGCTGTGCGACTTTATCGCCTCCGGCGTGCTGATGGACGTGCACGATAAGCAGACTGTGCTCGAGCAGTACGATCCGGTCGTGCGGCTCACGACGCTGGCGGTCATTCTTGCGCGCGAGACCGAGGTCGTCAAAACCGAGGCCGATATACGGCAGAAGGTACAGTCGAATATCGACCGCGGACAGAGAGAATACTATCTGCGCGAGCAGCTCAAGGTGATATACGCCGAGCTGGGCGAGGGCAGAGACAGCGAGGCTGCGGGCGGCCTGTACGACGAGGATGACGACGAGATAGCCGAGTACATGAACAAGATACGCGATGCTGCGCTGCCCGAGGAGGTAGAGGCAAAGCTGATCAAGGAGACGAAAAAGCTCGCAAAGACCCCGTTCAACTCGGCAGAGGCGGGAGTTCTCCGCAACTATCTCGATGTCTGCCTCGAGCTGCCGTGGAACAAGCGCACCGAGGATAGGGTGGATGTTGAGCTCGCCCGCAGGATACTCGATCGCGACCACAACGGACTCGAAAAGGTAAAGGAGAGGATTCTTGAATACCTTGCGGTAAAGCAGCTGAATTCCGAGCTGCGCCATCAGATTATCTGCCTCGTAGGCCCTCCCGGCACCGGAAAAACCTCGATCGCCCGCTCGGTCGCCGAGGCTATGAACCGCAACTTTGTGCGCGTTTCGCTCGGCGGAGTGCGCGACGAGGCTGACATTCGCGGCCACCGCAAGACCTATGTCGGCTCGATGCCCGGACGCATCGTAGGCGCGCTGACTCAGGCGCAGGTGATGAATCCGCTTATTCTTCTCGACGAGATAGACAAGCTGACCTCCGATGCGCACGGCGATCCGTCGTCCGCGCTGCTCGAGGTGCTCGACGGCGAGCAGAACAAGGCGTTCCGCGATCATTTTGTAGAGCTGCCGATAGACCTGAGCTCCTGCGTCTTTATCGCGACGGCAAACACGCTCGAAACTATTCCCGCGCCGCTGTTCGACCGTATGGAGGTCATAGAGCTGCGCAGCTATTCGCGCCACGAAAAGCTCGCTATCGCAAAGGATCATCTCATCCCGAAGCAGCGCGCGCGCCACGGTCTTACGACAAAGCAGCTGAGAATAAACGATTCCGCCGTTACCGAGCTTATCGACTTTTACACCGCAGAGGCGGGTGTCCGCTCGCTCGAGCGTCAGATAGCCGCGCTCTGCCGCAAGGCCGCAAAGCGCATTGTCGAGGCTGAGCGCAGCGGCGAGGAGCTCGGCTGCATCAGCATAAAGGCAAAGAATATCGCAGAATATCTCGGACCGCGCAAGCTGCTGCCCGAGACTATTCGTGACAATGACGACGTCGGCGAGGTAAACGGCCTTGCATATACCGAGGTCGGCGGCGATCTGCTGCACATCGAGGCGGTAGCCGTTCCCGGTACCGGAAAGCTCGAGCTGACCGGCTCGCTCGGCGACGTTATGAAGGAATCTGCGCAGGCTGCCATCACATATATCCGCGCGCATGCGTCGGAGCTGTCGGTCGAGCCTGACTTTTATAAGAAAAAGGACATACACATCCATGTGCCGGAGGGCGCAGTACCGAAGGACGGTCCCTCCGCCGGAGTTACCATTGCCACGGCGCTCGCGTCCGAGCTGTCGGGCAGGGCGGTGCGCCGTGATGTCGCCATGACAGGAGAGATAACGCTGCACGGCAAGGTGCTGCCCATCGGCGGGCTGCGCGAAAAAGCTATGGCGGCGTATAAGACCGGGGTAAAGACGGTGCTTATACCGCGCTCGAATCTGCGCGATCTCGAGGAGATAGATCCCGTTGTCCGCGAAAAGCTGAACTTTATTCCCTGCTCGCGCGTCTCCGAGGTATTCGGCGAGGCGCTGATATAAGGCGCTGCCGCATGACGTGCAACTGCGTCGGCTGCTGCTGCGCGTGTGTCGATGGACTGCTGTCGAAGCAAATGCGTTGACGCGGCTGTCGATGTCGCGATGCGTCGCTGCCGCAAAAGCTTAAGAACGGCATACCGAAAGAACGGCAGCCTCGAAAGGACTACCCTCAAGAACGGCAAAACAAAAACAGAACGGGAGAAATAAATGAACCGCTCCGATATCAATATGAACAATATCGAGCTTTTCCGCGTTGCGGGCGAGCCGAGTCAGTTCGTGCGCGACGGCAGACCGCAGGTGGCATTCTCCGGACGCTCGAACGTCGGCAAGAGCTCGCTCATCAATACGATGATGGGCCGCCGCGCGCTTGCGCGCGTCAGTTCGACACCGGGAAAGACGATAACCGTCAATTTCTATTCAATAGATAAAAAGCTCTATTTCGTCGATCTTCCCGGCTACGGCTATGCAAAGCGCTCGCCCTCCGAGCGCGCGCGGCTGTCGAGAATAGGCGACGGCTACTACGGCGAGAGGCTGCCCTGCCTTACCGTTCAGCTGATAGACAGCCGCATAGGCCCTACAAAGGACGATATGATCATGCTCGAGTTTCTCAGCGATACAGCGTCGCCCTGCTGCATTGCGGCGACCAAGTGCGATAAGCTCGGAACAAAGGCGCTCGCGGAGTCGATAGCGAGCCTCGAGCGATTCGGCATTCCGGTCGTGGCGTTTTCCTCACTCAAGGGGACCGGCAGGGACGAGCTCTGGAATCATATACTTACCGCCGTATCACAGTAACGGAGAGAAAAATGTTTAGTAAAGAACAGCTTCTTATATATCTGTTTCGCGTGCCGTGCATACTGTTCGCAATATCCTTTCACGAGAGCGCGCATGCGCTTGTTTCATCGTGGCTCGGCGATACCACCGCGCGCGATGCGGGCAGGGTGTCGCTCAATCCGCTGCGGCATCTTAATCCCGTCGGAATGCTGATGATGCTGTTTTTCGGCATCGGCTGGGCAAGCCCTGTCATGATCAATCCGAGCCGCTTCAAGCATCCCAAGGCGGGAATGGCGGTATCGGCTCTCGCCGGACCGGTGTCTAATCTGCTGCTCGGCTTTCTCGGCTCGGAGCTGTATGCGCTCTCGTATATGCTTTGTCCGGCAGGCACCGTCCGCACGGCGCTGCTGATGTTTCTGTCGGTATTTATCTCGCTCAATGTCTCGCTCGCGGTGTTTAATATGATTCCCGTGCCGCCGCTCGACGGCTCGCGCGTGCTTTTGTTCTTCTTGCCCGAGCGCATCTATTTTAAGATAATGCAGTATGAGCGGTATATCATGGTCATATTTATCGCGCTTATCGTGTCCGATGTTATCAATCTGCCGATAAGCTACGTAAGCAATGCGGTCATAGATCTGTTTTTGAAGTTTGCTTTTCTGCCGTTCGGCGGCTGAGCGTGCGGTTTGAAAAACGGTGCGCTGCGAGGTGCCGAAGGATCGGATTTTTTAATACGAGATTATTTTCAAAGTTTCTTTCAGAGAAGGGAGAGGATGTGCATGGAGGAGATAAGCTACCATCTGCCGAGCTTTGACGGACCGCTCGATCTGTTGCTCGCGCTTATTGCAAAGAATAAAATAGACATCACCGATATCCCCATTGCGCTTATCTTCGACCAGTACATGGAGTATATCTCCGCCGCTCAGGCGCTCGATATGGAGCTTGCCGGCGAGTTTATCATCATGGCGTCGCGTCTTATGCTGATAAAGAGCCGCATGCTGCTGCCGCGCGAGGAAAAGGAAGAGGAGGATCCGCGCGCCGCGCTTGCCGCCGCGCTGCTCGAATATTCGCGCATCAAGGGCGTGAGCGAGATGCTCGGCTCTTATTACGAGGCGCACGGCGGCAGGATCGCAAAGGACCCCGAAACGCTCCCCGAGGATAAAAGCTACGTCGCCGACGACAGTATCGCGCGGCTCGAGCGGGCATTCCGCTCGGTGCTGACGGGGCGCTTCCGTTCGGAAAAGACCCCCGCGGCAAAGCCGGAGGCGATGCTCGGAACGCTGCTGCGGCGCGGCGGGAAGAAGATACCCGTTTCGGTGCGCATCTACGGTATAATGCGCCGTCTGTATCGGCGCGGCGACTGCTCATTCCGCGAGTTGCTGCTTGCGGGCGAGGACAAGGCGGAGATGATAACCACATTCGTTGCCGTGCTCGAGCTTATCCGCTCGCAGCGCGTGCGCATATCGGACGAGTCCGAGGAGGATCTGACGCTGCATCTCAGCGAGCAGACAGCATAACGGCTGTCGGGCGCATTTTCCCGGCAGAGCCGAAACATAACGGAGAGTGACAACATGGCTTATGATACAAGAGAAGAGATGCTGCGGGCGCTCGAGGCTATCCTCTTTGCGTCGGGCTATCCGGTAAAATTCGATGTGATCGCAGACGTGCTCGGCATCGACGGCGAAACTGCGCGCGAGCTCGCGCGTGAGCTGTCCGACAGCTGCGAGGGGAGAGGGACAGAGCTCTGCTTTGTCGGCGATGCGTGCCAGCTATGCTCGCGCGCCGAGTACGAGGAGGCGGTCCGTGCCGCGCTCGGGATACGCAGGGGCACCAAGCTCTCGCCGGCGCTGATGGAGGTGCTGTCTATCGTGGCGTACCGCCAGCCGGTGACAAAGGCTTATATCGAGCAGGTGCGCGGAGTCGACTGCTCGTATTCGATAACCGCGCTGCTTGACCGCTCTATGATAGAAAATGTAGGTCATCTTGATCTGCCCGGCAGACCCGCGCTGTACGGAACAACGCCCGACTTTCTGCGCGTGTTCGGTATCTCGAGCCTCGACGAGCTGCCGCCGATAGAGCTGTTTGATGCCGTCGGCGGGCAGAATGTCGGAGCCGTCGGCGGGTCGCAGACGGCTGAGGAGGCTTCGGCGGAGACCGGCGACACGGATAATGCGGCTGTCTCTGCGGAAAACGGCAATGCGGACGGCGGTGTGGATAATGCGGCTGTCTCTGCGGAAAACGACAATGAGGATAATAATATGGCTGATAAGGCTGCTTCGACAGAACCCGGCGATGCCGACAGCGGCACGAAGGACGAGGCTGCTCACGCGGAGCTTGACCCGGGTGACGGTGCTGCGGATGACGGTGCGGAGGATTGAGCGGATAGCGGAGCTGCGCCGGCTCGAGCGGCGGTCTGCCGAACGGAATTTTTCGACCGATCCATGACCGATTGAGATGCCGAACGACTGAGAGGGGGGAGCGGTATTAAGGCTCTTATAATAATTGCCTCCGTTATACTGTTTTTTGTTCTTCTGCTCTCCGTTCGCGTCGGGGTGCGGATAAGATACGGCGAGGAGAGCGGCTTTATGCTGCGCCTGACCGTGCTCGGCATCGGAATAAAGACACTTATCCCCGAAAAGAAGAAAAAACAAAAGCTCCGCCTCTCCGACTATACTCCCCGCGCGATAGCCGAGCGGGAGGCTCGGAAGAGGCAGGCGGCACAGCAGACCGATACCCGCCGAGCAAAAAAGAAAAAGACGGAGGGCGGGCACAAGGTCGGTGCGGAGGAGAAGAAAAAGAAGACCTTCTCGGACAAGCTCGCGCTCGTTCGCGGTGTGACGCGTATGGCATCCGCGCTGATCGCGCGATTCTTCGGATATCTGCATACGGATATTCGGCGGCTGTGCATCTCGGTCGGCACCGGCGATGCGGCAAAGGCCGCACTCTCCTATGCGGCTGTAACGAATGCTTGCGATGCGCTGCTCGCGCTGCTTGACGAGAATTCTACCCTGCGCTTTCATCGCGGCAGTGAGGTAGGTGTGTATGCCGATTGGCTCGGCGAGAAGAGCGCGGCTGAGATTGACATATCACTCAGTCTGAGCATCCGTCAGGTACTGTCGGTCGCTCTGCACGGGCTGGTTTCGTTCTTTAAGATAAAATCGGGCGAGGTCGGACAATGAGACCTTTGCCGGCAACTGTGCGATAATTCGGTAAAGCACGGTGCGGACACGATAAGGGTCGGCGCCGAATATACCGAATGTCAAGGGTAATGATTTGACAGTAAGAAGCACGGTGCGTCGAAATAAAAATACTAAAAAGCCCCGAAATATATACGATGTTCCGATACACAATAACGAAAGGAATGGAAAATATGAACTCAGATGCTGCAAACAACCTCAGAGGCAGTCTCGACAGTGCTCTCGAGAGTATAAAGGAGCTTGCGGGTACGGGCACGGTCATCGGCGATCCGATAACCACGCCGTCCGGCACGGTCATAATCCCGGTGTCCAAGGTTTCGATGGGTATTGCGACCGGCGGTCTCGATTACGGTAAAAAGAGCGCCGAAAAGGCTCCCGACGGGCAGAAGCGCCCGGCGGGCAAGAGCTTCGGCGGCGGTGGCGGGACCGGCATTTCGGTAACTCCGGTCGCATTTCTCGTTGTAGGACCCGAGGGTGGGGTCGAGATGCTGAGCGTGGGCGCGGATGTTCCGCCGGCAGGTCCGGTCGAGTCGCTTGCCTCGCTTATCGAAAAATCCCCCGATATTCTCTCGCGTCTGCGCGGCGTTTTCAAGAGCTTTAAGGGCGATAAGTCGGAAGAGAGCGGCGCGGTCGCGGGGCAGCCCGATAAGGACTCGAAAACGGCTGACGGAGATAAGGGTCGGGAGTAAAGGTGCAAGGTGCGCCGCGGTATGCGTGTAATCACCTGCGATACCGCGACGCCTTTTCCGCATATGTTATATTTTTCTCTCATTCTTCATATATCTGTACCGGATAAGCGGTGCGGCTGTTACGGTCGCGCCCTATAAACGGTGCTGCGCAGTCTGCGCGCCGAGACGGCGAGCCTGCGGTACCGAATAACGGTGTAGGGGGTGTCCCCGTTTTGAGGAATTTCGGGAAAAGGAAATGCTGTGCCGAGCGAAAGAGCTCGAGCGGTGCGCGCGCCGGCAGATTTTTTACTCTGCTGCTCGCGCTCTGCGTGCTCGGAGCGGCGGTGCTTACATATGCGCTCGTATCGCTTTGCGCGGCGCTCATGGTCGGTGCTGCCGGATCGGTCTCCGAGGCTTCTGCGCCCGGTGCGGTGATATCGGATTCGGTATCGGACGGGTATGTTGCCGCGATGGCGAGCATAGGCAGCCCACCGAGAATAGGCGAGGCAGTGTTTGTGTCCGGCAGCCCGGACGACGCGGATGAAACAGCTTTCGGTAACGCCTCGGACAACGCCGCAAGCGGCGAGGAACACTCTGATAATAAGAACGGCTCCGGGGATAACGACCGCTCCGGAGAAAAGGCAGAGCCTGACGGAAGGGCAGCCTCGGACGGTAAGGACGCCTTGGGGAAAAGTGTCGGTGCAGAGCGCTCCGGCGGCTATGTCCCGGTCAGCCGCGCCGAGACGGCAGAGTATTTTCCGGCGGTCTCGGTAGGCGCTCACAGCGCCGCGCTGATGTGTGCCGAATCGGGAGAGCTTCTGTATGAGCTGTCGCCGGATGAGCTGCGTCCGATGGCGAGCACGACAAAGATAATGACAGCACTCGTCGCAATCGAAAACGCCTCGCTCGATACCGTCGCTACCGTGTCTCCGGATGCGGTAGGGATAATCGGTTCATCGGTATATCTGAGAGAGGGCGAGCAGATAAAGCTCGAGTCGCTTCTGTATGCGCTGCTGCTCGAGAGTGCAAACGACGCTGCAACGCAGATAGCGATAACCGTCGGCGGCGACGAGGCGGGCTTTGTTGCAATGATGAACGAAAAAGCGAAGCAGCTCGGACTCTCGCATACGCATTTTTCAAACCCGCACGGACTCGACAGCGACGGGCATTACACCACCGCCCGCGAGCTTGCCGCGATAGCTGCTGCGGCGCTCGAAAACGAGACCTTTGCGGAGATGGCGGGTACATATAAGAAAGTTATCAGCACGGAGGACGGCAGCATCAGCCGACTTCTCGTCAATCACAACCGTATGCTGCGTTCATATGACGGTGCTATCGGGGTAAAGACCGGATATACCTCTGGTGCGGGCAGATGTCTTGTCAGTGCGGCGCGGCGCGACGGGGTAACTCTCATTGCCGTTACGCTCGACGATCACCGCGATTGGGCGGATCACACCGCTATGCTTGACGCCGGCTTTGCCGCATATTCGGAGCGCATACTGTGCGGCGCGGGCGAGCTGACCTATACTCTGCCGCTCGAGGGTGCCGAGGAGAACAGCCTTACCGTCTCAAACGGCGATTCGGCTGCGGTCGTGCTGCCGCGCGGCGCGGAGCTGAGACAGGTCGTAGAACTGCCGAGGTTTGTTTTTGCACCGGTGCGGTCGGGACAGACGCTCGGCGCGGTGCACTATTATGTAGGAGAGCGCGAGGTGGCGTCGGTGCCTCTGTTCGCGCAGCAGTCGGCGGAGGAAAAGCAGAGCGGTATATCGGGCTTTTTTGCCTCGCTCGGCTCCCGTATATCAGCCCTGCTCGGGTGCGATGAATGACTGCTCATCGCTGTTTATAAGGAATATTATCCGAAAAGCATATAAAGCATAATATAATAGGATATAAAAAATCTGAGAGGAAGCATTTTGGAAGAGAAAAACGAAGCACAGTGCGAGCGTGTTCGCCTGCAAAAGTATATTTCAGCCTGCGGAGTGATGAGCCGCCGCGCGGCGGAGCAGAGAATCACAGAGGGCAGAGTCAGCGTAAACGGCGAGACGGCAAGTCTCGGCTGCAATATCATGCCGGGGCGCGACGTTGTCGAGATAGACGGCGTAAGGATCAAGCCGATCGAGAAATATCTTACCGTCATGCTGAACAAGCCGCGCGGATATGTCACAACGCTCTCGGATGAGCTGGGCAGAAAAACCGTCGCGGAGCTTGTAGAGAGCTATGGCGTACGGTTGAATCCGGTCGGCAGACTCGACCGCGACTCGGAGGGACTTCTGCTCATGACAAACGACGGTGAGCTGCTCAACCATCTGACCCATCCGCGCTACAGCCTGCCGAAGCTCTACCGCGTCACCGTCGGCAGCGCCGCAACACCGGAGCAGATAGCGCGGCTGCGCGCACCGATGACCATCGACGGCTATCGGCTTCAGCGCGTGGGATTGAAGATAGTGCGCGCCGAGGAGAGCAGAACGGTTTTTGAAATGACGCTGCATGAGGGGCGCAACCGTCAGATACGCAGAATGTGCGAGACGGTCGGGCTCGAGGTTGTGCGTCTGCGCCGCGTCGCGATAGGAAAGCTGCGTATCGGTTCGCTCCGTCCGGGAGAGTCTAAGCCTCTTACCGACGAGCAGCTCGCGTACCTCTGCGAGCACACCGGAATGACCGCCGAGGGCTGAAACGGCGGGATTCGGCGCGAATCGTGCAGCTTAAATGCAAAAAAGTGCGTAAAAAGAGGGAATTATTACTACTAATTTTCGATTTTCTCTTTACAGAACGGAAAAAATATATTATAATAGTGAATGGCAATGCGGCAGGAGCCGCAATAGGCCCGTCCCGCGTATATTCGGCTCGCGGCAAATTTCAGTCAGGATCTAAAAAAAGAAAGGAATTATAATTATGAACAAGACACAGCTCGTAGAAGCAGTTGCAGCAGAGGCTAATCTCTCCAAGAAGGACGCTGAGGCAGCAGTTAAGGCTACCTTCGCAGCAATCGAGGGAGCACTCGTTAAGGGCGACAAGGTCCAGCTCATCGGCTTCGGTACCTTTGAGACCCGCGTTCGCGGCGAGAGAACCGGTAAGAATCCCCGCACCGGCGAGACCGTAAAGATCGCTGCTTGCAAGGCTCCCGCCTTCAAGGCAGGTAAGGCTCTTAAGGATATCGTCAACAAGTAATCGTATCCGCAAAAGGACGCACACGGGCTTTTCGGCTCGTGTGCGTTTTTTACTCGGTTTCCAAAAATAATTGAATACTTTTGACATAAAAAACGTGTAAAACAGCGCGATTATTATTGACATGACGATTAAGTGATGTTATAATGTTCATAGGTGGTTGTTTGATTGCTGCTCAAACAAACAATATCTGCGAAAAGCAAATGCCGTCTGCGTTGGACGGTTCGGCTTTAACAAACCAAGCAGTTTTATAGGAGGAAATTATGAACAAGAGAATGCAAAAGCTACTCTCTGTCTTCACGGCGGGACTGTTCGTGCTTCAGAGTGCTTCGCTCGTTGCAACGGGAGTTTTCGCTGAGGATGCGGGAACAGCAGAGGTTGTCAAGCATACGCCCACTCTCGATGCTAAGCTTGACGATCAGTACAAGAAGTCTTATAAGACCGAGCTTGATACCTCGGTGCTCAGACTTCGCAAAACCGGTAACGCGGCATCCAGTGCGATTATCAACAAGTATGCAGAGTTTAAGGGCGATATGGCGGCTACCGCATACTATCTTTGGGACGACGGTTATATCTATGTCTACGCAGATGTGACCGACTCTACCGTACCTACGGCAGAGGTCCAGGAGCCTATGTACCAGGATATTATTACGTTTGCCGTATGGAACGGCAATGCGGAGAATTATGATACCACCTCCGCAGAGGTCGTTATAAACGGCGAAAGAAACTATGCTTTTGCCAATACAAAGGGCGACACTGCCGTTGCCTCCAATTTCAGCAAGGCATACGGAACCGCTACCGAGAGTACAGAGTATGTAACTAAGGTAAAGAATGACGGCTCCGGCTACATTGTCGAGGCACGCATCAAGGTTGACGGTCTTACCGCAGACAGCACCGTTAATCTCGCGCTCGGCGGCAATGATAAGGTGGCAACTTATGAAATGTGCTCGTTCGGCTTTATCTATGATAAGGACGACAGCACCTCCGCTGCATACAAAACCGTAAAGCTCGCAGGACCCAGGAGACTTCCCGGCGAGTTTGTAATTAAAGCTACCGCCGCAATCGACGGTCAGATGGATGAGGCATATAATAAGACCTATTTCATGACAGGTGACCATACCGAGGTCAACTTCCTTTGGGATGACGGCTATTATTATATGTATGCCGTAATCGATGACAGTACCGCCGCAAACGGAGATATACTTTATCTCTCTCTCCAAAACAAGGATAAGAACAACCCCTTCTGGAGTGAGGCGTGTGCCCTTGAGTTCGATCTGAATAACGGCACCGCAAAGCATACCATTGAGTTTGGCGATGCTTATAAGGGTGTCGGCTATAACTTTGCGCTGAGCGGTGCAACTGAGCCCACTCCCGCAACCGAGTATTCGATAAAAAGAACGGAGTCCGGATATATTGTAGAGGCAAGAATCGCCAACACAACAATGGCGACAGGCAAGGAGATCGACTTCGGCTATGGCGTCAAGAATGACGGCGCATGGTATGACGGACTCGGCAACAACGACACAGCAACATGGCAGGAGCTCTATAACAACAAAAAGGGCACCATTATTACATGCGGCGCCGGAATCCAGAGCGATGACAATCCCACCGAGGGTAACA
Source organism: uncultured Eubacteriales bacterium (assembly GCA_900545935.1). GTDB lineage: Bacteria > Bacillota > Clostridia > Oscillospirales > CAG-272 > UMGS911. Next base: position 44,986 of record URAP01000011.1, read on the forward strand.
TCGTAAAGAAGGGAACTCCCGAGCTTGACGGCAGACTTGACGGAATCTATAAGGATTCTTACAAGATAGATACCATTGAGCTTATCAAGGAGCATAACCTTAAGACCGGTTGGGTCAATGATGTTCCTCAGCTGGTAAAGGATTACTATCAGGCAGGACTGATAGCAGAGAATTCCGACAAATCTCAGTTCCTGCTTGCAGACGGAAAACTTGATTCCGACTTTTTGGTTCACGCAGAGATTTACTTCCTGTGGGATGATGATGCGCTTTATATTTTCACCAAGGTCTATGATAATGAGATCCTTGATGTTTGTGCAGAGACCGGCTGTACCCCCGATGACCTTGTCACTGCAGTCGGCGCAAGCGACCTGCTTCTCTGCAACGAGTCGTTGATCCATGATGTGATCCCCCTGCAGAACCAAGAGCTTGCAATGCGTCTCGGCGCAAATCCTGCCGGCACCTACGGCGATCAGAAGGCTTGCGCCGGATATGAGAATCGCGACAAGTGTGAGTATCTGGAGGGTGTTTCGGAGATAAGCGACTGGGTACACGTCTCTGAAATCTCCAAGAGAAATAATCTCTCTAATTTTGCCTCCGAATATCATATCCAGGATGGCTATTATACCGTTGAGCTCAGAATTCCGATCACCGAGCGTGACTACGCCGGCACTACAATCAAGAACCAGTTCCTTCATACCGGCGAAAAGTTTGATTACGGTCTGTTTTTGTATGACGCACGTACCAAGGCATTCAGCTCGTCCTTCAGCGGCGCAAGTGCACAGCACTTTATGCAGCTCCAGATGGACAAAAACATAACCATGGTCCTTTCCGGTGAAGAGGCAAAGCTTCCGGATTGCGAGCACGAGTGGAATACCGAGTTTACCATTGAAAAGGCAGCAACCTGCACCGAGCCAGGCGAGCGCAGCATTCACTGTGCGATCTGCGATGAGGTCAAGCCCGGTTCTGTTGAAGTTATTGAACCTCTCGGACACAATTATGTAGACGGCATATGCACAAGATGCCATAAGGTACAGCCCGTAACCGCTAAGAAGTATACTCCTTCTCTCGACGGTGTTCTTGATGACGCATATCTCGATTCCGGCTCGATCAAGGCATCCGAGCTTGCAAAGAACGGCAAGCTGTCGCTCGGTTGGTGCAATTCTGAAAATACGATTGGCAAGCTCGTTGATGCCGGAATACTTTCGGATGCAAATTCTTCGGCACTGCTCCCGGGCGGGGACTACACTTCTTCTGCATTTGCCGATGCTGAGGTGTACTTCCTTTGGGATGATGATGCTCTGTATATCTACTCTAAGGTATATGATGATGATATACTTGATATCGCTGACGCATTTGATAACAAAGCCGATATATACAAAATTGGTAATGATAGACCTTGGATCAATGATATTGTAACTCATAACATCAATCCTCTTGGCAATATCTATGCTTCTATCAGCGCCTCCGGCGATGCGTACGGACACTATGCATGGGATGATGCAAACGGCGGTTGGTCCGGACTTTGCTACTTCCCCGGCTCAAGTGAAGAAATCCGTAAAGCTTCTGCAGAGAATGTGAAGACTACTGTAAATCTTGACGAGAATTGGTACGGCGTTGAGCTGAGAATACCGATTACCGATAAGGACTTCGGCGGAACACCTCTTAAGGATGCACTTCTTAAGGACGGCGGATATATCGATTATAAGTATCAGCTCACCGACGGTGTTAAGAAGCCGTTCGGATCCTCTTTCAAAGGCTACCAGTGCGAGTTGTGGATGATTTATGTTTCCGAGGTACTGAGAGTAGATCTCTCCGGTGAGGCTCCTCACACCGAGCACGTTTGGGCTGAGGACTATACCGTTGATGTTGCTCCTACCTGCACCGAGGCAGGAAGCAAGAGCATTCACTGCACACATCCCGGATGCCAGGTGATCAAGCCTGATTCTTCAGTTGAAATCGAGGCACTCGGTCACGATTGGTCCGAGGAATACACCGTTGATACTCCCGCAACCTGCACCACTGTCGGCAGCGAGAGCATCCACTGCAAGAGATGTGACGCACAGAAGCCCGATTCCGCACGCGAGATCCCGCTTGCCAAGCACACCTATAAGGACGGTAAGTGTGAGGTCTGCGGCCATGTAAACGGAGACGTAAACGGTGACGGTCAGCTTGATACCGCAGACCTTGTACGTCTGATGAAGTATATCGCAGCAGACGGTAAGGATATCGAGGCTAAATTCCCCGATGTCAACGAGGATGGCGAAGTAACCACCGCCGACCTTGTACGTATGATGAAGATGATTGCTGCGGGCTGAGCCTGAACGCATATCTGATTTATATCTAATATATCCGATCCCTATCGAATTTCGGTAGGGGTCGGATCTTTTTATTAATATGCGTATCTCTGTGTCAAAGACGCTTTTGGCATTGTAGACTGAGCCGCAGTTTAGACTGCGCTGCGGCTTAGATCGTACCGCGGCTGCCGTCGATATATTATGAAACACTCTGCCTCTCGCTGCCGCCGAAGAGGTGATATTACAGAGGCGGCAAATGTATCGGACAGGGTGCGGAAATGTGAGAAAACGGCTGCCGAACAATATTTCATTTGCCCCTTGCAAATGATTGGAAGTGATGTTATAATAATGCGTACTGAAAAAAGCCGCTCCGGCGGTTGAAAGGATATCGGCATTAATGAATATTATCGTTATGGGATGCGGAAAGATCGGAACGACTATCCTCGAGGCGCTTGTCGCCGAGGGGCATGATGTCGTCGCCGTGGATTCCGCCCCTGAGGTCATAAAGGCGGTGACGAGCACGAGTGACGTTATCGGCGTGTGCGGAAACGGCGTTGACTGCCTAACGCTTGATGAGGCGGGAATACAGAAGGCGGATATTTTTGTCGCTGCGACCGGCTCGGACGAGATAAACATGCTCGGCTGCTTCATTGCCGGCAGGCTCGGCGAGATGAAAACGATAGCACGTATCCGCAACCCCGAATACAACGATAAGAGTCTCGGCTTTCTGCGTCAGCAGCTCGGGCTATCGATGGCGATAAACCCGGAAAAGCTCGCCGCAAGAGAGCTTTTCGATATTCTAAAGCTCCCGTCGGTTGTAAAGATCGAGGCGTTTGCCGGTCGCAGCTTTGAGATGATAGAGCTGATATTGCATGAGAACTCGGCGCTGTGCGGCATGTCTCTGAGTGAGCTGAGAAATCATTACAGCGAGAGCTTTCTCGTCTGCGTCGTTCAGCGTGACGGAAAGGTCTATATTCCCGACGGTAACTTTGTCCTCTGTGAGGGCGATAAGATCGGTCTTACCGCGTCGCCCGCCGAGATACAGAATCTGCTGCGTGATATGGGTATACTGCGCAAGAAGTCGCAGCACGTTATGATACTCGGAGCGAGCCGAACTGCTTACTATCTTGCTCGTATGCTGATAGGCATCGGCGTTTCGGTCAAGATAATAGATAAGGATAAGACCCGCTGCGAGGAGATGTGTACAAAGCTGCCGAAGGCGCAGGTCGTTTGCGGCGACGGTGCGGAGCAGGAGCTGCTGCTCGAGGAGGGCATACGCTCGATGGATGCCTTTGTCTCGCTGACCGGAATCGATGAGGAGAATATTCTGTTTTCGTTCTTTGCTTCATCGCATAATGTACCGACCGTTATATCCAAGGTCAACCGCACGGAATTTGCACAGCTCGCTGCAAAGCTCGGGCTCGACTGCATAGTATCGCCGAAAAAGGCGATGTCGAATGTGCTTGTTCGCTATGCCCGCGCGCTCGAGAATACGAGCGGCAGCAATGTTGAAACCTTGTACAAGCTCATGGACAGCAGCGCCGAGGCTGCGGAATTTATCGCGCACGAGGGCGCGCGCGGTATCGGTATTGCGCTGCGCGACCTGCGGCTGCGCCGCGGTGTGCTTGTTGCGGGCATTATCCGCGACCGCAAGCCGATGATACCTACCGGAGACGATATGATACTCGACGGCGACCGCGTGGTCGTTATTGCATCGGGAATGTGTCTGCGTGATCTGTCGGACATTTTCGAAAAATAAGCAAAAAGGAAGAAAACCGTGAACAGAAGAATGGTGTACCGCACCGTCGGTCAGATGATCGAGCTTGAGGCTGCCATGCTGCTAATACCGATGCTTGTGGCACTGATATACGGAGAGATGAATATCGTTCCCTCCTTTCTGATACCGGCGGTGTGCGCAGGAGTGCTCGGATTTATTTTCGCCCACACCTTCCCGCCGCGCGACCGTATTCTATATGCGCGGGACGGATTTATGATAGTTGCGCTTGCGTGGCTCGTGCTGTCGGGCATCGGCGCGCTTCCGTTTGTCATTTCGAGGGAAATACCGTCGTATATCGACGCTTTTTTTGAGACGGCGAGCGGTTTTACCACCACCGGTGCAACCATTATCCGCGATGTTGAGGCGCTCAGCCACGGCACTCTGTTTTGGCGCAGCTTTACCCACTGGGTCGGCGGAATGGGTGTTATCGTTCTTATGATGGCGATAATCCCGCAGGAATCCGGGACCTCGATGTACATAATGAAGGCAGAAATGCCGGGTCCCATCGTCGGAAAGCTCGTTCCGCGTATCCGTCAGACCGCCAAGGTACTGTATCTGATATACCTCGGACTTACCGCGCTGCAGGTGTTTCTGCTCTGTGCGGGCGGAATGCCGATCTTTGACAGCCTCGTGCATACCTTCGGAACGGCAGGCACCGGTGGCTTCGGAATAAAGGCGGACTGCCTTGCCTCATATACCCCGTATCAGCAGTGGATCACCGCGATATTTATGCTGATTTTCGGAGTCAATTTCAATCTGTATTACCTTATTCTCATTCGCCGCGCTCGCTCGGCATTCAAGAGTGAGGAGCTGTGGGCGTATATCGGAATAGTGCTTGTCGCGAGCGGCATAATCTGCTATAATATCCGCTCTATCTATCCCGCCGTATCGGATGCCGCGCGCCAGAGCGTCTTTCAGGTCGCTTCGATAATAACCACGACCGGCTATTCTACCGCAAACTTTGATACATGGCCGCAGCTTTCGCGCCATATCCTGCTGATATTGATGTTTATAGGCGGCTGCGCGGGCTCGACTGCCGGAGGGCTTAAGGTCAGCCGCGTTGTAATGATGATCAAAAACATCAAGATAAATCTGAAAAAGCTCATCCATCCCCGCGCCGTCGGCACGGTCCGCTTTGAGGGCAAGGCGGTGGAGAGCGAGACGCTGCAGGGGCTCGGTGTGTATTTCGGTCTGTATTCGGTGCTGCTTATCCTGACACTGCTCATACTTGCCTTTGACCCGATCGCATATAATATCGAGACGAATTTTTCGGCGGCTGTTTCCTGCTTTAATAATGTCGGACCCGGGCTCGGCGGTGTCGGGCCGGCTCTCAGCTATGCCGATTATTCGCCGCTGTCTAAGCTTGTGCTGTCTTTTTCGATGCTGCTCGGCAGACTGGAGATATATCCGCTCATATTGATAATGTTCCCGTCGACATGGAGACGCGGACAGTAAGAGAATGCGCCTTGCGCAATGCGATATTATACATATAAAGCTCCTCGCTGCGGCTTCACGCAGCGCGGAGCTTTTTTTCGGTTATCCGAAAGACTGAATGCCGATATTATATTCATTATCGGCGTGACCCGGCATTACCTTGTTTGTTCGGTTTCGTCTTGCCGCTCAATGCGCAAGTGTAATTTTTCGGGCTTACAAAGCAAGGCTGCTGTCGACGGCAGCAAAGCAAAATATCATATCTGACCGCGCAGCGGTCAGATATGGGAGGTCTTTACGCACTGATTTTATGACTGTATTATCACCCTGTTTTTCTATATGTTTTTTCGCTTTCTGTTAATCTCAGCACCCGTATGTACGGTCTATTGTGCCATATTCTTTACTTTTTATGCCGAACGATCGCCGACACGAGAAAAATTTATCCGTGATTACCAAGGCACGGTGCACTTATTAATACTTTCTTTATAATTTTGTGCTACAATACGACCGATTGTAAATATGCGAGGCGAGGAGCGCGAGACCCGATTCCGCTGCTCCCCGGAAAGGAATCCTGATATGATTAAGGTTGAAAACCTGGTCAAGCATTACGGAAACAAGCGGGCGCTGGACGGCGTCAGCTTTGAGATAGGAGACGGCGAGATAGTAGGTCTGCTCGGACCGAACGGCGCGGGAAAATCTACGGTCATGAATATAATGACCGGATATCTCTCCGCAACCGACGGTACGGTAAACATCTGCGGTTATGATATTCTCGAAAACGCCTTTGAGGCGAAAAAGCTAATAGGATATCTGCCCGAAGTTCCGCCGCTCTACCCCGATATGACGGTGCTCGAATATCTCGGCTTTGTCTACGAGCTGCGTGACTGCGCCTATAACCGAAAGAAGCACCTTGCCGAGATATGCGAGGTCGTTAAGATCTCTGATGTCCGCAACCGTCTGATATCGAGTCTCTCCAAGGGTTATAGGCAGCGCGTCGGCATTGCTTCGGCACTTGTCGGAAACCCTAAGATCATCATACTCGACGAGCCGACGGTGGGACTTGACCCGCGTCAGATAATCGAGATAAGAAATCTGATACGTACCCTCGGACGCAACCATTCCGTGCTGCTCTCCACCCATCTGCTCGGTGAGGCGCAGGCGGTGTGCGACCGCGTTATTATTATGAATAAGGGTAAGGTGCTCGCGGATGAGCGTACTGCGGATATCTCCGATATCGGCGGAGGAAACCGCCGCACGAGCGTTATTATCTGCGGACCGCGCGACGGTGTTACCTCCGAGCTGCGGGCGCTGCCGGGAGTAAAATCGGTCAGCGTTATGGCCGAGGGCGACGACAGCACTACCTATCTCGTCGAGAGCGAGGCGGCGATTGATATCCGCAAGCCTATGTTCTATATGCTCGCACAGAAGGGCTGGCCGCTTATCGGCTCCGAGGCTCTCGGAGCAAGCCTTGAGGATATATTCGTAAGCATGACCGGACAGCGCGAGAACGCGCGCGGCAGGACCGGCAAGAACGGAAGGAGAGACGGCAGATGAAGGCAATATACAAGCGCGAGCTGCGCTCATATTTTACCTCTCCGATAGGCTATGTTTTCGTAGCTGTTTATCTTGTGCTCAGCGGAGTGCTCTTTGCGTATACGACGCTGCTCAGCGCCATTTCGGGCGGCAGCGCAGACATAGGAACCTATTTTACCGTGCTGATATGCGGCTTTTCGTTTTTGCTGCCGCTGCTGACCATGCGTCTGTTCGCTGATGATAGGAGAATGAAAACCGAGCAGCTGCTGCTTACCGCGCCTGTCTCTATCGGCGGAATGGTGGGAGCTAAGTTCCTCGCCGCATATACCGTTTTTGCCGGAACATATGCGGTGTCGGCGCTCGATTTTATGCTTCTCTATATCTACAACGACACGACCGGTGTCGTCACGGAGAAGAATACGGCAATGCTCGTCGGCTATTCGATAGCAGTTTTGCTGCTCGGAGCGGCGTTTATCGCTATCGGCGTTTTCGTATCCTCGCTTACAGAGCATCAGATAACCGCCGTTATTGCGACCATTGCCATCCTTGTGTTCTGCCTCTGCTGCGGAATGCTTAATTCCGTGATCTCGTTTGCACCGCTCCGTTCGGTGCTCTCATGGCTGTCGATATACAGCCGTTTTCAGAATTTCGCATACGGCGTGTTCGATTTTAATGCGATAATCTACTATCTGTCCATAACCTTCGTGTTCCTTTTCGTCACCGTTCGCGTGTACGAGAAGCGCCGTTGGGCATAAGGAGGTAAGGCAATGGCTGAGAATATAAAGACTCCGAGCGGAAAGAGCCGCAGACTCCGCTACGGCGGCACGGCAGTGCTGCTGACGGCGGCGGTCATCGCGGTGGTCGTTATAATAAATGTTATCTTTTCCGCACTCGCGACAAACTTTAAATGGTATATCGACATGACCACCGAGGGTCTGTACTCCATCTCGGACAGTACACACGCGCTGCTCGATCCGCTTGCAGATCGCGACGATGTGCATATACGCATCATCTTTTGTACCGATGAGGACGAGCTCGAGAGCTCATATTACTCAAAGCTCGTGCATCAGAGTGCGCTGCTCTATGCCTCCGCCTTTGATTTCGTTTCGGTCGAGTACATCGACGTGAACGCGCATCCTGGTGAGATAAGTGCCTTCCGCACGACCTCAGGCTCCAAGATACGCACGAACAGCGTCATAATTACTAATGACACGAACGGCGACTATCGTGTCTTTACCACAGATAGCTTCTATACCCTCGACGAGTCGAATGAGCCCTACGCGCTCAACGCGGAGTACAAGATAACTACCGCCATACTCGGAATGACCGGCGATAACCCCATAGCATATTTTACGAAGAATCACGGTGAGACGACCGGCACCTCCGCGCTTTGGCAGCTGCTCGAGGATGCGGGCTACGAGGTCCGCGAGATAGATCTCCAGCTCGAGGATATCGACTACGAGCGTGCGCAGCTGCTGATAATCAACGGCCCGCAGTATGACTTTGCCGGCTACGGTGCGGATGTTGACGAGATAAAGAAGGTCGACGAGTTTCTCGACAGTATCGGCAGCATGATGGTGTTTATGGACTCGAGCGCCCGCTCGAAGAACGATTTCTTCGCCCTCGATGAGCTGCTCTCCGAGTGGGGAATATCGTTCGGAAATTCGGTCGTTTACGATAAGGTCAACAGCATCAATGTCAGCGGAACGGCGCTTGTCTCGGTATATGAGACCGAGGGCGACGGCGCAACGCTTACTAAGAGCATGCGTACACTCGACAACGTACCGAAGTCCATCGTTACTGACGCAATGCCGGTCATATCGACCTATGAGACCGACGAAAGGACCATAGATCAGGGCACGCGCACCATATCGAATGTCCTGCTCTCCTCGCCTGAGTCGTACACCTGTGCTTTCGGCAGCGATGAGGTGGAATCGACCGGCTCGCAGCCGCTCATGACCTTTACCACCGAGCTGCGATATATCGACAACGAGGCGCATCGAAACTTTGTTCTTGCCTGCGGCACGACCGAGTTCGTCTCGGAAAAGTACATCGGCAGAAGTACATACGGAAATGTTGAGCTGCTCTATTCGGCAATGAAAACCATGGGTAAGGTCACCGTTCCGAACGGTATTGAATTCAAGATATTCGATAACAATGAGCTCGATATAACGGCAGGCGAGGCGTATGCATGGACTGTCGTTCTCGCAACGCTGCTGCCCGTGACCGTTGCGGTCGTCGGTATCGTTGTCTACGTCAGGAGAAAGCGGTTATGACAGAGAAAAGAAAAAAGCTCGCCATCATACTGCTCGCGGTCGTCGCGGTGCTTGCCGTGCTCTATTTTGCGGTGCTCTCGCCGCTGCTGAGAACCGATGAGCCTGCCGATGAGACGCAGCTGCTCCCGGGCGAGCTGATGGATTCGAGCGGATATATAATGATGTTCGAGCGCATTGAGCAGTCGAATATCTCGAGCATTTCGGTGCATAACAGCTACGGCGACTGGGAGATGTACAAGGCGAGCGACGGAAACTTTTATATTCGCGATCATGAGAGCGTTCCGTACAATAAGGCGGCATTCTCCTCGCTCGTTGTCGCGGCGGGTTACTCCGCTACACTCGGCAGGGTAAGTGACAGCTGCACCGGCGATGCGCTCGAGGAGTACGGGCTTACCGGTGACTGCTCCTATTATGTGATAAAGTCGGTCGGCGGCGCGGAGTACAAGGTCTATATAGGCGATCTTATACCGACCGCAGGCGGCTATTACGCGCGGCTTGAGGGCAGGGATGCGGTGTATATTATCGCGTCGGATGCGCGCACCACGCTGCTTGCTCCGGTAAATGCGATGGCGCATTCGATGGTTACCTACCCGCTCTCCTCTACCAAATACTATGCCGTTAAGGATTTCTATATCATGCGTGGCGACGATATGAAGATATGGGTCGACTACACGGCGAATGAGGACGGCACCGGCGGCTACGATACAAAGGCTCCGCAGGGTTATAATGCAAGCTCTGACACACTCGGCACCATCCTCTCGAAGTTTACAGAGTTTGCCGGAAAGGGCGCTGTCGCGCTCGGCCCGGAGCTGAGCGATGTGCTCAAGGATGCAGACGAGAATACCCGCGAGCTTGTCGAGGGTGTTCGTCAGATCGGCAACTCGGTCACCGACGATATGGATGCGCTCGAATATCAGCGCGCCTGCATCAGCCAGCTGAAGCTGCTTATGCGTGCGCTGTTCGGCGATGAAGCTCTCGCAGAGTACGGACTTGACGGCGAGCTGACCGTCCTGCACTATAATTACAACGATATCGAGAGCTATGTTTTCTTCGGTCCTCTTCAGGAGGACGGATACCGCTATGCGTATTCCGCGCTTTGGAATATCATTGTGGCGTTCGAGCCGGATGATCTTGCCTTTCTCGATTATGATGTTCTCAGCTACGTTGACCACGCGCTGCTGAACACCGCCATTACCGATATATCCGAGCTGTCTATTCGCTCGGGCAAGATAAACGAGACCTTCCGTTTCTCGATCGGCTCGGATGGAATGCTCGGCGTGACTGCGGACAGCATGGGCAGACCGTTCGACGAGAACGAGCTTTATAATTTCCGCAGCATGTACCGCTCTATGCTTCTGATAACGCTTCAGGATCATACCGACTCTCGCTCCACCGATGATCTGCTGCTCTCGTTTACGATAAAGCTCAATAGCGGCACCGAGACAGAGTACAGCTTTTACCGCTATTCCGCCCGCCGCTGCTACTACACGGTGAACGGAGAGGGCGAGTTCTATGTCCTTGCCGACAGTGTAGAAAAGGTCGTCTCCGATTGCGAAAAGGTGCTCTCGGGGCTTGATGTCGATTCTTGGGCTAAGAGCTGACGAATCATATAATGTAAACCGGTCTGCCGATTTTATGTCGACAGATCGGTTGCTTTCTATCGAAGAAAAATGTCTTGACTTGCGTGCCGCTTTATATTATTATAATGTAGCTTACGCATAAAGCGTCGATTTTTCCGTATTTAATGCGGCATTAGTAATTTCGTTTGTAATCGGATTTGCGAGGTTATATATGAATCCTAACTATAAAAAAACGACCTATGCCTGCTTTATCGGATACATTGTTCAGGCGATAGTCAATAATTTCGTTCCGCTTCTTTTCGTGACCTTTCAAAGCAGCTACGGAATCCCGCTGTCTCGGATAACGCTGCTCATCACGATAAATTTTCTTATCCAGCTGCTCATCGACATGCTGTCGGCGGGCTTTATAGATCGGATAGGGTATCGGGCATCGGTGATACTCGCTCATATCTGCTCTGCGGTCGGACTCGTCTCGCTGACGGTGCTGCCCGAGCTGCTGCCGAGCGCATATGCCGGGATCCTTATCTCGGTCATGATCTATGCCGTCGGCGGTGGGCTTATCGAGGTGCTTATCAGCCCGATAATCGAGGCGTGTCCGTCCGATAACAAGGAGAAAGCGATGAGCCTGCTCCACTCGTTCTACTGTTGGGGACATGTCGGAGTTGTTCTGCTCTCTACCGCGTTTTTTGCTGCGTTCGGAATCGAAAATTGGCGGTATCTCACGCTGCTGTGGGCGGGCATTCCCGTGCTGAATATTGTCCTTTTTTCGCGGGCGCCGATATGCTCGCTGACCGATGACAGAACGATCGGCTGCGGCTTGCTCGCGCTGTTTCGTATGCCGATTTTTTGGCTGCTGATGCTGATGATGCTCTGCGCCGGTGCGAGCGAGCAGGCGGTCAGCCAATGGGCATCTACCTTTGCCGAAAAGGGGCTTGGCGTGTCTAAGACGGTAGGAGACCTTGCCGGACCTATGGCGTTTGCGCTGCTGATGGGACTTTCGCGGCTTATCTACGGCCGGTGCGGCGAGCGGTTTCCGCTCGAGCGCTTTATGAAGCTCAGTGCCGTGCTCTGCCTCGCAGCCTACCTTGTTATCGTTCTTATTCCGTCGCCGGTCGCCGGTCTGCTCGGCTGTGCCGTGTGCGGCTTTTCGGTCGGGATTCTTTGGCCGGGTACATACAGCAAGGCTGCCGTAACCATCCCGTACGGCGGGACCGCGCTGTTTGCTATGCTGGCATTTGCGGGAGATGTCGGCTGCGCCGGAGGTCCTACCCTCGCGGGCTTCGTCTCGGGTGCGTTCGGCGGCAATCTTCGAGCCGGTATACTCTCGGCGATAGTCTTTCCGGCGCTGATGCTTGTAGGATTGCTTGTGTTCGGACAGGTATGCAGACGAAATGCGCCGAATAAAAATAAATAAAAGATTCCCCCGGCTGCTGCATGGTGCTGCAGTGCCCGGGGGATTTTTCGTAAAGTATGATTTTTTAGATGAGAGGATGCTGCGGAAACTCTGCTTAAGGATTCCGACAGCATTCCGCAAATCAGATTATACTAAAGCCGTCATAAATGCCTTGTTTTCGCTTTTTCGGTCTGTGCTTTCAGCCGACCAGAATCGGGGAGAGAAAAAAAGATGCAGAAGCGTTGAAAACCGCCTCGTCACCGTACAAGCGTACGGCAGAGACGGTTTTCGGAGGTAGAAAAAGCGAAAACGTCAAATTTCATGCAGGAATCCGATAGGATTCCGACCCATTTATTCGCAAAGCTGAATATGCTGAAAATCAGTTATGAAAATCTGTTTTCGCTTTTTCGGTCCGGACGATTTTATCCTCCCCGTTTAGTTCTTGTTCTTTTTGCTCTGAGCCTTGAGGCGCAGCTCGGTGTTGAGTATGCGCTTGCGCAGACGGATGCTCTTCGGCGTTACCTCGATAAGCTCATCGTCGGTGATGAACTCGATAGCCTCCTCGAGCGAGAAAACTACGGGGGTAACGAGTATCAGCGCTTCATCCGCGCCGGACGAACGGACTGCGGTGAGGTGCTTCTTCTTGCATGGGTTGACGGCAATATCGCCGACCTTCGGGCTTTCGCCGACGATCATGCCCTCGTACACGGGGGTTGCGGGTCCTATGAACATGTTACCGCGCTCCTGCGTATTATAGAGACCGTAGGAGGTAGTCTCGCCGGTCTCGGATGCGACGAGCGAGCCTGTCCAGCGCAGGGTGATGTCGCCCTTGTACGGCTCGTAGCCGTTGTATACCGAGTTGATTATGCCCTCGCCGCGTGTAGCGGTCATGAAGGTGCTGCGGTAGCCCATCAGGCAGCGGGCGGGGATGGAATATTCGATGTTCATGCGCGTGCCGGTGCTGTTAGGCGACATCTGTATCAGCTCGCCCTTTCTGCGGCCGAGCTCCTCGATTACCGCACCGGAATACTCTGTGGGAACGTCTATATAGACAAGCTCCATCGGCTCGCACTTTACGCCGTCTATGGTCTTGTAGAGCACACGCGGGGTGGAGCAGCAGAGCTCGTAGCCCTCGCGGCGCATGGTCTCGATGAGGATGGAGAGGTGCATTTCGCCTCTGCCCGAAACATTGAAGCTGTCAGTGGTGTCACCGTCCTCAACGCGGAGCGAAACATCCTTGAGCAGCTCCTTGTACAGACGCTCACGGATCTGACGCGAGGTCACAAATTTGCCCTCGCGGCCTGCAAACGGGCTGTCGTTTACCGAGAATGTCATCTGCAGCGTAGGCTCGCTGACCTTTACGAACTCGAGAGGCTCGGGCGCGTCAAGTGCCGTTACGGTATCGCCGATGGTGATATCCTCAACGCCCGAGAAGCAGACGATATCGCCTATCTTTGCCTCGGTGACGGGCTGTCTGCCGAGACCGTCTATCTGATAGAGCGAGACTATGCGTGAGCGCTTGGGCGCTGCGTCGGGGGTGTGGTAGTTCGTGATATATACATCCTGATTCTGCTTGATAACGCCGCGCTCGATCCTGCCTATACCTATTCTGCCGACATATTCGTTGTAGTCGATGGACGAAACCAGCAGCTGGAGGGGCGCATTCTCGTCGCCCTCGGGCGCGGGAATGTACTCGAGAATGGTGTTGAAGAGCGGTTTGAGGTCGGTGCCCTTTTCGTAGGGTGTGAGCGATGCCGTACCTTCTCTGCCCGAGCAGAAGAGCATCGGGGAGTCGAGCTGTTCGTCGGTCGCATTCAGATCCATCAGCAGCTCAAGAACCTCCTCCTCGACCTCCTCAATGCGGGCATCGGGCTTGTCTATCTTGTTGATAACGACAATGACGCGGTGGTTCAGCTCAAGCGCGCGCTGAAGGACAAAACGCGTCTGCGGCATCGGTCCCTCGGCTGCGTCGACAAGCAGCAGAACGCCGTTGACCATCTTCAGAATTCGCTCGACCTCGCCGCCGAAGTCCGCGTGACCGGGGGTGTCTACGATGTTGATCTTTACGCCCTCGTAGTGTACGGCGGTGTTCTTTGCAAGAATGGTAATGCCGCGCTCGCGCTCAAGGTCATTTGAGTCCATAACGCGCTCGGTAGTCTCCTGATTCTCGCGGTAGATGCCGCCCTGCTTCAGCATTTCGTCGACAAGTGTGGTCTTACCGTGATCGACGTGGGCGATTATTGCAATGTTTCTCAGATCTTCTCTACGCAATTTAAATCCCTCTTTATGAATAAGATTAGTTCGGTATGTCGGGCAGACACCGACGCCTCCGTCGCTCGGAACGTGGCTTCAAAAGCCTACCTTATAAAATACATTCCATTATATCACAGCGCATTTCGACAGTCAAGATTATTTTGTAAAAAAGCGCACTTAACCGACGGGGTACGCGGGGGTACGCGGGGGTACGCGGGGGTACGCGGCCTTTTGAAAAAGGCCTGGCGAAAACTTTGATAAGAGGGAGTCTTTCTCGGGCAGAGTGACCGAGATAATAGCTGGCCGAAAGTTTGGCTTGCCATTGTGAGGTACGCGGCCCTTTGAAAAAGGCCTGGCGAAAACTTTGATAAGTGGGAGTCTTTCTCGGGCAGAGTGACCGAGATAATAGCTGACCGAAAGTATGGCTTGCCATTGTGAGGTACACAGCCCTTTGAAAAAATTAGCTGTATGATCGTACTATAAATGCGGGTGTACGAATTTTCCGATTCGGAAAGACTGAGGTGGTAGGCGTGATACTTTTCTTTTAGAAACGGGAGTCGTCGTACCAGACGACCGTTTCGGGTATAAACAAATATTTTCGCTATTGGCTGAGCAGTCATCAGGGGGATATATAAGGGGGAAACTGCGCCGAATAGGAGCGTAGCGTATCGCGGCGCAATCCCCCTTATACGCGCTTTTCTTTCCGCCACTTTCTTT
>URAP01000012.1 GCA_900545935.1 uncultured Eubacteriales bacterium
AGATCTGATACATCAGACGGTACTTTTTGCCGTGCTTTTTTGCCGTCCAATACGGAACCTCTTTTACAAACCGGACAACATCCTCCGGGTCGGTGGGTGCCATATCCATAAAATCGTCCTCGACCTTTTCCATGCAGTATGCGGTCGACTCAATAATCAGCTCGTCAAGGTTTTTGAAATACGAATAAAGATTTGCTTTAGTGCATCCGCACGCATCAGCCAGCGCTTTAATTCCCGTGCCCGTCAGCCCGTTTTCCGCGTAACACTCAAAGCATTTTTCCATTAGTTCACGCTTTCGCTCATTGTGCTGTTGCTCGGTTGTTTTCATGTTGCTTCGCTCCTTTGTATGTACCGACCGTTCGTTTATGATTATTATAGCATAGAATTGTGATAATTTCAAGAGCAGTCTGCAAAAAAGAGTGATAAAAAGTGGCAGTCCTACGTCTGTTGACTGTCCCATCCGTTATGTATTATCTTTTGATACGGGCGAAAAGTGCCGACAAGCCCTTGATTTCTCGGTAGTTGCCTTTTTGAAGCCCAAACTGTCGGGGTATGCACGGCAGTCCCGGCTTCCGCTGTGCCCGGCTGCACCGGAGCGCTTGTCTCCGGAGGCACTGTTTCGGACGATGCCGACGATACTTCCGTCGGTACTGTATTCCGCTTGAAACGAATTCGCCGGAGAGTGCGTATTTACAGGAGACTATGACAACGGTGCTGCCCTCCTCAGCCGCATTGAGCTTACGGAATACTTTTTGTAAACAAAGACATTCGTGAGTATCGGTATAAAAAACTCCCCGAACCGCCGTTTTCAACGCTGCGTTGAGCGGCATTGCCGTTTTGTTGCTATGCATGCGGGTGGGTTTGTGATATAATATGTATGGAAATAAAGCGCGGAGGTTAAAACGATGTGTAGAGCAACAGAAACAATGGGAATGATCATCCGTCGCCTGAGGCGCGAGCACGGCTTGACTCAGGAGGAGCTTGCGGCGAGTATAGGCGTGACGGCGCAGGCGGTCTCCAAATGGGAAAAGGATCTCGGAATGCCGGATATCTCTCAGATCGTGCCGCTTGCGGGAGCTTTCAATGTGCGGACCGATGTGCTTTTCGGACTCGAAGTCGACGGAGCGGACGCTGCGATAGAACGCGCCGCCGCACTCGAGAGGGAAGCGGGGTACAGCGCAGAGGAGAGCGTCGGACTGTGGCGCGAGCTGAAAAGACTCTATCCGCGTAACTGCGGCGTGCGCTTCCGCCTTGCCGGTGCACTCTTGCGGTGCGGTGATCATAAAAGGGCGGCGGAGCAGTACGAGTATATTTTAGGAGAGTGTACCGACGGCGAGCTGCGCGCAAAAACGCTTGATATGCTTTGCTTTTGCTATCATAATATCGGCGATACCGAGAATGCCGTTCGGGTAGCAATGCTGTGCCCTTCGGTGCGGATAAACCGCCACTCGCTGCTTGCCAAGATCGGCGGATATGAAAAGCATAACGAGGTCAATGACGAGCTTATGCAGTGGTGCATCTGCGAAATATGTCTGTGCGTCATGCGCACCGGATACCCGAGCGCCGCAGAACGGCATGCGGCACTGATCCGCGCTCTGCATACGGTCGACGCGCTGTACGGAAATAATAGACCCGAGCGGGTTAATACCTTGTATACAGAGATGGCGCAGGAGACGGGAGGATGAAAAGGAAGAAGGACAGAAAATCTATCGGAGAGTAGAAGAAAAAAGTCGAGAGCGGGAGAAATCGCGAGAGACAAAAATAAATCCACCTCAAATTCACCCCGCGAGCAATTATCGTGGCGTATTTCGGGATAATAATTAAAATGAACAAACGAGGCTGCCGCAAAACGCGAAAACGCATAGCGACAGCCCCGTCAAATCAGTTATTTTTCAAATTTGTCTAATCCGATAGATACTCCAAGCAAATAGTATGCAGAAAGAAGTTTTGAATTGTATATTTCTATGTTTGGATCTTTCTTGTAGTTTTTAATCAATTCATCCCAAAATGGGACAATATAATGACGAAAACTATCCCATTCTTCAAATGAAATATTCAAATTATCTTTTAGCACCAGCAAAAGCGCTTTATAAGAAGATTCAACATCGGAAAGCTTTTCAAAAACATCTCCGGAAATAACGGATCGTTTATCTACACAAGCATAGTGGGCAAGAATCAATCCTATTTGGAGGTTTGATGCAGCTAAAGAATAATAAAAATCAAAAGATCTGTTTTTTAAATTTGGCTATGATTTTAGACCTTCTGCAATAAAAGGATTACCAATTTCAATTAATCCTTCGTGCAAAATAAAACCTTTGTTGGCAAATCTCTTTTTCTGTGCCAAATCATGAAGTGTATTAATTGAAGATACGAAAAACTCTTGCGGAGATTTCTTTCTAAAAAACAATTCCATCACCCCTTTTGGCGCGTTATTAAACTGTGTTTCAAATCAAAAATAGCTTTAAAGGCAGTATAGGTAGATGTATTTAAAATACGAAACCGAAAAAACGAATTGAGCGCATACATTTTATTTGAATTCAAATAGTTCTGGCATGCAAATATCAATTTGCGTTATGTGTTCTTTTTCAGTTTTAATCAAGATTATACACGATGGAGATTCTTTGTCGTCTTGGAACATCAGTGCAGCCTCTTGGCCAAAATATGGGTTCAATATTGTGGCTCTTTTTGCAATAACAATGCTTCCTGCTTCGGAAATTCGTTTAGACTTGGTAATAAGATAATCACAAATTTTATTGCCACCGACCATTTCATCAAAAACCCATTGAGATGTATATTTGCAATCATCCGATAAATACGGGCGTAATGGCAAAAAATCATTTTTATTATAACATTCAATCAATAACCCCAATAAATCGCTCATGTCTGCAAATTCCTTTCTTGAGTATATTAACAAAAGCGGATGTTACTGAAACCAGTTACATCCGCTCGAAATGGTTGCGGGGACAGGACTTGAACCTGCGGCCTCCGGGTTATGAGCCCGACGAGCTACCAACTGCTCTACCCCGCGATATGTTTATGTGGTGCCGGTGACCGGGATCGAACCGGTACGCAACTTTCGTTGCACGGGATTTTAAGTCCCGGGCGTCTGCCAATTCCGCCACACCGGCAAATGGTGCAAACGTCGATCGGTCTTTCGACAACGTCGATATTATATCACAGAATCGGTTGGATGTCAATAGTAAATATTGAAAAAATCGTTTTTGGCGTTTTTTTCGATCGACACAGTTCGCCTGCGCGGCGGAATGAGATGCTTAGCCGCATGGCGGGCGATGGCGCAATGACGCAATGAATTGATTGGCGTAATGGAGCATCGAATGTTAGGGAGCCGTGGGCATAGTCGGACGGTAGGCGCGATGGCTATGGCAGGTGACGGCTCGGCGCTAATGTGTGCGGCATGTATAAAAAACTCAGAATATATGCACATCGCATGTCGCGCGAGCGCTGCGATACGCAGAACGTCGCAGGCTTATGCGGCTTATTTATTAGTGTCGCATGCGAGTGACGGACACGGAATACAGCGTATCGCAGAGCGAACGGTCATCGCAGAAAGCACGACAGCCACAAGCGAACGGTCATCGCAGAAAGTACGACAGCCACAAGCGAACGGTCATCACGGAAAGTAAGGCAACCGCAACCGAACGGCTGCAGCGTGGGCATGACATCGTGCGGAAGAGTACCGAGCGGCGGGTGTCAGTCGGTCCCGAGCGGCATATTTCTTATCTGTTCTGTTTTTATATTATCGTTCACCGCGTATGCGTACGGCTCGAGGTAATCGCCGAGCTGCGGCGCGAGCTTTTGCTCTACGAGCCAGTCTATGACCGTGCTGCTCAGCTGTTCAATGCACTCAAAGCAGCTGCGTGCATCATTTACCGCGAGGGTAGGGAGCTCATCGAGCAGGGAAGCCTCGAGCGCCCATTCGCGCTGCTCGCGTGCGGCGCGCGCCGTCCACTTATAGTACGGTGCCCAGCGCCCGCTGACAAGGCAGATGAGCGAGGCATAGCGCTCGGAAAAGCGGGAGAGCGAGATCATGGCAGCGGCCTTTTCGCCGTGGTCGATGCATCTGCCGAAATTATACTGACCGTACTGTGCAAGCGCGAGCAGGTGCGAGGCAAGCCGCTTCAGCCGAACATCCTCCGGCATGCCGTGGAGCAGAGCTTCGCGAATACGTGTAAACTCTCCGAGCGGATCGGTGAACACAGCTCCGTTTGTTGCTTCCGCAAATGCCGCTGCGGGTGTGAAGTACCACTCCTGCCAGCGCTCGGGAATGATTATTCCGCCGAGTGTGTTTCGGTAAAAGTCGGATATGCGCATCACACCGCGGCATTCCTCTGCGGCGCTGCGCTTGCTCTGCGAGACTCCGAGATATTCGTGCGGCAGCTTTGAATATGCCCGGAAAAGGCGAAATCCGATCTTCTGCTCGTCCTCGTCGGTGAGAAACATACAGAAGCCGGGACCGTAATCGTGGTCGCGTGAAATATCGTCGTCGTAGCCGAAGCACTCCGAGCCGTGACCGACAAGTCCGACCGCTATCCGATCGCGATATTCGGGGAACTGCTCCGCTATCATCGGCGCGCCGAATTCCTCATAGAATCGGCGAGAAAGCTCAAGCCCCTTCATATATCTTCTTTGCCTCGGCGGCGAGGAGCTCACCGCGCTCTGCCTGGCCGAAGTGCGTGAAGGACGGAGCGCATTTCGACAGAACAAAGGCGAAGTTTCCGTCCCGTGCAAGCTCTCTGCCGGTGAGTATTTCCCATGCTTCTTCGAGCTCGCTCGCGATAAGCGCATCGCGCTCGTCGTCCTGCTCGTACATTACCTCGTGCAGCTGCGCGAGGTTGACATAAGAGACCGCAAGCTCGGCGTCGTGCTCTCCGTTGGCGCGGAGGACGGCTATCGCCTCGCGGTAGTTTCGCTCTGCAGCCTCGCCGCGGCCGAGCGATTCCTCACATGCGGCGCGGTTATTGAAGAGCGCAGCCATGCGATAATCGTCCGACGGAAGAACGCTGCGGTATATCTTTTCCGCCTTATCGTAGAGCGGGTAAGCCTCTGCGGCTCTGCCGAACTCGCACAGTGTTGTTGCGGCATTTATGATAACGGTGGCGATTCCGGCATTTTCCTCAAAGCCCTCGCAGTCGATGAGCCCGAGCGCCTCATATACGGCGGGAACGGCGCGCTCCTCGTCGCGAAGTCTGCGATACAGTCCTATCTGCTCGCTGCGGATCTGAAGCAGACCTACGGCATCGCCCATCCTCCTTGCCTCGTCCTCCCAGTAGGTGAGTATGCGGTCGGCGGCGGACAGATCGTTCTCGGCAAATGCCTCATCGAGCCGCTCTATGACCTTGTCGAACGGTACCGTCTCGCGCACGTGCTCATGCGGACGCTCGCCGTCGCCGCAGCTGTCGCAGCCGCAGCCATGTCCGTTTACGTGCTCATGCTCAGGCTCATGTGTATGGTCGCACTCGTGCGCGTGTGTATGCTCGTGTTCGCAGCCGCATGTGCATGCGTGCGCGGCGGTGTTTTTATCATCTGTATTCATTGTTTACCTCATTATACGTTTGCCGTGTGCTGTCCGTCATATTCAAGTATGGGCGAGGAGGTACAAGCCTTCCCCGCCCGTTGCTTTTATTTTTCTTCTTCCTTTTTCAGCAGGTCGCGGATCTCGGTAAGGAGCTTTATATCCTCGGAGGGCTCTTCTTCCTTTTCCTCCTCGGCTTCTTCCTCTTGCTTCTTTTTCAGCAGCTTTGCGGATGCCTCCTCCATCTTTTTCTTGATATTCATCATAATGCGGAGAAAGAGGAAGAGCGACAGCGCTATCACGAAAAAGTCGATAACGCACTGCAGAAAATTACCGTATGTAAGCGCGACCTCTGCGCGGACAACCTCTCCTGCCTCGTTCAGCTCTGCGGGGCGGAGCACTGCTTTGAGGTCGGTCAGGTTGACGTTTCCGGTGATAAGGCTGATAAACGGGGTGATAACGTCGGCGACGAAGGACGAGACGATCTTTCCGAATGCAGAACCGATCACAACGCCGAGCGCCATGTCGATGACATTTCCCTTCATGGCGAATTCCTTAAAGTCTGAGAAGAATTTTTTCAACATATGCTGTACATCCTTTCAGTGATATTTCGCGCGTCGGCGCATTATAGGCGGAGATATGCCGACGCTCGCGGTATATATTCCTCCGCAGTATTATAATTCATTTTTTGATTTATATCAAGGGGATTCGACATAATTTATATATGATTTATGTCAAATATGTCAAACATGTCAAACATGTCAAACATATCGTCGGTACGCCGCGCCGCTCTTTATGACTGTCGGCGTATGATGCCTCCGCCTATGACATAATCTCCGTCGTAGAATACCACAGCCTGACCGGGAGTTACGGCACGCTGCGGCTCGTCAAAGCATACATGTACCGCCCCGTCGCCGGTCGGCGCGACGGTCGCGGGCTGCTCGGCATGGCGGTAGCGCAGCTTTGCCGTTACGCGCAGCGGTCGGTCGAGCGTATCGAATGGGATAAAATTTACATTGTCTGCGTCGAGCTCACGGGAATACAGCTCGCTGTTGCGGGAGAGATATACGCGGTTCTCCTCCGGGCTTATACGGCTGACGTACAGCGGTTCGGGCAGCGACAGCCCGAGACCGCGCCGCTGACCGACTGTATAGCCGATAATACCTCGATGCGTGCCGACGGTGCTGCCGTCGGGCGCGATAAAATCCCCGCACGGGTAGCTCTTTCCGGTACGCGATGTGATGAAGTCGGTATAGCGCCCGCTCGGAACAAAGCATATATCCTGCGAATCTCCGCGCTGCGAGACCGACAGTCCCGCTGCTGACGCAAGCTCGCGTACCTGTGCTTTGCTCAGCTCGCCGAGAGGGAAGAGGATATGCGACAGCCTGTGCTGATCGAGTAAGCAGAGCATATAGCTCTGATCCTTGCTGCGGTCGGACGCACGGCGAAGAAGATATCGGTCTCCGCTGCGCTCTATCCGTGCGTAGTGCCCGGTGGCGAGCATGTTCGCGCCGTCGCCCTGCACATGCTCGAGCAGCGCGCCGAATTTGATCACTTTGTTGCAGAGCACGCATGGGCACGGCGTTTCGCCGTGCTCGTACGCCGATACAAAGTCGGCGATGACGGTCTCCTCAAACCGCTCGGAGAGATCGACCGCTGTATGGCGCAGCCCTATCGCATCTGCGACTGCGCGCGCGTCGGAAATATCACGCTCTGCTTGTGCTTCGCGTTCGCTCTCGCCGGGGCGGCAGAGCTTCATTGTCGTGCCGAAGCAGTTATATCCCTGCTCCCGCAGCAGCAGCGCCGCGACGGCGGAATCCACCCCGCCGCTCATTGCCACGGCAACTGTCGGAGCTGCGGGGGAGGCAGGGCTTTTTGATACATTGTTAACCATACTTACTTCCTTATGTTTTGTTAAATGTGCCGCTCGCGGGATTCGGTTCGGCTGCTTTTTAATATTGCTCTATGCTTTATTTTCCGCTGCCGGAAAGCTGACCGTAATCACGGTACCGACACCCTCGGTGCTGTCGACGGATATCTCTGCGCCGTGAAAGCCCGCGCCGTGCTTGACTATCGACAGTCCGAGACCCGTGCCGTCTATCGCCTTTGATCGTCCCTTATCGGCGCGGAAGAAGCGCTCGAATATCCTATCCTGAACCGAGGCGGGTATTCCTATTCCGGTATCGCGGACGCGCAGTGTCGGCTTGCCGTGCTCTGCGTGCAGCGATACGGTCACGCTGCCGCCGGGACGGTTGTATTTTATGGCGTTGTCCGTAAGATTATATACTATCTCCTCGAGGATGCCGCGGTTGCCGCGCACGGTCAGCGGCTCGGTCTCGACCGAGAGCGTGACGCATGCATCCTGCGCTATACGCTCGAGGCGCGAAGCGGTGCTGCGGACGACCTCACCGAGGTCGATAGGCTCGGTATCGTACGGTATCTCGCCGCTGTCGAGCCGCGAGAGGCGGATTATGTCGCCGACGAGAGTTATCAGACGCGATGCCTCGGAGTGTATCTTTTCGGCAAAATGCCGCGCGTCGTCGCCGGTCGCCATTCCGCTCGCTATCAGCTCGGCAAAGCCGGAAATGGAGGTGAGCGGCGTTTTCAGCTCGTGCGAAATATTGGCGGTAAACTCGCGCCGCAGAGCCTCGCGGTGCTCCTTTTCCGTCTCATCGAGCATGAGGATTATCGCACCGGTTATTCCCGCATCGGTCTTGATGGGGCTGCCGAGCATGCGGTAAAAGCGCCCGTCGGCATTTCGCTCGGATTCGCACCTTGTACCGCCGAGTGCGCGGGCAAGCAGCTCTCTCAGCGCCTGATCCTCCGGCAGCGAGAGCACGCTCCGATAGCTGCGCTCGGTATTCGCGCCGAGTATCTCGAGAGCGCGGTCGTTATGCGACAGTATATCTCCGCGATGATTTACTATCAGGATGCCCTCCTGCATATGAGATATCGCTTCGTCAAGCTCGGCCTTTTTCAGCCCGAGCTCGCGCAGCCTTGCCGCCGCTCTGCCGCCTTGATTTTTCATCTTTGTGATAAGCGGTGACAGCTCGCGGTAGGTAGGTCTGCTTTCGGGAGACTTCGGGTCGATGGAATTGATCCGCCGGGAAATGATCTCGCCGGAAAAGCGCGAAACTATCGCTGCGGGGATCAGTGCAGAGAGCAGCAATACGATGCATGGCAGCCATACGCGCATAAACTGTGTGTCGGGTGTGAGCGGAGCGATCAGCAGTACGGCAACGGCAATGCCGGAGAGCAGCAGCGATGAGAGGAGGACCGAAATAAACAGATGCTTTTTCATGCCGTCACCTATTTATCTTATAGCCTACGCCGCGTACCGTCTCTATTACCGAGCCGAACTCGCCGAGCTTCTGCCGCAGAGTGCGTACATGTACATCCACCGTTCTTGTTCCGCCCTCGAAGGAGTAGCCCCATATGCGGTCGAGGATAGTGTCGCGGCGCAGTACCGTTCCTCTGTTTTCGAGCAGCAGGGCGAGCAGCTCGAATTCCTTATAGGTCAGCACGACCTCTGCGCCTCCTGCCGTTATCGTGCGGTCGGAGAGGGAGAGGACTATATCGCCTGCCTCGAGACGGTCGGACGGTGCGGGCTGCGGTGAGGCGCGGCGGAGCAAGGCACGTACGCGCGCGAGTGTTTCCATCACACCGAAAGGCTTTGTTATGTAGTCGTCTGCCCCGGCATCAAGCGCAGTTACCTTGTCAAATTCGCTGTCTCGTGCGGTGAGCATTATTACCGGAACGGAGGAGGTCGCGGGATCGCGGCGCAGACGGGTGAGTATCGACATACCGTCCTCCTCCGGCAGCATTACGTCGAGCAGGACGAGGGTCGGGCACTCTGCGGCAACAGCTGCGCCGAATTCGTGCGGTGTGGAAAAGCCGCGCGCCTCGAGACCCGAACGGCAGAGCGAGTATTCGAGCAGCTCACGTATCGAATCGTCGTCCTCAAGGATGTATATCATTGTACCTAACCTTGGCTTTCATGAGTGAAAGTTTCCTTTCTTTATGATAACGTGGCATATGATAACTACGGTATACCTACGATGTGTACCTACCGCTCGGACGTGTCGCTCGATTCGGTATAAATATGCAAAATTACGAGTTCCGGGCGATTAAATATACGCGGGGGAAAGGAGTGATTTGTCAGTCCGCGCGATATGACGAATCTGCCGTCGTGTACGCCGGAGGTATAGCGAGGAAAGAAGCCCTGACCGGGGGCGTAGAGACCGTGTCCGAACAGCCGTATCTGTCCGCCGTGCGCATGCCCCGCACAGATTATTCCGGTGTCGCAGTCGCGCAGGTAGCGGCGATAGTATTCGGGATGGTGACAGAGCAGCAGCTTTGCACCTCCCTCTGCCGAAAACTCGGCGATATAGTCCACCGTTTTCTGCGGCAGCTCCGCGCGGGCGCGCGGTGTAAACAGCAGCTCGGCAAGCGATGTCCCGCAGCGCTCTCCGTTCTCGTATGAGGCGGACGGAACTCCGCCTATGCATAGCTGTGTGCCGCGCACCGAAAAGCGCTCTGTCGACAGGTCGACGCAGTGTATCCCCGCCTCTGCAAGACCGTCGGTCTGCTCGCGGCTGAGCGCCCGCTCGTGGTTGCCGACGGAGAAGAAAACAGGTGCGACCGCAGCAAGCCGCGCAAGCATCCGAACGCCGTCGGGGTGCCCGGGGCGCTTGTTTTCTATCGCATCTCCCGGCACGAGTATCAGATCGGGGGCAGCCTCTGCTGCCGCCTCTGCAAGGTCGTCTATTATTCGCCCGTGCGTATCGCTGATCAGTGCCGCGCATATCGGTTCGGCACCGCCGGCGCGTGCGCAGCGCCGGCTTTCAGCGCGTCTTGCTTCGCAGTGGGCGCCGCTCGGGCTGCAGTGAGCGGTCAGACTGTATTCGGTTACGGTAAAGGCTCTTTTCTTCATTTATATGCCGCTCCTTTTTTCTGCATGTATTTTATCACATTTTGCGGCCTTTTACAAGAGCCAGTTTCCCGCGTGTGTCCCGCCGTGTGCTGCGCAGACGCTTTGCGCTTCATCCGTGGATATCGTCCGTCGGGCATATGCCGCGCCCCCACATATCGGCTTTGTAATGTTCCGGCTATGCATACATTATATGAAAAACGAATATCGGCAATGCATTACGTTTATCACTGCGATTCGGTGGCGGCGGAATTTGTGCATTGTCGTTAATTAGACGGTGAAAAACGGTGTTTTTTTATATCTAATAGTCTATTGACATTTGCGGGATGCGGATGTATAATTTATGCATAAAAATACAAAGCATACACAAACCGACGGCGGAACGCCGAGCGCTCCGTGCACGGGCGAAAGGATGGTATATAAAATGGAAACAGCGGCAAAGGTCAAAAAGGCAGATATCAAGAAGGTTGTTCTTGCATATTCGGGCGGACTTGATACATCTATCATTATTCCGTGGCTGAAGGAGAACTACAACAATTGCGAGGTCATCGCGGTCTCGGGTAACGTCGGTCAGGCAGACGAGCTTGACGGTCTGGAGGAGAAGGCACTCAAGACCGGTGCCTCCAAGCTCTATGTCCTCGATCTTACCGACGACTATGTTGACAACTACATCATTCCTACCATGAAGGCGGGCGCGGTATACGAGGAGTATCTGCTCGGTACCAGCCATGCACGTCCCTGCATCGCGAAGGCGCTTGTCGATATTGCAAAGAAGGAGGGCGCGGACGCCATCTGCCACGGCTGCACGGGTAAGGGCAACGATCAGGTACGCTTCGAGCTTGCCGTTAAGTACTTTGCACCTAATATGCCTATCATCGCTCCCTGGCGTGAGTGGAGCATCAAGTCCCGCGAGGAGGAGATAGAGTACGCAGAGGCGCACAATGTGCCGCTGAAGATAAACCGCGAGACCAACTACTCCAAGGACAAGAACCTCTGGCACCTCTCTCACGAGGGGCTCGATCTTGAGGATACCGGCAACGAGCCGCAGTATGAGAAGAAGGGCTTTCTTGAGATGGGGGTTTCTCCCATCGACGCACCTGATGCTCCTACCTATGTAACTCTCGAGTTTGAGAAGGGCATTCCGGTAGCACTCGACGGCGAGAAGATGAGCGCAAAGAACATTATTCTCGCGCTCAACAAGATCGGCGGTGCAAACGGCATCGGCATTATCGACATCGTAGAGAACCGTCTTGTGGGCATGAAGTGCCGCGGCGTGTACGAGACTCCCGGCGGAGCTATCCTCTATAAGGCTCACTCGGTGCTTGAGTCGCTCTGCCTCGACAAGCTCACCATGCACGAGAAGCAGAAGCTCTCTGTCACCTTCGCAGAGCTTGTGTATAACGGACTTTGGTTCTCGCCGCTGCGTGAGGCACTCTCCGCATTCGTTGATAAGACTCAGGAGCGCGTCACCGGCAAGGTTAAGCTCAAGCTCTATAAGGGCAATATGATCAATGCAGGTGCATGGAGCGATAATTCGCTGTACAGCGAGGAGATAGCTACCTTCGGTGAGTCTGACTACGACCAGACCGACGCAACGGGCTTCATCAACCTCTTCGGCCTGCCTACCAAGGTGCAGGCAATCGTCGACGGCAACGGCTGATTGGCGTCGCTAAAACCGTCCGGAACGAAAAAGCGGATATAAGTCTTTTTATTGAAAAATAAGCAAGATTTTTAGAAAAAAGAAGATAAAATCCTAACGGATTTTTCCGAAGAATTTTTAATATCCGCTTTTTCTGCGTCCGATTTCGTCCCGCGACGTACGATTGTACGCCTTGCGGAACGAAATCGAACACTCCAAACGGTTTTAGTTGCCGCCTTTTCGGTGAGGCTGAAAGAGCGCAGACCGAGAATTCGGGGTTGTGGTTGCGGATTTGACATTTTCGGCGCTGACGGGTATTATATACGTATCCCCGACGGGATACGATAAGGTGAGATTTTATCTATTGTTAAACTGGGAGCGGTGCTGTCGGAAATTCGTTTTTCGGCGGCACCGTGCTTCTCGGTTTTACGGGCGGTGATATCAGGCATCAGCCCGACACAGTAGAATTCCAAGACAAAAATATTTAAAAAGGGAGCTTTCGCCGAGCGGGAGCGATGGTCGAAAAATGGCTGAGAATAAACACAGTGCAAAGATGTGGGCGGGCGTTACAAGCGGTATCACAAGCTCGCTTGCGGATGATTTTAATTCGTCGATAGGCTTTGACAGCCGTATGTACAAGCAGGATATCGGCGGCAGTATTGCCCATGCGGCTATGCTCGCCTCCTCCGGGATTATAACGGTTGAGG
Organism: uncultured Eubacteriales bacterium; assembly: GCA_900545935.1. Classification (GTDB taxonomy): domain Bacteria; phylum Bacillota; class Clostridia; order Oscillospirales; family CAG-272; genus UMGS911. Next base: position 12,810 of record URAP01000012.1, read on the forward strand.
AAGCCGAGGCTATCACAGCGGGACTTGAGGGCATTCTCCGCGACCTCGAGAGCGGAGCGCTCGAGATAGACCCGGGCTGCGAGGATATCCACATGTTTGTGGAGGCGGAGCTTACCTTACGCATCGGCGCTGCGGGAAAGAAGCTGCATACCGCACGCAGCAGAAACGATCAGGTCGCACTCGACATACGCCTTTATCTGCGCGAGCGGATAGGCGAGCTTATATCGCTCGCGGCGGAGCTTGCGTCTGCCGTTACCGACAAGGCGGAGCAGTACAAGGGTACTGTCATGCCGGGCTATACCCATCTTCAGCGCGCACAGCCGATAACCTTCGGGCATCAGCTTATGGCATATGTATTCATGCTGCTGCGCGATATCTCCCGCCTGCGTGACTGCCGCGAGCGCATGAATGTTTCTCCTATCGGCTCCTGCGCTCTTGCGGGGACGACCTACCCGACGAACCGCCGCTATGAGGCGGAGCTGCTCGGCTTTTCCTCGGTCTGCCCGAACTCGATAGACGGCGTTTCCGACCGCGATTTTTCGCTTGAGCTGCTATCGGATATCTCTATTATGATGATGCATCTTTCCCGCTTTTCCGAGGAGATCATTCTCTGGTCGAGCTGGGAATTCGGCTTTGTGCATCTCAGCGACGCATTTACGACCGGCTCTTCCATCATGCCGCAGAAGAAGAATCCGGATATGGCGGAGCTCGTGCGCGGTAAGACGGGCAGGGTATACGGTGATATGATCTCGCTCTTTACTACTCTCAAGGGACTTCCGCTTGCATATAATAAGGATATGCAGGAGGATAAGGAATGTGTATTCGATGCTGTCGATACTGCGGTCATGTGCCTTAAGGTTTTCAGCGGAATGATAGAGGGAATGCAGGCAAATCCCGAGCGGATGAAAAAGGCGGCTCAGACCGGCTTTATCAACGCGACCGACCTCGCCGATTATCTTGTCGGACGCGGTCTGCCGTTCCGTGAGGCATACAAGAAGTCCGGAGAGCTTGTAGCTCTCTGCACGCGCCTCGGCACCGTTCTTGATGAGCTGCCTCTCGAGGAGTACAAAAAGGCAAGCGGGCTGTTCGAGTCGGATGTCTATGACGCTATCGATCTCGATGCGTGCGTTGCCCGCAGAACGAGCGAGGGCGGGACCGCACCCGAGCAGGTAGCTGCGCAGATAGCCTCGGCAAGAGAGCAGATATCGAAGCTGCGTGCATAATGCAGGATCTCGTGATCGACACCCGTTATCTGTTATAAAGTCATCGCGGCGGCGTGCTTCGTGTCTGCACATGACATATGTTGGCGTATTTTCCGAACACAGGGCGCGGATGCTCGAGCTAAATATCTTCTCAGTGCCTTATTTGGCATCATGAAAGAACAAACCCCAAACTTTTTCTTAAAAAACTAATAATACTATTGCTTTTTTAATGCGCGTGTGTATAATATGTATAGTCATTTTCGGACGCGGTGCGGTGTATGCCGTACTGCGTTTGATGTGTTATAAATAACATTAATTGCTGTGCCGACACGGAGGTACCCTCTTGTTTTTTCTTGAGTATAAAAATAAGCTGATCGGCGGGATACTCGCCGCATGTATGACGTTGACCGCCTTGACTTCGGCAGGTTCTGCCGTTATTGCCGCAGACGACGGCTTCGAGTCGGTCGCCGCCGGGCACTATTTCGGCGCAGAGCTGCTGCCGAGCGGGGTGGATGCCGATACGCTGCACCGCCGCCTTTCGGATGCCGTGATCTCCTGCTCTCCCACAGCCGAGCTGGCTGATCTCGGTATTACCGACGACAGTGCGAGCGCCATTGCGGAGATGATAACCTATTCGATACCGGAGGCGTTTCATATCGAGCGGATCAGCTATGAGACCGATCATCAGGACAACATCATCCGTATGCATTTCAAATACAGTATGACTGCGGAGGCGTACAAGGCTAAGCTCGACGAATGCGAGGCTGCCGCCGATCGCTTGACAGCCGATCTTGTCGATTCCGCTTTGAGCGATGCGGAGAAAACTCTGCTCGTTCATGACCGTATCGCAGCAGCGTGCGAATACGACTATTCCGGATATACGGATTATATTCAGGGCGGCAAGGATATGCCGGCTGACGATTTCAGCATATACGGAGTTCTTGTGAACGGCAAGGCCGTATGCGAGGGCTATGCGCTGACAAATATCTATCTGCTTTCCCGTCTCGGCATCCAAGCGATGTTCTGCCGTTCGTCTCAGATAAATCACGGTTGGAATATCGTATGGCTTGACAATATTCCTTACCATGTTGATATTACATGGGACGATGCGGTATGGGATATCACCGGCAGGGTAGATCATCAGTATTTCCTGCTCTCGAGCAGTGCGCTTGAGAGCCGCCGCGCCGCAAACGGTGCCGCTGCCGACGATTATTACACATTCCCTGACGATACGACCTACGACAGCTACTATTGGCAGAGCTCGAATGCAGCATTTCAGTATGTAGGCGGCGTGCTCTATTATATCGACAACAAGCGCGGTGAGCTGATATCTCTCGGCGATGAGACAAAGACGATCGCAGAGCTCGACGGAAGCTGGGCTGCGGGCAAGCTGTCGACGTGGTCGGGTAATTTCTCGCGTCTTGCTTCCTACGGCAGCTCGCTCTACTACTCGACTCCGGATTCTATCTATCGCTATAATACCGAGACCGGCGAGATCGAGCGATTTTATGAGCCGGATCTTTCGGTGGGCAAATATTTCGGAATTTACGGACTTTCGGTATTCGGCAATGAGCTCGTCTATGATATAAACGATTCTCCGAATTTTACGGAATCAACAAAGGCAAACTACGAGTACAGGATTCCTCTCAAGCGCGATACCGAGCCGACCGAGGAGATGGCGGGCGATATCAACGGGGACAAAACGGTGGACACCTCAGATCTTATCCGACTGATGAAATATATCTCAGGCAGCAATGTTGTGGTGTATGTTCCGGATGTAAACGGAGACGGATATGTTAACGTGTCCGACCTTGTCAGGCTTATGAGATATATTGCCGGACAGGATGTTGAACTGGTTGCAGCTTATCCTAAGACGGAAGGTGCGGCGTGACAGCGCTGTTCATATAGTCGATAGGGAATCGAATTGAATAAGAAAACGGCAAACGGTGCGTTTTGGCGCGCCGTCTGCCGTTTTTTTGCTTTGCGTCGGTGTATAAACACGCCGCCACGGTTCACGATGAGCCAAGCCCGGCGGTCTGTCTTGAAAATGTCGGGCACGCCGCCACGGTTCACGATGAGCCAAGTCCGGCGTATTGCCTTGAAAGTGCGGGGCACGCCGCCACCGTTCACGATGAGCCAAGATTAAAGCTCCCGGCGCGTGCCGCATTGCGCACACCGGGAGCTCCGCTCTCTCTTTTATCTTATGTCTTATGTCTCTTATATTGCCGCGCCGTTTGTCTGATTTTACGGCTCCGGCAGCAGCCCGTAGCGCTTCATTACCTCGCGCAGCTGCGCCTCCTCCTGCCTGCTCATGCGGCATAGCGGGAGCCGCATTTCATAGGTGCACAGCCCCATCATGGCGAGTGCGGTCTTTACCGGGATCGGATTCACTGCGGAGAACAGCGCATCACACAGCGGCAGCAGAGAGCGCTGAAGAGAAGCTGCCTCGGTGTAGCTCTGTCCGTCGCACAGTGCCGTCAGTCGGTGCATTGCGTCCGGCAGGAGATTCGATACCACCGATATCACTCCCGCGCCGCCGAGTGCCATTACGCATCCCGCAAGCTCGTCGTTTCCGCTGTATACGTCGAGCGCGCCGTCGGTTTCTGCGATTATTTTCTGAGCGGCTACGGGGTTTCCCGAGGCTTCCTTTACCGCTACGATGCGCTCATCCCGCGCAAGCTCTCGATATACGTTTATCGGAATATCGCAGCCTGTCCGCGACGGTACATTATATAGTATCAGCGGTGCCGATGCGCTGCGCGCTATGTGCAGAAAGCTCCTGCACAGCCCCTCCGGCGTAGCCTTGTTGTAGTACGGAGTTACCACGAGCAGCGCGTCCGCTCCGGCATCTGAGGCGTAGCGGGACAGTGACGCCGCCTTTTCTATATTGTTCGATCCGGTGCCTGCTATGACCGGAACTCTGCCGTCTGTATATTTTATTGCCGAGGCAATGCATCTGCGGCGTTCCGTGTCCGATAGAGTGGCACTCTCACCGGTCGTTCCGCATATTACGAGTGCATCCGCACCGAGCTCGACCTGTCGGTCGATGAGCGTGCGCAAGGCGGGATAGTCTACCTCTCCGTCCCGCATCGGAGTAATGAGCGCGGTGCCGACGCCCCGGAAAATCGTCTTTTTGTTTTCAGCCATTGCTTTGTCTCCTGTGCTCGGAGTCGAGTCGAGTGCTTTTTCTGTCTGTCGGCGATAGTATTCGTCGTCCCTCGCTTTGCCGAAAAATATTCTGCCGCAGAGCGCTTTGTCGATAATTCATCTATCGGATAGCGTTTTGCAGAAAGGGCGGAGGATGCCGGTATTTTTTCGGCTCGTCCGAGCGTCTATGTTCTTCTGCTGCATCGGCTTGCCGCCGCCTGCGGAAATTGCCGTACAGCGTGTTATTTATGCTTGAAAAAACTGCCGCATTGTAATATAATTAATATGACAGCGCAGATGTCTCTGCGATTTTATTATATGCTGCCGGCGTCTCGGCGTTACGGCGATACGGAGAAACGATGTCTGAAGAAAAGGTTATTATAAACGAAAAGGTCGGAACCGACCTGAAAAAGAGCGATTTTTACTACGATCTGCCGGAGGAGCTTATAGCGCAGACTCCCGCCGAGCGCCGCGATATGTCCCGACTTATGACGGTCGATCGCAGGACCGGCGAGATAGGGCACGGTATCTTTCACGATATCGTAGATATGCTCGAGCCGGATGATGTTCTTGTTATCAACAATTCCAAGGTCATTCCGGCGCGCCTGCACGGAATAAAGGATGAAACGGGCGCGCATATGGAAATGCTGCTGCTCCGTGACCTCGGAGACGACTGCTGGGAGGTGCTCGTGCACCCCGGCAGACGTGCGAAAACGGGCTCGGTCATCAGCTTCGGCGACGGGCTGCTGCGCGCGCATGTCCTCCGCACCGTCGAGGATGGAAATCGTGTTGTCCGGCTCGAGTACAGCAGGGAGGGCGGAGAGAACATCTTCTCGGTACTCGACCGTATAGGTGAGATGCCGCTGCCGCCGTATATCACCTCACGCGCTTCGGATCCGGGACGCTATCAGACGGTCTATGCCGACCGCGAGGGCTCGGCTGCCGCACCGACGGCGGGCTTGCACTTTACGGAGGAGCTGCTTGACCGCATTCGTGATAAGGGAATCCGTATCGCACCGGTGCTGCTGCACGTCGGTCTCGGCACCTTCCGTCCGGTAAAGGAGGATGCAATATCGGATCATGTCATGCACACCGAGCATTTTGAGATAAGTCGGGAGAGCGCAGATATCATCAACTCCTGCAAGGGCAGGGTGGTCGCGGTCGGTACTACCTCATGCCGAGTTCTTGAGAGTGCGGCGGATGAGAGCGGTCATATCGATCCGATGACGGCGGATACCGGAATATTCATCTATCCCGGTTATCGTTTCAAGCGCGTTGACGCACTTATCACGAATTTCCATCTGCCCGAGAGCACGCTGCTTATGCTCGTTTCCGCTTTTTCCTCTCGTGAAATAATGCTGCGCGCATACGCCGAGGCGATCGAGCAGAGATACAGATTCTTTTCGTTCGGCGATGCGATGTTTATCGCGTAGACCGTATAATCGTGATATGACATTGTGTTTGCGCCGTCGATGATGTCTGTGCTTACACTTGCTGACAGCATTACGGTACAGTGATAATTTGATTGTGAGAAGATTATGACAGAAAGAAAAATACCGCTGCTATGCATAACCGGTCCTACGGCGTCCGGCAAGAGCGCACTTGCGGTCAGACTTGCGCAGCTGCTCGGAGGCGAGGTGGTATCCTGCGATTCTATGCAGATATACCGCGGAATGGATATCGGAACGGCAAAGCCGACGGAGGCTGAGATGTGCGGTGTTCCGCACCATATGATAGATATCGTCGCACCGAGCGAGGATTACAGCTGCGGCAGATATGCCGATGAAGCGGCGAAGGTAATAAAGGACATCGCTTCGCGCGGAGCACTGCCCATTGTCTGCGGCGGAACGGGGCTGTATCTCGACAGTCTCATAACGGCGACGGAGCATGCGGATGCGCCGTCGGATCCCGCCATGCGCGAGGAGCTGCTTGCACGCGACGCGCAGAGCCTGCACGATGAGCTTTCCGAGATAGATGCCGAGAGTGCCGCTGCCATCCATCCCAACAATAAGCGCAGGGTAGCGCGGGCGATTGAGATCTATCGAATAACCGGAAGAACAAAGTCCGAGTGGGACAGACGATCTCACGATACGCCGTCTCCCTATGATGCGTCGGTCGTCGCGCTCGGTTATCTCGACCGCGAGCTGCTGTATCGGCGTATCCGTATGCGTGTGGATGAGATGTTTGACCGCGGATTATGTGATGAGGTGTGTAGCTTAGATCTCGATCCGGACAGCACTGCCGCCGCCGCAATCGGCTATAAGGAGGTAGGCACGTATCTGCGCGGCGAGTGCACCGAGGAGCAGGCGCGCGAGGCTGTCAAGCTCGCTACGACGCGCTATGCAAAGCGGCAGCTGTCGTGGCTGCGAGGGCGCTCGTATGTAAAATGGGCTATGATCTGCGGAGACCCTGAGCAGGATAAAAAAATGCTCGATAAGATTGTAAATATTTCGTTAATACTCTCGGAGCGCCGATAATATATCGGTGCTTTCGTGCTATAATAAAAGTTAATAAAATTTCACCGAACAGGTGCGTTATTCCGTAAAGCGAGGCGCGCCGCTCCGAAACGCATTATTTTGCAGAGCACGGTGCATTGATCGGTGCCGCAGAGGATTCGGCGCGCATCTGTCTGCGGATAAAATACAGAGGGGGGAGACGAATATGGATACAAAATATCTGAAAAAGGTCGCTGTGTATATCATAACGGCGGCAGTATCTCTGCTTTTTATCGCCTACATAATCTATCACCTCTGGAGCGAGTACAATACCGAGGTCACTACCGTGCCTGCAGAGCATGTTACAATGGAGCAATCGATAACGGTCGATGCGTATATCCTGCGTGATGAAACGGTTCTATACGCCGATACGGAGGGAACGGTCGACTATGCCTTTGACGACGGAGATAAGGTGAGCGCCGGGGATCATGTGGCGACGGTCTACGCAGACGGCGACATAGGAAAAAAATTGATAGATATAGATTCGAGAATATCTGTGCTCGAGCGCAGCCGCGTGGATTCGTCGGTCGTGTCGGACACCGCTACCATCGACTCTAAGATAGACAGCGTTTATTACCGCATGCTCGGAAAGATCGGCGGCGGCGATCTCGATTCGGCAATGTCGCTGACGAGCGATATCGTCGTTCTTCTCAATAAGCGCGCGCTGATAACGAAAAGTGTCGACGGCTACGATGATGCAATTGCCGAGCTTCGCAGCGAGCGGGATACGCTCAGCGCAGCTTCCGAGGCGACAGAGGATATCGTAACGGATAAGGCTGGATACTTCTATTCGCAGACCGACGGCTATGAGGGCGTTTTCTCGAGTCGGAATATTGACCAGATGCAGCTTGCGTCCTACGATATGCTCGCATCCGCGATGCCGAGCGCCTCGACCTACGAGGGCGGAAAGCATACGGTGGGAAAGATAGTGACCGACTACCGCTGGTATGTAGTGTGTGCGGTATCCACTGCGGAATACCGTAATCTTTCGCTTGAGCGCAGCAGCTACTATGCCGTTTTTCCGGCAAGCGACGACAGGCGGGTCGAGATGAAGCTGTATAAGGTGGTCAATCCCGCGGATGACGATCGGACGCTTCTGATATTCTACTCGGCGGAGATGCCGGACGGCTTTGATTATTCGCATAATCAGACGGTTGAGATAATTACCGCCGAATATTCGGGATATAAGGTGCCTGCCTCCGCCGTGACCATTCAGGACGGAAAGAAGGGCGTGTTCGTGCTCGACAGCTCGGTAGTCGGCTTTAAGGAGATAGTCCCGCTGTTCGAGCGTGACGGATGGATAGTCTGTGAGGAGCGTGACGTATCGGACGAGAGTCAGACAGGACGGCTGTCGCTGTATGACTTTGTTATTACGGGAGGTAAGGATCTCTATGACGGAAAGAAGCTGCAATGACGGGCATGCCCCGAGAGAGGGATATGTTCCCGAGGACGGACGCTGCACCGAGGAATATCTCGCCTGTGTTCGCGAGAATTATTTCGATGTCTGTGAGCGGGTGGAGCGGGTATGTGCCTCGCTCGGCAGAACCGACGGAGTCAAGATAGTCGCGGCGAGCAAAACGGTGCCTGCCGAGGCGGTGAACTATGCCGCATCGCTCGGTCTGCGTGCCTTCGGAGAAAATCGCGTGCAGGAATTCTGCGACAAGGAGCCGCTGCTCTCGCCGCAGCTCGAACGTCATTTTATCGGTTCGCTTCAGCGAAACAAGGTCAAATATCTCATCGGCAGAACTTCGCTCATCCACTCGGTGGATTCTGTCGCGCTTGCGGAGGAGATAAGCAAGCGTGCAAAGCGCGCCGGTTATGTTCAGGATATTCTCGTCGAGCTGAATATCGGACGCGAGGAGAGCAAGAGCGGAGTGATGCCGGAGGCGCTTGACGGTTTTTTCGACCGGATAGCGGATTTTGACGGTATAAACCCGCTCGGATTGATGACAATTGCTCCAAAATGCTACGAAAAAGACGATTATAGAATTTTTTTTGCAGAAACTTATCAAATATTACTTGACATAAACGCAAAAAAAATGCATAATAGGTGTGTGCCACTTTTATCTATGGGTATGAGTGACAGTTTTGAACTCGCGCTTGAGTACGGTGCGAACATAATCAGACCCGGTTCGGCAATATTCGGCAAGCGAAATTACAACAGGCAGAGCGGGACTTGATTACTTTAACTGGTATTATCAAAACAAGAATAAATAAATGAAAATTAAGGAGAGATTGGTATGGGCTTCTTTGACAAAATGAAAGACATTGTTAATCCTAAGGATATCGACGAGGGCTACGAGGACGACGAATACGTATTTGATGATAACGGTGCGGCAGATTACGGCACATCGTATGATAACGCATACAACGGCTCTCAGGCGACAAATTATGCCCCGTCCCGCCAGACCGGTTCTTTCTCAAGCGTCGGAGTGGGCAGCGGACTCGAGCTGAACGGCAGCGCTCTCGAGCTCAAGGTAATGAAGCCGAAGCACTGGGACAGCGTTAATCAGATCGCCGATCATCTTATCAGCAAGCGCACCGTAGTGCTCAATCTTGAGGACACGAACAAAGAGGATGCGCGCCGCATGATAGACTTTCTCCTCGGCGTTGTATACACCATTGAGGGCGATATCAAGAAGGTCGCCAACAATACGTGGGTCATTACGCCTAATAATGTTGACCTCTCGCAGGATAACCAGCAGCAGACCCCTGCCGGTACGCAGAATCAGTCTCAGCCGAACTCGGGCATGCAGTTTACTTCAATGTAAGTTTGCCCTGAGGTAGTTTGCGATGGGAATAATAGGCAGAACCCTGGCTTTGATTTTGCGAGCATTTGAACTTGTAATGGTGATCAGGGCTGTTATGTCATGGATCATGCCGGGTGATGCCAACAGATTTACGCAGATCGTTTACGGAATAACCGAGCCGGTCATCGCACCGGTCAGACGGCTGCTTTTAAGGGTCGATTTCTGCAGGAGATGTCCTATCGACCTTTCGTTCCTTGTCGTTTTTATACTTTTGGAGCTTCTTGAGGGATTTGTAAGACTGTTATGATCAAGAGCGTAGAAACCGAACGGCTCATCTCGCGCACAGACGATTTTGTCAGATACGCCGAGAAGCACGGCAGCGCCGTGTCCGGCTTTTTTGATGCCGCATCCGTAAGTGTTGTCGGAGAACATCTGTCCCGTCTCGGACTCGCAGCGCGCGGGCTGTCTTACTGTTTTTTCGGCGGATATGCCGGGGCTGAGCGGCAGGTGCTCGTGATAGTTGACACCGCATTTTGCCCGTACGGGTATTTTTGCGGTGATTGCCTTACGCGCGCGGGCGCGGAGCTGTCGGAGTGGCGCGTAAGCGCCGAGGCGATAGGCGGCTGCGGTGATTACGGCTATGACGGCAATTACGCTTATGGCGAAAATTACGAGTATAACGGCGGCTGTGATCACTGCGGCTCGGGAAATTACGGCGGAGATACGGATGTCGGAGGTACGGACGACGGGACTGCGCAGCGCGGTGCTGTCGGTCATGATGCCGATATAAGTCCGGATGTCGGGAAGAACTGTGGGATGCAGCTGTGTCCTACGGCTGCGGAGGCTGCCGGACTGCGGTATGTGCATGTGCGCGGCAGCGGATATTATGAGCTCGATCACCGATCGTTTCTCGGAGCCGTGCTTGCGCTCGGGCTCTCGCGCGACACGGTCGGCGATATTATTGTCAGAGACGGTCACGAAGCGATAATAATTACCGTACGGGCGGCTGCTGAACTTTTGCTTTCACAGCCGCCTGTTCTTACTTATGTCGGCAGAGACAAGGTTTGTGTAAGCGAAACCGTGCTGCCTCCGGACTACGAGCCCGAGAAGCGGTTTACGGAGCTTTCGATAACGGTCGCATCTCCGCGCCTCGATGCAGTGGTGTCCGAGCTTGCGCGGTTGTCGCGCGATAAAGCGAAAGCCGCCGTCATAGGCGGTGCGGTCGCGATATCGGGCAGGGTCGAGCAGCGGCCGGACAGAGAGGTAGTGCAGGGAGATGTGCTCTCGGTGCGGGGCCACGGAAAGTTTGTGATCGGCGAGAGCGGTACGACCTCGCGCGGAAGAGTTCGCCTCGCGGTGAAAAAATATAATTAGCAGCACCGTTCTGTGCTGCGGCAACGGAATTTCGGAAAGAGAGGGTAAAGATGCTTCCCCCGTATGAGATAAAAGCAAAAGAATTTACACATGTGCTTCGCGGCTATGCCGTAGAAGAGGTCGATGAATACTGTGCCTTCGCGCTCGATAAGTATACCGAGCTGTATCGCGAAAACGATGCGCTTGAGCAGAAGATCGCCTCGCTTGAGGCGGAGCTTGCTCATTTCCGCGAAGATGAGGAGTCAATACGCAGCGCTCTGGTGGATGCCAAGCGTGCGAGCACGAGGATAGTCGAGGAGGCGACCGAGCGTTCAAAGGTCATTCTCCACTCGGCAAAGCTGAACTGTGACCGAATACTTTCCGAGTTTCGCAGTGCGGTCTCGGAGGAGAGGGACGAGCTTCTGCTGCTCCGGGCAATGGTAAAGAAGTTCAAGGATGATCTCTTTTCCGCCTACAAAACGCATATAGAGTATATAGAGCGTATCGCGCCCGAGCTTGACAGTCTCGACGAATCCGAGTTTTCGGATGAGGCGGTGCTCAGACTTGCGGTCGAGAGCATAAAGGGCAGCATCCGCGAGGATGAGAGCACAGCCGACGGCGATATCCCGCTGCCGACCGATGACGCTGCAAGCGATGCTGCGGAGGAAGCAGCTCAGATTGACTCCGATACCGCCGAGAGCGAAGCGACCGAGACAGCCGGAACGGATGAGCTGACCGGGCAAACGGATTCGGCTGCCGAGGGTGATGTACAGGATGAAGACGGTGCTGCTTATGCAGCAGAAAACGGCGGCGTTGCCGATGAATCGAACGGCGATGCTGCCGACGGAGCGGCGCTTGATGCGGTCGATGATGAACAAATCGACTCGGCGGGCGGCGCGGATGATATTCCGACCGACGGAGATGCTCCCGATGACATGGACGCAGATATTGCAGAGGACAGTGCGGATAGCAGCGGTCCGGCAAGCAATAACGCATCTGTCGGCACGGAGACATCGATACCGGTCATGAATGCCGATTCCGGCACTGCCGGAGTGCAGATGAGCCTTTTCTCGGATGAGGATGAACTTGTGCTTGAGCGAAGCGAGCTCGGCGGCTTTGATGCCGAGATGCCGGACGAGAATGATGAGGACGATGATTTTCTTGCATTTCCGGAGGAGCTCGGCAGTGCACCCGATAACAGCACCGGCGATGAGCTGAACAGTCTCATCGATGACATTCGCGGTGAGTCGGACGACTGAGCTGCGCTCTTTAACGATACTTCATGCGGTGTGCCGCGCATTTCGGATTGCCGATGCATGACTGCATAATACAAGCAAATTAATATTGCATATCACATAAATGCGGTTTTCCGTCGGGGACCGCACGGCAACGCGGTTGCCGCATATAAAACAAAAATATTTTCGACGGAGAAACAGGAACAAAAGAAATGGCTAAGGACTACACTTCTACACTTAATCTACCTAAGACCGACTTCCCCATGCGCGCAAATCTGCCGCAGCGCGAGCCCGAGATGCAGAAGGCATGGGAGGATGAGGGCATTTATGAGCAGATGCTGAAGAGAAACGCGGACAAGCCGAGCTTCATTCTTCACGACGGACCTCCCTTCTCTAACGGAAATATTCACATGGGTACCGCAATGAACAAGGTACTCAAGGACTTCATAAACAAGTACAAATCCATGCACGGCTTCCGTGCATGCTATCGTCCCGGTTGGGATAACCACGGAATGCCCATCGAAAGCGCTATCATCAAGCAGAGCAAGCTCGACCGCAAGAAGATGACCGTGCCGGAGTTTCGCGATGCGTGCCATGAGTTCGCGCAGAATTTCGTTAACATTCAGATGGATCAGTTCAAGCGTCTCGGCGTCCTCGGCGAGTGGAACGATCCGTATCTGACCATGAAGCCCGAGTTCGAGGCGAGAGAGATTCGCGTGTTCGGCGAGATGTACAAGAAGGGCTACATCTACAAGGGACTTAAGCCTGTATACTGGTGCCCGCACGACGAGACCGCGCTTGCAGAGGCTGAGATCGACTATAAGGACATCGACTGTACCTCCATCTACGTCAAGTTCCGCATCTCCGATACCTGCGGGAATGAGAAGATGAACGCACTCGACCTTGCCAATACCTATTTCGTTATCTGGACGACGACCGCATGGACGCTCCCGGGCAACCTTGCGATTGCCGTACATCCGCGCGAGGAGTACATTGCAGCAAAGGTTCCCTCGGGCGAAATATATATCCTTGCAGCCGCACTTGCGGAAAAGACGCTTGCGGCAGCGGGTATCGACGGCTATGAGACGCTTGCCTCGTTTACCGGCAGCGAGCTCGAATACATGAAGGCGCGCCATCCCTTCCTTGACCGCGACAGCGTTCTGCTCTGCGCAGACTATGTCACCATGGAAAGCGGTACCGGATGCGTTCATACCGCGCCCGGATTCGGTGCGGACGACTATATGACCTGCAAGCGCTATAAGATGGATATGATAGTTCCGGTCGATGACCGCGGCTATCAGACCGAGGATGCAGGCCCCTATGCCGGAATGTACTATGAGGAATCCGGCGAGCGCATCATCGCCGACATGCGTGAGAGCGGTGCGCTGCTCGCTTCCGAGCAGATAACGCACTCCTATCCGCACTGCTGGCGCTGCAAGCACCCCATCATCTTCCGCGCTACTCCGCAGTGGTTCTGCTCGGTCGAGGCGTTCAAGGACGAGGCTGTCCGCGCATGCGACGATGTCACCTGGACTCCCGCGTGGGGCCGCGAGCGCATGATAGGCATGATTCGCGAGCGCGCCGATTGGTGCATTTCGCGTCAGCGTCATTGGGGTCTGCCTATTGCGGTATTCTACTGCAAGGATTGCGGCGAGGTCATCTGCAATGACGAGACCATCGACAATGTTTCCCGTCTCTTTGCTGAGCACGGCTCGAATGTCTGGTACGAGAAGGAAGCAAGCGAGCTTCTTCCCGAGGGCTTTGTCTGCCCGAAGTGCGGTTCTGTTCATATTACAAAGGAGACCGACACGCTCGACGGCTGGTTTGACTCCGGCTGTACCCACTTTGTAAACCTCGAGGACCGCGAGGGCATGCGTTGGCCCGCAGACCTCTATCTCGAGGGCGCGGATCAGTTCCGCGGATGGTTCCAGTCCTCGCTCCTTACCGCTGTCGGCGCTAAAGGTCAGGGAGCGCCCTATCGGGGTGTTCTTACCCACGGATGGGTCGTTGACGGTGAGGGCAAAGCGATGCACAAATCGCTCGGCAACTCGGTGCTCGCAGAGGATGTTGTAAAGAAATACGGCGCGGATATTCTCCGTGCATGGGTCGCATCGAGCGACTATCAGGTCGATGTCCGCGTGTCGGACAAGATCCTCGGTCAGCTCGGCGAGATATACAGAAAGATAAGAAATACCGCGCGCATCCTGCTCGCAAATCTCGGAGACTTTGATCCCGATAAGGACATGCTTCCCGTATCCGAGCTCGAGGATATCGATAAGTGGATAATTGCGGGCGCGAACGAGCTTGCGGCACGTTCGATAAAGAACTACGACGAGTACGATTTCCACGGGGTTTTCCACGACCTTGCAAACTTCTGCACCGTCGACCTCTCCAAGCTCTATATTGATATAACCAAGGACCGCAGCTACGTTGAGGCACCGACCTCCAAGACCCGCCGCGCCGTTCAGACCGCGATGTATACCGTTCTCTCTATGATAACGCGCATCCTCGCACCCCTGCTCACCTTTACCGCAGACGAGATCTGGCGCGCTATGCCGCATGTCGCATCCGAGGACGCGAGAAGCGTGCTTCTCAATGATATCCCCACCTATGATGAGTCGCTTACCTTCCCCGAGATAAAGGCTCACTGGGATCACCTCTTTGAGCTTCGTGACGACGTTATGAAGGAGCTCGAGACCGCGCGTGCGAACAAGCTGATAGGTAAGTCTCTCGAGGCTCAGCTGCATATCACCGCATCGGGTGAGCAGTATGCGGTGCTCGACAGCTTCCGCGATCAGCTCGCCGCAATATTCATCGTCTCCGCCGTATCGCTTGAGAGCGGCGAGGGAGAGATGAAGGTCACCGTTGAACCCGCATCGGGCGAGAAGTGCGACCGCTGCTGGATGTTCACCGAGGACGGCGAAACGACCGAGGACGGTCATCTCTGTGCGCGCTGCATGGAGACCGTAAAAGGACTTTGATCACCGAGAATAAGCCGAGGCGAGCCCGCCTCGGCATGCTCTTTTGGATAGCGGTAATGCTGCTGACCGTCGCGCTCGATCAGTATACAAAGCATCTTGCACGTACTTTGCTCGCGCCCGTCGGCGATGTGCCGCTGTGGGACGGCATACTGCATCTGACATATGTCGAGAATACCGGCGCCGCGTTCGGAATGATGAAGAATCAGCGGTGGATATTCCTGCTGTTCTCGGCCGTTGCTATTATCGTGCTGTCGGTCTATGCAGTCGTCGAGCGGAAAAAGCTCGGCGAGATGGGTGGCATTTCACTTGCACTTATCATCGGCGGCGGCATCGGAAACATGATAGACCGCATAGGCGCGGGATATGTTACCGATTTCGTAAATTTCAAGCTCATCGGCTTTGCCGTGTTCAACTATGCCGATGCGGCTGTCTGCGTCGGTGCGGTGCTGCTGATGGTATATGTGCTGTTCTTCGCGGACCGCTCTCCGAATTCCGGCGACGGTAAGACGAGCGGTAAGGCAAAGAAGAGCGACGGTGCCGTGAATGCCGGAACAGACGGCGAAAAAAATGACTGACAAAAAGAATACCGGCTCGGTCGGGGGTGTACCGGTTCGGCTCGATGTCTATGTTGCCGAGTGCGAGGGGGTGACCCGCAGCGCGGCGCAGCGGCTGATAGAGAGCGGCTGTGTGACCGTCGGCGGCAGGGTACGTGACAAGAAGTATCTTGTGACCGATGCCGACGAGGTGACGGTCGAGCTGCCCGAGCCGCAGCTGTGCGAGGCGCAGCCGCAGGATATACCGCTCGATATAGTATATGAGGACGATCTGCTGCTCGTGGTCAACAAGCCGAAGGGCATGGTGGTGCATCCCGCTGCGGGCAATCCCGACGGTACGCTCGTCAACGCCCTGCTGTATCATTGCGGCGGCTCACTGTCGGGCATCGGCGGTGTGCTGCGTCCCGGTATCGTTCATCGTATAGATAAGGATACGAGCGGACTTCTGCTCGTTGCAAAGACCGATGAGGCGCATAATTTCCTCGCACAGCAGTTTGCGTCGCACAAGCTCGGGCGAATATATTCGACGATAGTCGTCGGAAATCTCCGCGACGATGAGGGAACGATAGACGCGCCGATAGCACGGCATCCGGTCGACCGCAAAAGGATGGCGGTGGTGACGGGCGGAAAAGAGGCGATCACGCACTATACCGTGCGTGCGCGCTTTCCGGGCAGCGCGGACAGACAGGCATTTACCCAGCTTGATGTCCGGCTCGAGACGGGCAGAACGCATCAGATAAGGGTGCATATGTCGCATATCGGGCATCCCGTGCTCGGAGATACCGTTTACGGCGGGGATAGGACCGCACTCGCGCGGCGCTATGCATCGGTGCTGCGCGGTCAGTGTCTGCACGCGCGGACTATAGAATTCGAGCATCCGCGCACGCATGAGATAATGCGCTTTGACAGCGGACTGCCGGATTATTTTATGCAGCTGCCGTTCGATATCGTACCGTGAGTATGTTTCGCGCGGGATGAATTTGCGCGAAATGAGCTTGCACGAGATGGGGATGCAGCTGAATCTGCGGGAATACTGAATTATCCGTGAGCGGCGCACAGCCGCGTTATTAATTCGGAGGCAACGGCATTATGACCGAAAACAAAAGCTTTGCGCTCAGCGGAGCGCGTATATACGACACCGACAGCGAGAGCTACATTACGGGCGGAATCGCAGTAAAGGATGGCATCATAACCGAACTCGGCGAGCTGTCTCGGGAGAGCGCCGCTGCGGCGGAGGATGTCGGCGGTGCGCGGATAATTCCCGCGATGGTCGACGTTCATACTCACGGCAGATGCGGCTGCGATTTCTGCGGCGCGAGCCGAGAGGAGCTTGCCCGTCTGCGCCGTGCATATGCGGAGTCGGGAACGGCTACCGTGATACCGACGCTCGCATCGGGTACGCTTGAGCAGTGGCTCGAGGCTACCGATAACATACATGCACTCGGCTTTGACGGTATACACTATGAGGGCAGATATCTCTCGCCCGAAAAGCGCGGCGCGCACGCGCCCGAGCTGCTTAAAAATCCCGACGCGGATGAGCTGCGCACGCTTATGCGGCACGCGGGAGATATGCGGGTGCATGTCTCGATGGCAGCGGAGCTGCCGGGAGGCGACGAGGCGATGGCTGCCGTCATAGACGGCGGCGGTACGGTCGGACTCGCGCATACCTCCGCTACGTATGAGCAGGCTATGCATGCCGTCGAGCGCGGGCTGCATTCGTTTACACATGTTTTCAATGCCATGACGGGCATGTCGCACCGCGCACCGGGCGTTGTCGGAGCTGCGCTCTCGTCGGGGCTGTATACCGAGTTTATCTGCGACGGTGTTCATATTCACCCGTCGGTGATAAAGATTGCCTACAATGCCGTGCCGCATGACCGCTTTGTGCTGATAACCGACTCGCTTATGGCGGCGGGGCTCGGCGACGGCGAGTACGAGCTTGCGGGGCAGCCGGTGCGTGTTGAAGGCGGTATCGCAAGAACGGGCGACGGAGCCATCGCAGGAAGCATGCTTGACCTCTTTACGGCGGTGAAGAACCTCTCCGCTTTTGCCGGAATACCGTTTGAGCAGGCGCTGCCCGCAGCGACGTCGGTGCCCGCGCGAATGCGGCGGCTCGACGGCGTGACAGGCTCGCTGCGTGTGGGGCTGCGCGCGGATATGCTGCTGCTCGACGAGCACGGCGGGATAGACCACGTATATGCCGCAGGCGAGCGCATCTGAGCCGCAGCGGCGTAAAAGCTCGCTTACACGGAAATCAAGAAGATAACCATAACGATATATACCGAATTACAACGAAAGAAGGAACAAAAGGTGGAGAAGAACCATTGCTGCTCCTGCCATGACGGACATGGCGAGCCCTTTTTTATCACCACGGCGATAGCATACGCATCGCGCACGCCTCACATCGGAAACGTCTATGAGGCGATATTCACCGACGCAATAGCGCGCTACAAGCGCTCGCGCGGCTACGACGTTTTCTTCCTCACGGGAACCGACGAGCACGGACAGAAGATAGAGGATATCGCCCGTGCGGAGGGCGTATCGCCGAAGGAGTACGTCGACCGTGTTGCGGCAGATATACGCGGACTGTGGGACAGGATGAACATCAGCTACGATCACTTTATCCGCACCACCGACGCGCATCACGAGGCTGCGGTGCAGAAGATATTCCGCAGATTGTACGAGCAGGGCGACATCTATAAGGGCAGCTACGAGGGATGGTACTGCGTCCCCTGCGAGTCCTTCTTTACCGAGACGCAGATCACGGACGGAAAGTGCCCCGACTGCGGAGCACCCGTTCGGCGCGCGAATGAGGAGGCCTACTTCTTCCGTATGAGCAAGTACGCAGACCGACTGTTCGAGTATATCGAGTCGCATCCCGGCTTTATCGAGCCTGTCTCGCGTCAGAAGGAAATGATAAATAACTTCATAAAGCCCGGACTCCAGGACCTCTGCGTTTCGCGCAGCTCCTTCAAGTGGGGCATACCCGTCGATTTCGACGAGGGACATGTCATATACGTGTGGCTCGACGCGCTGACCAACTATATCACCGCGCTCGGCTATACCGGCGACGGAAACAACGGCGCAAACTACGCAAAGTACTGGCCTGCCGACATTCACGTGATAGGCAAGGACATCATGCGCTTCCACTCCATCTACTGGCCCATCTTCCTCATGGCGCTCGGCGAGCCGCTGCCGAAGAAGGTGTTCGGTCATCCTTGGCTGCTTTTCGGCGAGGATAAGATGAGTAAGTCAAAGGGCAATGTTCTGTATGCCGACGACCTCGCGCGTCACTTTACCGTTGACGGCGTGCGCCACTACGTGCTTTCCGAGATGCCCTATGCATCCGACGGCAGCATCACCTATGAGAGCCTTATCGGCAGATATAACGCCGACCTTGCAAACAATCTCGGCAACCTTGTAAAGCGTACCGTTGACATGACGGGCAAGTATTTCGGCGGTGTCATTCAGGTGCCGAACGCGGCAGAGCCGATAGACGACGAGCTGCGCGCTGCCGTGCGCGACGCCGTTTCCCGCTCGCGCGAGCAGATGGACAGCTATCATGTAGCGGATGCATCGGAGACCGTTTTCGGACTCTTCCGCCGCGCAAATAAGTATATAGATGAGACTACCCCGTGGGTGCTCGCAAAGGACGAGAGCCGCCGCGAGCGTCTCGGAACGGTACTCTACAATCTCCTTGAGACCATCCGCATAGGCGCGGTGCTGCTCGCACCGTTTATGCCCGATACGAGCAAGCGCATTCTTGCGCAGCTCGCGACCGATGAGCATACCGTCGAGTTCGGTGCTCTCAAGGCGGGCGATACGCTCGCTCCCTCCGAGGTGCTGTTCGCGCGTATTGATGAGAAGGCGCTTACCGCAGAGCTTCAGGCAGAGGCTGAGCGTGCGGCTGCCGCCGCTGCGGCAAAGAAGGCTGCCGACGATAATGCCGCATCCGTATCGAATGCAGCAAACGCAGCGAATGCATCCGACGCATCCGACAAAAAGACTGCGCCCGAGGGCTGTGCTCTTATCGGCATCGACGATTTCTCGGCTGTCGAGCTGCGTACAGCACAGGTTCTGTCTGCAGAGCCGGTCCCGAAGGCTAAAAAGCTGCTCTGTCTGCAGCTTGATCTCGGCCATGAAAAGCGTCAGGTCGTTTCGGGTATAGCTAAGTTCTACACGCCCGAGCAGCTCGTCGGCAAGAAGGTCATAATCGTCGCAAATCTCCGCCCCGCAAAGCTCTGCGGCGTGGAGAGCAACGGCATGATACTCGCCTCCGGCGAGGAGACGGTACGCGTTGTATTCCTCGACCCCGAAACACCGCTCGGGGAGCGCGTAAGATAAGACCGTGAAGCTGTTTGATACACATGCGCATTTGGGCGATGCAAAGTTCGACGCACCGTCCGAGCACTACGGCACGCTGCGTGAGGAGTACCTTGCCCGTGCGTTCGGCGAGGACGGCGTCGGCTGCGTACTGACAGCGGGAACGACGGTACAGTCGTCCCGCCGCGAGCTTGATTTCGCACTCTCGCACGAGCATGTCTATGCTGCGGCGGGCATCCATCCAGAGGAGCTTCCGCCCGAGGGTACGGACGAGTCTGCGGAGCTTGAAGCACTCACCGAGCTGCTCCGAAGCGACCGCGTTCGCCTGCTCGGCGAGATAGGACTCGATTATCACTGGGATATCCCACGCGAGGCGCAGCAGCGCTGGTTCGATATGCAGCTCTGCCTTGCACGCGAGCTCGATATCCCGGTTCAGATACACGACCGCGACGCACACGGCGATTGTCTCGATATGCTGCAAAAGCACAAGGGTGTGCGCGGCATACTGCACAGCTTCAGCGGCAGTGCGGAGATGGCGAGACAGCTTGTGAATATGGGCTGGTACATCTCGTTTTCCGGCGTTATAACCTTCAAGAATGCCACAAGGTTGGCAGAGGTGGTGCGCAGTGTTCCGATAGAGCGGATACTCGTCGAGACCGACAGTCCTTACCTCGCGCCGCATCCGCATCGCGGGGAGATGAACTACCCCGGTTATGTCGGATTGACTGCACGCGCCGTCGCAGCCATAAAGGAGCTGCCCGAAGCGGAGGTGCGCGATATCACCGCGCGGAACGCATGCGAGATAATGGGGCTTGATATTTCGGCATGCATGTGATATCTCCTTTCCGGTCGATTGATTATTGAAAAGAACGGCTTGCAGTATGCTTTGCTCAGACTGCGTTACGACTGCCTGCTTTGCCAAGACGGTGCGCCGGATATTCGCTTACTCGCTGCGGCAAAGCAGCATATATTCATACCTATTCCGAAGAAAGGATGCTCTCCGTATGAGAGCAACGGTTAAAATATGAAAAAGGAACTTGAAAAGACCTATTCACCGTCCTCTTTTGAGGACAAATGGTACGCCTTTTGGGAGGAGCACGGTTATTTTAAGCCGAGCGAGGATCGCTCCGCCGAGCCCTTCAATATCGTAATTCCGCCGCCTAACGTCACGGGTCAGCTCCATATGGGCCATGCGCTGAACAACACGCTCCAGGATATCCTTATCCGTACAAAGCGTATGCAGGGCTACAACACCATGTGGATACCGGGCACCGACCATGCGGGCATTGCGACGCAGATAAAGGTCGAGCAGATGCTGCGCGAGGAAAAGGGGCTTTCGCGTCACGACATCGGCAGAGATGAATTTCTCAAGCTCGTATGGGCATGGAAAGAGAAGTACGGCGACCGTATCATCAGGCAGCTGAAGAAGATGGGCTCCTCCTGCGACTGGTCGAGAGAGTGCTTCACCATGGACGAGAACCTTTCCGCCGCAGTCCGCAAGACCTTCGTAAACCTCTATAACAAGGGACTTATCTACCGCGGCTTCCGCATCATCAACTGGTGCCCGAGCTGCGCTACCGCGATAAGCGATGCAGAGGTCGAGCATAAGGAGCTTGAGGGCGCATTTTGGCACATCAAGTATAAATTCAAAGACAGCGATGAGTATCTCATCGTCGCCACCACCCGTCCCGAAACGATGCTCGGCGATACCGCCGTTGCCGTCAACCCCGAGGACGAGAGATATAAAAAGTACATCGGAAAGATGCTCGTTCTGCCGCTTGTAGGCAGAGAGATACCCGTCGTTGCCGACGAGCATGCAAAGCCCGAATTCGGTACCGGCTGCGTTAAGATAACCCCCTGCCACGACCCGAACGACTTCGAGGTCGCGCTGCGTCACGACCTGCCCATGATAGAGGTGCTTACGCCCGATGCTAAGATGAACGCGGAGTGCGGAAAGTACGCGGGTATGGATCGCTACGAGGCGCGCAAGGCGATAGTTGCCGACCTTGAGGCATGCGGCGCGCTTATCCGCATCGAGAAGTGTACGCACGAGGTGGGTCACTGCTACCGCTGCGGCACCGTGCTCGAGCCGACCGCATCCCGTCAGTGGTTCGTTAAGATGAAGCCGCTCGCAGAGCCCGCTATCGAGGTGGTAAGGAACGGCACCGTCGATTACATCCCCGAGCGCTTTGCAAAGCTGTATCTCAACTGGATGGAGAATATCCACGACTGGTGCATCTCGCGTCAGCTCTGGTGGGGTCACAGAATTCCCGCATACTATTGCGACGACTGCGGCGAGATAACCGTTGCGGAGCAGGATGTTACCGTCTGCCCGAAGTGCGGCGGCACGCATATGCATCAGGATGAGGACGTTCTCGATACATGGTTCTCCTCCGCGCTCTGGCCGTTTTCAACGCTCGGCTGGCCGAACAGCACCGCAGACCTCGACTATTTCTATCCGACCTCGGTGCTCGTCACCGCATACGATATCATCACCTTTTGGGTATCAAAGATGATATTTATGGGCCTTGAAAACATGAGCGAGATATTCCCCGGCGACCGTGCAAAGCAGATACCTTTCCCGCATGTATTTATTCACGGACTTGTACGCGACGCGCAGGGCAGAAAGATGTCAAAGTCGCTCGGCAACGGTATCGACCCGCTCGAGATCGTCGAGAAGTACGGCGCGGATGCCCTCCGCTTTGCGCTCACGACAGGCAACTCTCCCGGAAACGATATGCGCTTCTCGGACGAAAAGATCGAGGCTGCGAGAAACTTTGCAAACAAGCTGTGGAACGCAGCGCGCTTCGTGCTCATGAACCTTACGATAGACGAGGTGCGACTCCCCGCGGCAGGCGAGCTTGCGCTCGAGGATAAGTGGATTCTCACCCGCTTCGAGCATCTTACCGCAGCCGTACGCGAGAATATCGACAGCTACGAGCTCGGCGTTGCGCTCGGAAAGATATACGACTTTGTATGGGATATCTTCTGCGACTGGTACATCGAGCTTGTCAAGCCGCGTCTCTCTGCGGGCGACGCGGTCGCGCAGAATGTTATCGCATATGTTCTCTCCGAGACGCTCAAGCTGCTTCATCCGTTCATGCCGTTCATTACCGAGGAGATATGGCAGAGCCTGCCGCATGAGGGCGAGAGCATTATGATCTCCCGCTATCCCGTATACGAAGAGAGCCTTGTGTTCGACGGCGACGCGGAAAAGCTCGAGAATGTTATCTCCTGCATCCGTGCGATACGTAACCGCCGCGCCGAGATGAACGTTCCGCCGTCAAGAAAGGCGAGCGTTTACGTCGTAACGAGCGACCCCGAGACGTTTGGCAGCTGCGACAGCTTCTTTGTTAAGCTCGCTTCCGCATCTGAGATGAAGGTGGTCGACGGCTATGACGGAGCTGATGCCGTTCAGATCGTCAGCGATACCGCTACCGTTTACATCCCGCTCTCCGAGGTCATTGACCTCGAGAAGGAGCTTGCACGCCTTGAGGGCGAGCGCAAAAAGACCGATGGCGAGATCGCGCGCATCGGCGGTAAGCTCGCCAATGAGGGCTTTATCTCCAAGGCACCCGCAGCGGTCGTTGAAGGTGAGCGCAAGAAGCTCGAGGGCTACAAGGCGGCGCTTGAAAATATCAATCGCGCAATAGAGAAGATCACATCGGCAAAGTAAGCCGGGCGCTTTTCGGGTATCGTTATAACAATAAGTACTGCCGAACAGCAAAATGAACGGCGGCATCGTGTCGGAGTATTGTGCTCCGATGGCGGTGCCGCCGTGTTTTTTTTGCCGTGTTTTTTTGTGTGCTGTCGATTGCTTTTTTGGATGAGCTGTACGGTGATTTATGCGTTATCTGTGCAACTTACGACGAGCTGTTACCTGATAGATATGCCGTTAATTGCGTTATTATGATATATTGCTCAGATGTAAGCGGCACGTCTGCAGTCGCACGGTATATGACCCCTCGGAACTTGCTTGACCGCGCAGGAGCGGCACGTTCGATGTGTGCGCGCGATATTCCTTATTGCGTTTTCAGCAGCACGGCGAGCGCACGTGCGAACAATACCGCGCTCGTTTTTGCGTCTCCTACCGTGTTGCCGCACGAGCCGACCTCTACAAGCAGCGATGCGCGAGTAAAGCTCTGATTGTATGCCGCTCCGCGCAGACTGATAGGGCGCATCAGAGCGGGGTAGCTGCCGCCGAGTATTGCCGAAATCGCCGCGCCGACGGCAAAATTATCCCGCCAATTCGGGTGCGCCGCGCCCATCTCATCGGTGCCGATAACGAGCATCAGCTGTGCCGCCGTGCCGAGCTCGGTCTCGGTTATCGGTCTGGCTACCGAACCGTCTCCGTACAGCACGGCATCGCGATGCATGTCGATAGTACAACGGACGGAGGGGTATTTCTCGGTCAGGCGGACGAGGGTGTTATACGAATTATGGTACGACTCTGTATATGATTCGCGGTCATGCATTATCGTGCAGTGCACCGTCGAAATCCCGCGCCGCGCGAGCTCGAGCGCCGCACTTCTGCCGACTGCTATCATATTCCGCTCGGTGTCGGTCGTGCGGAAACGCATATCCGCATCCGAGCAGCTGATGCCCGTCTCGCTGTAACATTCCGTTCCGTGCGTGTGATATATTATTGCCTGCGGCTCCTTGCCGTCGGAAATGTACAGTGTTTCATCACCGTCCTCGCGCAGCGTGACCTCGTGCTCGGTATCGTCTCCGAGACCGAGCGAAGCAAGTGCGGCGTATTCATCGGTGCTTACCTCGTACGATGTTCCGTTGTCTACAATCACCGCGCCTCCGCTTCCGCGCGATAGGTCACAGGCGATTATGGAGCGGTCTCCGGCTGGAACCTCCGGCTCATCCTCGGTGCCGTCCCATACCGCTCCCTGCATGCCTATGTCGCTGCCGTCGCCCGCCTCCGGCTCGGGAAGCGCCGATATGTGCGGCAGACCGGACGAGCGGTAGGAGGATATCGGAGAGACGTTCAGCGCCTGAGCAATACCGCTGACAAGCACCGAGGCTATTACGAGCGCGCCGAGCGCCGTGCGTATTCCGCTGCCGGCGTGAGCTCTGCTGCGGGTCGTTATGTCGGGCGCGCCGATATATATTATCGTGTCCTTCTGCATTTTTACCCTCCTGTCGCGACAAAAAGTTATTTATTCTTTCGTCGCGCGTGCTTTGCGCATCATGGGTTCACCCCGTAGTATGCTTATTCCGACCGCCGTGATAATATTCTTTCGCGAGCCGCCGTGTGAGAAGCCGAATATTAAATGAAGCCCGTACCGAGAACATCGGACAGTGCCCCCGAGATGAGGGAGGCAAGTACGGTCACAGCCTCGTCGCTCTCGCGCAGCGAAACATAAAAGTCCCGCTTGCCGCGCAATGCCGACTCAAGCTCCGGAGTCAGACTATCGGTGCCTGCCTGCTCGAGGGTGTCGAGAACAAGCGTAGCCGCTGAGACGACGGTCGGAACACCTATCGCTATTACCGGAGCGCCGAGCGTGGCGCTGCTTATCTCCGCGCGGCGATTGCCGATGCCGGAGCCCGGAGAGATACCGGTATCGCATATTTGAACGGTCGTTCCGAGCCGCTCGGTACTGCGCGCCGCGAGCGCGTCTATCGCTATAACGAGCGCTGCGCCTACACCCTGACACGCACCCTTGACGAACTCTGCGGTCTCTATTCCGGTCTGACCGACAACTCCCGGTGCGAGGGCGGCAAGCTCGGCACTTCCGAGCCGCTTAAAGAGTGCGGGATCCTGACTTTTGATATGGCGCGTAACCGTTGCAGCGTCCACGCAGCGCGGTCCGAGTGCGTCTGCGGTAACGGCGCGGTTGCCGAGCCCCGCGAGCAGAATACAGCCGCTCTTCAGTACGCTCTCACCCGCCGCGGCATATATCGTCTCGCGGATGAGCGTTGCAACGACCGACCGCGCGTTTTCTCTTGCTCTGCTTCCCTCGTGCCATAGCTGTCCTATATCAGCGGTCAGATAGTGCCCCGCCGGCTTGCCTATCTTCTCGGCACCCGCAGCGTTCTTGACCCACAGGCGCGTTACGGTTATGCCGCTCTCCTGCCGTTCGCTGCATTCTATCCCGTCGCGGTCCGCCTTACCTCCGCGCCCATCGGAGCTGAGACATTCATAGGCGAGATCGGTCTCCGGCAGTATTCTGCCGACGTCTTTGCTTTTCATCGAAATTGCCTCCGTTTCCGTCTGTCCTGACATGTATTTTTGCAAGGGGCGATTGCGCAGTGACGTGAAGTACTGCGACACATAGCGATATTTGTTTTTTTCGAGCTGTCTGAGTCATGAATGCCGTCCGCGAGGACCCGCGCCCCCCCCTTGATACATGATTGTCGACGTCTTGCCGAGGCTTTATTCACCGAGAGCAAAATATTCTCCGAGCACGGTAAAATCCGTACTCTGTCAGCGATGGGAGCACGGCTCGGCGGCAGTAGTGCGGGGTATTATATGCGGATAAATTTCGTATGCCGCCGTAAAAGACGAAGAACGGTGCGGAACGCCGCGTCTTGCGCAGCTTTTTTTGAGAGGCAGGTGTAAAAAAGTTTACAAATATCTGAAAATTACCGTTGCGCAAAATGCAAATTGATGATATAATAAGGAAAATGCATAATTGCCGCTTTCTGCTTTTGTGTGATAATGTACAGAAAGACAGAAGCATAATTTCAGGAGGACCCTAAATCATGAAGAAAATCGTATCTTTACTGCTCTGTGCGGTAATGATTATCTCTGTCTGTGCGCTCAGCGCCTGCGGAGAAAAAGGAAACGGGGCGGTCATTCCGGTTTACATTTCCTCACCGATATCCAGCTTTGACCCTGCGGTATCACTGACCGACGAGAACGCACTCAAGGTTATCGGACTTATATACGAAGGTCTTACCGAGATCAGCACAAGCGGCAAGACCGAGAAGGCTCTTCTCGACAGCTGGAAGTACACCGCCGATGAAGAGAGCGGCGAGTATGTTCTCGAGCTGACCATCAAGACGACCCAGTGGTCTGACGCGAGAAATGTTACCGCAGACGATTTTGTATATGCTTGGAAGCGCATCATGGATCCCGAATTCCAGAGCGAGGCAGGCGCGCTGCTGATGGACCTCAAGAACGCCAAGGAGGTCAAGTCCGGAGACGTTTCCATCGACGATCTCGGTGTCTGCTCCGCAGATACCAATGTTATTCAGGTAACCTTCTCACACAATATTGATCCCGAGGAGTTTCTTACTGTCTGCGCAAGTCCCGCTCTCTATCCTCTCCGCGAGGATATCGTAAGCAAGGCAAATGACTGGTCTACCAATACTACTATCCTCGTAACGAACGGACCGTTCACCGTCCGTACCTTCCGTCCGGAGTACAACACTCTGACCGGTGAGGACAAGGCACTTATCCTCGAGCGCAATATTTATTATTACCGCAATATCGAGAAAGACGCTATCGACAAGTATGTGACTGCATACCGCCTTACCACCGACTGGACCCTCAGCGCAGAGGAGCAGCTCGAGAAGTATAATAACGGCGAGGTGCTCTACATGAGCGAGCTTCCGCTCTCGGCACGTGCGGAGTACAAGAATAAGGCTAAGACTCAGGATACCTTCAGCACGCATACATATTTCTTTAATACAAAGCATGCTCCCTTTGACGATCCCGATGTCCGTCTCGGACTCTCCATGGCTATCGACCGTCAGGCTATTGCCGATATCGTGACCTTCGGCAAGCCCGCAGAGGGCTTTGTTCCCTCGGGCGCGGCTAAGGTCGACGGAAAAGATTTCAGAGACACGAACGGCAATCTCATTACCTACGATCTCGAGCAGGCAAAGTCGCTTGTTAAGGGCGCTAAGACAAAGACCTTTACTATTCTTACCCGCGACAACGAGACCGATCAGGCTGTCGCCGAGTACTGCGCAGAGCAGTGGAACAGCCTCGGATTTAACGTAAAGGTCAAGTCCCTCGGCACAAAGTGCTATATCGAGAACGATTATGCGCTCTATCGCGACCGCTTCAACGAGGCATACGAGAGCGGAGACTTTGATGTTATCGCAATAGATTGGCAGACTCTTTCCACCGATGCTTGGTCCACCCTTGCACCCTTTGCAAAGGATTATTCGGGTTCCGCGCTTGACCTTGCCGAGGCAGCAAAGACCGGTAACTTTGACAGCGTTCCGCACATCACCGGCTACAACAGCGACGAGTACAACGCAATCATCGACCGCGCCTTTGCAGAGACCGATCACGGCGTGCGCGCGAAGATCCTGCTTGAGGCTGAGCAGCTGCTTGCGAAGGATATGCCGGTAATGCCGCTCTATGTTCATCAGGACTACTACATCATGAGCAAGGAGCTTTCTCACAGTGGAAAGTTTACGTCATATTGGGGTTACAGGATCTTTGACAAGCTCGATTGGAAAAAGTATGTCGAGCCTGTGAAGGACTGATATCCGAGGATAGAATTCAATCGGTCGTCGCGCCTTTACTCTGCGGCGGCCGATTTTTTACCGTATTTTTCGGATAATGCCGCCGCGCGACCGCTGCGGCTGATATCGAGCTTTGACGGAGGTTTAAAATGCAGGCGGCACTTAAGGATAAAAACGATATAAAAATATTTATCTTGTACCTTATGCGAAATGTCGGGTATCCTCTTGAGTTTGAAAATCTGAATGATATTGTCATTCAGGACGGTGTGGTAGGCTATTTTGATTTTGTCGAATGCTTCGGCGAGCTTCTCGATACCGGAAATGTTCGCGAAATAAAGGGAGAAAACGGCGATCTGTACGAGATAACCGAGCAGGGTAAGCATGTCTCCGATTCGCTCGAGGGAAATCTGCTCGGACTTATACGCGATAAGAGCCTGAAAAGTGCGCTGCGGCTGCTGTCCTTTAAAAAACGCGGCTCCGATATCAAGTGCACCTCCGAGCCGCGGGACGATGGAAGATATACGCTGACGGCATCTATAATCGAGCAGCATGAGGAGATAATGCACATCGAGCTTATTGCGGACAACCGCATAGAGCTTGAAAAGATGAAGTACAACTTCCGCGATAATCCGGAGATATGCTACAAGGGGATTCTTGCGCTCATGTCCGGTGAGGTCAACTATCTGCTGCAATAATGTCGCATGCGCCTGCTGCAATAGTTTTGCAGGTGCAGAAAGTGTGATAATATTTGTTCGAATTTTGTCGAAAGCTGATTAATGACGCGAAATATTACTGATTTTTAAATTTTTTAAAAAAAACTATTGACCTGAGCGAAACTTTATGGTATACTATCTACGGTTATTTATCCAAAATGTGCCATGAAGCTGCCGAATAGCCGTATTACATCCCGATACGGCGGTTGAACCTGACCGTTTAATAGTTGATTTTGAGACATAAATTTACGGTGCATTGACAACCGTGGCGAGACAGAATTATAAATCAGGAGGAATGGCGTGGCGGAAAGGGCGGAAATTCTCAAACTCATATCGGATGCACGGGAGGGGGACGATGATGCGTTTTCCGAGATCAGCTGCCGTTACGAGCCGCTTGTTGAATCGCTTCTTTATCGTTATCTCGAGGGAGGCGGTTACAGCATTGAGGATTTCAGGCAGGAGGCAGAGATCGCCCTTTATCAGGCGGTGCTCTCCTATGACACGGCACAGAGCAGTGTGACCTTCGGTCTGTATGCGGGCATTTGCCTGAAAAACCGAATAATATCCCTGCTCCGCGAGGAGGCGCGTGCGGGACGCGACAAGCCTATATCTCTTACCGAGCTCGGCGGATCGAGCGTCGAGGCACCTATGATGCCCGACCCGATGGAGAGTATTGTTTCGGCAGAGAACTGCAGGCTGCTGATCGACCGTATAAGGCGCGAGCTTACGTCGTACGAGTCGCTCGTTCTCTCGCTGTATCTCGGCGGCTGTAATGCTGCGGAGATTGCGGCGCGCACCGGCAGAAACAAAAAATCTGTCGAGAACGCGATCTGCCGCATACGCGGTAAGATAAAAAAAATCGAATGTTGATATCTATATTACATATATACGCCCAAGTAGCTTAATAACAGAGCGTTGTTGATTGTGTGTTGGCTTCTCAAAAGCAGTAACACAAGGGTGTATGTCACAGCTCCGTCTCGGGGTATCTGCGGGAAAACTTAATTCCGGGCTATGGCAGTGACAGACAGCGTTTGCCGATGGTGAACGTACAAAGGTAACGGTGTGATCCCGTTCGGGGGCAAAGAAAATTGGCATCAGAAACACAAAGCGAGGTAAAAAATGTACGAGGATAAGACTTTAAAGTGCAAGGATTGTGGAGAGGAATTCGTCTTCACTGCGGGAGAGCAGGAGTTTTACGCTGAAAAGGGCTTCCAGAACGAGCCCCAGAGATGTAAAAAATGCCGCGATGCAAGAAAGAATGCCGGCAAGCCTGCAAGAGAGTACTACACTACCGTCTGCGCTGAGTGCGGCAAGGAAGCAAGAGTTCCGTTTGAGCCGACGAACGACAGACCTGTATACTGCAGCGAATGCTACGCAGCTAAGAGACAGTAATCCGACTCTCTGAAATATTAAAGAAAAGGACGCGTATCCCGCAGATGCGCGTCTTTTTTACTTTCTTGCGGTGCTTGCCGAATCCGGCAGCATTCATAATGCTTTCGCACGGAATTTTTCGGAGTGCCGTCCGCTGCGGAGCGGTGTAATTTAGCGGTTCGGTAAACTATGCATGACGTAATATATTTTGCATGATATGATTTGCTTTGTGTTGCGATACGGCTTACATAAAGCGGTGCACTCTGTATGATGCTATGCTCTATGCACGGCTCATGTTGCGCGCCGCTACGTGCTTGGCTTTTGCGCGAGGCGGCGTTTTTCCTCTGTAATGCTCGATTTTTTTCGGTTGTAAGAGTGTTTTCCCGAGGTATATGGTAAATTAATTCGGTAAAACCCTCGGCTTTTTTGAAAAATACTGTGTACAAACTGAAAAATGTATGATATAATAGGATAGATTACAGTGGGCAAGTTATGTGAATCAGGAATCCGAGGCATAAACAGATATGGAATTTCGCGATAAAAAGAGAAACGACCGCAGATCCGAAAAGAACGGTAATTACCGAGAGCGCACGCCGCACGGCGGACGCGGACGGGCCGAGGAACTGCCGGAGGGAATAGTAGCGGGCAGAAATGCCGTGCTCGAGCTGCTTAAGTCCGGCAGAAGCATTGACAAGCTCGTGGTCAAGGAGGGAGAACTCGAGGGCTCTGCCAAGTTGATCGTATCGGAGGCGGCTGCGCGCGGCATTCCGGTAGCTCATGCAGAGAGAGCGGGACTTGACCGTATCTGCGGAGGGCTCAACCATCAGGGGGTAATCGCGTATGCTGCTGCCAAGGAATATGTCACGGTCGATAAGATCCTTGCGATAGCCGAGGAGCGCGGCGAGCCGCCGTTTGTGCTTGTGCTCGACGGTATAGAGGATCCGTATAATCTCGGTGCTGTTATCCGTACCGCAGAGTGTGCGGGAGTCCACGGCGTAATAATCCCGAAGCGCAGAAGCGCGTCTCTTACCGCGGCGGTCGAAAAGACCTCCGCCGGTGCGCTCGAGTATATGGCGATAGCGCGTGTTCCTAATCTTACGGCTGCGGTAGAGGAACTCAAGGAAAAGGGGCTGTGGATATATGCAGCCGAGGCGGGCGGACAGCCGCTTCATTCAACATCCATGACCGGCGCTGTTGCGGTTGTCATGGGCGGCGAGGGCACGGGAGTGTCGCAGCTGCTGCGTTCGAAGTGCGATTTTACGGTTTCCATACCGCTCTGCGGCAAGATAAATTCGCTTAACGTGTCGGCTGCCGCAGCGGTGGTGCTGTATGAGGTGCGCAATCAGCGCGACGATGCCTGACGGGATGCTGCATTCGGCTGCTGTGCGATACCGGAATGCAGCCCGGTGCGGATATGATTTAGATAAACTGCATATGCTCAGGACAAATTGAATTATAAATGAGGTTTTGAAAATGGACGAGAAAAAGCGCGAAGATAAGGAATTTATCGACGGTGCCTCTGCCGCTTCCTCCGATGCCGAAAACGGCTCGGTATCGGCAGGCGATCTCCTCGGAAAGCTCAACTCAAATATCGCAGGGGACAAGCGTAAATCGCGTCGCGAACGCAAAAAGAAAAAAGCCCTTGAGGAGACGAGAGACACGACCTCGGATTTTTACGATCTTTCGATAAACGATTCCGACCCGGAATTTGATACGGAGTCTATCATCCGCGACGTAATGGGCGACACCGAGTATGAAAAGTACGTTGTCGGTAGTGACAAGAATTCGGTCTCCGACGATTACGACGAGTTTGTCTCGGAATTCTCTAAAAATGTCGACAGCTCCGATAGCTCTGACGCATCTCTCGGCAAGCTCATGGCGGAAGCAGCTGCGGATAAAGGCTCGGGCACACCTGCCGCGTCGGAGCAGGCGGCTTCTCCTGTATCTGATTCGCCGATAGAAGATGCCGCCGAGGCGAAGAGCATGCCGACCGAGCAGCCTGCAAGCGCGCAGGACTGTGACGGCTCGGCTCAGGATGCACCGGAGATAATAGCTACTCCGGAGGATATACTTGCCGATATTGTTGCAAGCACGGACGGCACTGCGCCCGAAGCGAATGCACCTGCCGCTTCGTCCGATACAGCGCCGGAGCCTGCCGATGCGGAAGTCGATCCTTCTGCTTCTGTCGATGCAGCGGAAAACGGCGATATAACGGACGAAACAGAAAATGCGGAGAATGCGGAAGCTGCCGACGCCGACAGTGCTGCTGCAGCCTCCGACGCCGACAGTGCTGCTGCAGCCTCCGACGATTCGGACGATGGCTTTGATGCTCTCGACGACGATATAGACGATACCGACGTTCAGCTCATGGTGGCGTTTGGAATGGATGACGAGCTTGCAAAAACGGTTGGCTTTGAAAAGGCTGCCGAGCTCTCCGAAAATCCCGAATATGTTACCGGAATGATGAACAAGATAGAGAGCGGCGATGCGGCTGAGGATGAAGCCGAACAGCCTGACGAGGAGATAGAGGAGTTTACCTCTCCCGATCAGATAAAGACTATTCTCGGCGGATACAAAAAGAAATATCGCAGTCTGCTTATCCGCATGGCGTGCGCGGCGCTGCTGTTCATACTCTCGTTCTTATATGATAATCTCCCGGTATTCGGCGCGGGACTTCCTACCTGGATGGACTCACATACATATCCGGTCGTATATACGATGTTCGCCCTGCAGATAACCGTCATAGCTGCCGCCCTTGCTTTTCAGCATGTGCGTGACGGCGCGCTCGGCTTTCGAGATAAGCATGTAGGTGCGGATTCGCTGCTCGTTACGGTGCTCGGATTCTCTGCTATATATGATATTGTTATGTGCCTCGTCAATCTTCACGGCGCTGCCGACGGCATCCGTATGTTCAGCTCCACCGGCGTGCTGATGGCGCTTGTCGCGCTTATCGGCGAGTATATGGACTTCCGCCGCGAGGTATTCAGCTTTAACGTAATTGCATCCAAAAAGGATAAATACGTTATCGAAACGCTCGGCGAAGCTCAGGCGACACTCGAAACGAATGCATTTGCCGGATTTATGCCGGAGGATGCGACGATATTCCGTCTCGGTCAGACAAAGTTTGTCGACGGCTTTTTCGCACGTATGAGAGAGCATTGCTCTGCAGAGCGCGCGACAGGAGTTCTTATTCCGATAGCGCTTGCGGCTGCGGCGGTATTCTTTGCACTTGATCTCTTCCTCGGACGCAGCTTTAACCGTGCATTTTCGATCGCTCAGTTTACGGTATCCATAGGCGTGCCGTGCGCGGCTATGGTGATATACAGCATGCCGTTCTTCTCGGCATCAAAGCTCGCGTATAAGTCGGGCAGCGCGATAATCGGCGCACGTGCTCTTGAGGAGTATTCCACAAGTGCGAGCGCGATAACCTTTGAGGATAAAGATGTTTTCCCGGCTCACGGAGTAATGGTCAAGAGTATCAAGACCTACGGCGACAGCCCGATCGACTATATCATTTCCAATGTGGCAAGCCTGTTTATGAAGGTCGGCGGTCCGCTTGCTCAGGTCTTTGAAGCGGCTACGCGCGATCTCGAGCATACCGATGATGTCAAGCTGACGAGCGTTGTTTCCGGTGGCCTTGAGGCGTATATTGACGGCAGACACGTGTACTGCGGAAACGCCGATTATTTTACCGACAACGGACTTCCCACCCCGACCGATCCCGAGGATGAGATACTGCGCGGACAGAGCTCGGTCAGCATTATGTACCTCGCCATAGACGGCGAGGTAGCCGCAAAGCTCTATATCCAGTATACACTTGACCGCGACTTTGAGGTCACCATCAAACAGCTGTCGAGGCTCGGTATCTGCGTCGGCATCAAGACCTTTGACCCGAACATCACGGATCTTATGCTCGATCGCAGCATAAGTCTTGCCGATTATCCGATAAAGATACTGCGCTGCCGCACGATAGACGATCTTGCCGTGTCCTCGGAGCATACCGAGAGCGGCGTAGCATCGCGTCGATCGGTCAAGTCGATGATGACGGCATATTCGCTCTGCGAAAAGGTGCTGCACGCAATGAAAACCGGAACCATGCTCAAGGTTCTTGCAATGGTATTCTCGTTCGTTATCGTTGCGCTCATGATACTTGTCAAGCTCAGCGGCTCGGTCAGCTCGTGGCATGCGGTGCTGTATCAGCTTGCATGGATGGTACCCGCCGTTCTTATCACAAGGATTTATGTCGGCAAAAATTGACCGGTAGAGAAATGCTCCGGCTCCGCACCGATACAGCGTCGCTCTGTCGGTGCGGGGCCTTTTGCGTGAGCATGCCTGCCCGATAACATTTCAGAGAAAGGATATAGGCGGCTGCGGCTGCCGATATGACCATGAATTTGCATACTATACTGAAAAGCGTCGAAAAGCCCGGCAGATATACCGGCGGAGAATGGGGACAGACCATAAAGGATAAGAACGCAGTGGATGTCCGCTTTGCATTCTGCTTTCCCGACAACTACGAGATAGGAATGTCGAATCTCGGCATCCGTATTCTCTACGGCGTACTAAATAATGAAGAAAATGTCTGGTGCGAGCGCGCATACGCTCCGTGGCCGGACATGGAGGAAAAAATGCGCGAGTACGGCATCCCGCTCTATGCTCATGAGAGCGGTGATCCGCTGTCCGATTTTGATATAGTCGGCTTTACCCTCCAGTATGAGCTTTGCTATACGAATGTGCTCAATATGCTCGAGCTTGGCGGCATTCCGCTGCTTGCATCCGAGAGAGGAGAGAACGATCCTATTATCATAGGCGGCGGGCCGTGTGCTTATAATGCGGAGCCGATCGCTGACTTTTTCGACGTGCTCGATATCGGCGAGGGCGAGGAGATGCTGCCGCGCTTTACGCGTATGTATGCAAAGATGAAGCGTGAGGGTGCGAGTCGTGCCGAGATACTCCGTGCGACTTCACACCTCGATGGCTTTTATGTTCCCGCTCTCTATGAGGTCGAATACGGCGCGGACGGTACTATTTCTTCATTCGAGCCGAAGTACGACAATATTCCGCGAACGGTACAGAAGCAAATAATCGCCGATCTTGACAGTGTATATTTCCCCGACAAATTCGTTATGCCGTACATAGAGACGGTGCATGACCGTATCGTTCCCGAGGTGTATCGCGGATGCATACGCGGCTGCCGCTTCTGTCAGGCGGGAATGATATACCGCCCGGTGCGCGAAAAGAGTCCCGATGTGCTCGACGCTCAGTGTCGGCGGCTTTATGAGAACACCGGTTTTGACGAAATATCTCTTTGCTCGCTCTCTATCAGTGACTATTCGCGACTCGGCGAGCTGACCGACAAACTGCTCTCTTGGACTGATGACAAAAAGGTCAGTCTGTCGCTCCCGTCTCTGCGCGTTGACAGCTTTACCAAGGAGCTGATGGAGAAGATATCGACCGTCCGCACGAGCGGAATCACATTTGCGCCCGAGGCGGGAACACAGCGTATGCGCGATGTTATCAACAAGAATGTTCACGAGGAGGAGCTGCTCCGTGCTTGTGCAAACGCATTCGAGTGCGGAAAGAATCAGGTCAAGCTCTATTTTATGGACGGTCTGCCTACCGAAACGCGCGAGGATGTCGAGGGTATCGCGAAGCTCGCGAAAACGGTCGTCGATTCATATTATTCAAACCCGAATGTAAAGCGCGGAAAGAGTCCGCAGGTCACGATAAGCGTAGCCTGCTTTATTCCGAAGCCTTTTACCCCGTTCCAGTGGGAGGCGCAGGATACTATTGAGATGCTCGAGGAAAAACAGCATTGGCTGCGGGAGGCGATAACCGACCGTAAGATCCGCTATACGTGGCATGATGCGCGCGTGAGTCGGATCGAGGCTGTGTTTGCGCGCGGCGACCGCAGACTGTCGGTGGCTCTGCTTGAGGCGCATCGGCGCGGCAGACGTTTCGATGCGTGGGATGAATATTTCGACTATGACGAGTGGCTCGACATTTTTGCGTCGGTCGGAATAGACCCGGCGTTTTATGCGAACAGAAAATTTTCCCGTGACGAGATCCTCCCGTGGGATGTTATCGACTGCGGCGTGAAGAAGAGCTTCTTTGCGCGTGAGGCGGATAAGGCATATGAATCACGGACGACGAGGAATTGCTCCGAAACCTGCTCCGGCTGCGGAGCGAACAGCCTGCCCGGAGAACACAGATGGTGTCCTAAGATCAGCGGAGCATGCACGGAGGGAAAATAAAATGGCTGAAAATAAAGTAACAAGCAATCTTCACGAGCTTGAGGAACAGAACGGAAAGAGTTTTTCGCGCGTTACTCAGACTCCAAAGGGGACGAAGCAGCGCAGCCCGCAGAGCCCGAACCGTACAGCGGAGCAGCTGCCCGTCTATAATCTGCGCGTTCGATTTCATAAGACCGGCAGAGCGCAGTACATCTCGCATCTTGATCTCGGGCGAACGATGCGTACGGCAATAAACCGCGCCGAAATCCCGGTCAAGTACTCGGAGGGCTTTAATCCGCATCCTAAGATGTCCTTCGCGCTGACTCTTTCTGTCGGGACAGAGAGCGTGTGCGAGTTTATGGAGCTGAAATTGACGGAGCCGCCGCAGTGCGAGAGGATTGTTGCGTCGCTCCGCGCAAATCTTACGGAGGATCTCTATGTTGAGGACGCATATGTGCCTGAGCGCAAGCCGAGTGATATCGCGTGGTCGGAATATGAGATAGTATTCTCGCCGGAGGGGGACGAGCGCGTACCTGATTTTTCGGAGATAATATGCGACCGTCCGCTTGTTATAACAAAGCGTACCAAGAGCGGAGAAAAAACGGCGGACATACGTCCGCAAATATTGCGCTTTTCTCAGGACGGCAACCGCCTTACCTGCGTGCTCTGCGCCGATAATACTAATTATCTGAAGCCGGACTATATCGCCGCGATGGCGAATGTTACCGATTATACCGTTATGCGCCGACGTGTTCTGCTCGCCGACGGAGTGACCGATTTCAGATGACACGGTGCTTTGACGGTAATTGTCGATTTTGTTCGTCCGGCTTCGGCTGCTATTGCCGTGACCGCATTGTCGTTGTGCGCGATTTTCGTCAAACGGATGCTTCTGCTGCCGGAGATAGAGAATTATTATAAGAGGGAGAATCGATACAAGTCGGCTCTCCCTCTTTGCTTTTTTTCGCAACTCAGTATAGGTTCTCCGGCGAGAGCGTTTCGCGCAGACGGATCTGCTTTATCGTACCGTTGAACACGGCAAGCTCGGCGAGATAATCGCTGAAATATCCGCGATCATAGTATGCTTTCAGACGTATCAGCGATTGCTCGGCTTGATTCAGATAATCGGCGGTCACAAAGATGTCGAGCGATTTTCTGTGCTTATCCCACAGTTCGGATAACTCATTCAGTGCGGCGAGTGCATCGCTCGAATCGGCTGAAAAATTCATTTCTGCGTCGCTGCTCTCGCCGCGCTCTATCGCGCCCATTTCGGACAGCTCGCTATCATCCGGCAGCCTCTCTGTCAGCCCCGTCACGGCATTGCAAAAGCGGTCGGTATATACGGAGCATGTGATTGCGGCGCCGATGGAAAGCAGGAGAAGCAGGGCGGAGATCAGAAAGCTTTTCATCACTTGCTCCTTTCGTTCTGCGCACAGATGTATTCACCGCCGGTGTCGTCAACGGCGAATATGAATATCTCTTTTTCAGAGCTGTAGCCAAGCGACTTGAGGCGCTTAAAAAGCCATGCGCGGCTCTTGCTTGTAAATTGCAGACTCTTGTCGCTGATATTTCCGTCGACAATAAGTAGATGCGATATTCCTTTCTCGGGCAGTGTCAGTGCCGCGTCAGCTGCGGCAGGAGGTACGGCGGAAACTCTCGGGATGACAGATAGCTTTCCGTTCTGCTCGAGTATTGCGTAAAAGACGTCCTCCGGGTGTGCATATCCCTTGAGACGCAGCTCTGCCATCAGCTCTTCTACGCTCATGCGGACGTTTGACAGTGCTTTAATATCCAGCTTCCCACGGTTGATAATGATGCTTGGCACACCGTCAAGAATTCGGCGGATGAAAACGGATTTTGTTACAAGCATCGTTCCGATGATCTCGAGACTGATAAGCGCTGTTATCGGGAGGATTGCATGCAGCAGGGGAATGGACGGATTTGCCGTAGGCGCGGCGGCAAGCTCCGAGAGGAGCAGTGCGGTGATCAGCTCGGATAGCTGCAGCTCGCCGATCTGTCGCTTGCCCGTCAGGCGCATACAGAGTATAAGATATAGATATATGAAGATCGTTCTTATTAAAATACTGACCATACATGCCCTCCGAGACGAACATTTAAACATACATTTCTATGATTTCCCGCGGAGAGAAAAATATTCGTTTTTTTGAAAAAATTATATTGACAAATCGCAGACGCGGTGCTATACTATAAAAACCGCATTGCGGTATACCTTATAGCTTTTGCTTTTGAGACCGAAAGGCAATTTCGGTCGAATAAATCGAAAAAACTTTAAAAAAGGTCTTGACAAGTAAAAACGAAAGTGGTATAATAACCAAGCTGTCGCGAGAAGCGGGAGCGAATCGGTCCTTGAAAATTGAACAACAAACAAGACAAGATGTACAAAGAAAAAGTTCTTGTCAAATCCTTTAGTATAAAAACCTAAGTAAAGTACTAAGTAGATTCAGTATTGAATCTTCATAAAAGATTTTTATGAAGAGTTTGATCCTGGCTCAGGATGAACGCTGGCGGCGTGCTTAACACATTCAAGTCGAACGAAGAAGATCGGAGCTTGCTCCGATCGGATTAGTGGCGGACGGGTGAGTAACGCGTGAGTAACCTGCCTGCGAGAGGGGGATAACAACGGGAAACTGTTGCTAATACCGCATAACGCATCGATTCCGCATGGAGATGATGCCAAAGGGAAACCGCTTGCAGATGGACTCGCGTCTGATTAGGTAGTTGGTGAGGTAACGGCTCACCAAGCCGACGATCAGTAGCCGGACTGAGAGGTTGAACGGCCACATTGGAACTGAGATACGGTCCAGACTCCTACGGGAGGCAGCAGTGGGGAATATTGGGCAATGGGCGAAAGCCTGACCCAGCAACGCCGCGTGAAGGAAGAAGGTCTTCGGATTGTAAACTTCTTTTATGAGGGACGAAGGACGTGACGGTACCTCATGAATAAGCCACGGCTAACTACGTGCCAGCAGCCGCGGTAATACGTAGGTGGCAAG
>URAP01000013.1 GCA_900545935.1 uncultured Eubacteriales bacterium
AGGCGGTCGCTCTATCCAGCTGAGCTACGGAAACATCTTTAAAATCTATTCAATTTTGGACTTAAACTAACTCATTGTCAATCACTTTTGCTCCAAAGGCGGTCGTTGTAACTGATTCTTAGGAGGCGGTCGCTCTATCCGGCTGAGCTACGGAAACATATCAATCTTTTCGGTGCCGGCGGTCAATGACGCGCTATGTGATCATCCGTCGACCGTATTCGTGCTGCATCGACAAATCGCGAAAGCATAGCAAAATACGCACTCTATACGTATGCATCGACTCGATTATTATAGCATAGGCGCGGTAAAATTTCAAGTATTTTTCTAAATCTCTTGAAAAAACGGAACTGTTACGGTATAATATAACATCAGAGTGTTGCCGGAGCGCCTCGGCGGGCGGCAGCAGAGATAGTAATGTGTGCGCGATTGCGCTGTTATATATGATGTTACAGATAAGGAGAAACTGATGCTGTCAGCTGTCAAGAATTTTGCGATAACGCTTATCGTCTCCCTTCTTGTGTTCGGTACGATCGCATTTTTCGTCGCTCCGGCAATAGAGCAAGGGATGACGATGGGTGGAAAAAGCACCGAAAGCACCGATGACTCGGGCGAATCAAAGCTGCCCGACGGATATGTATATGTTACCGACGATTCGGGTGCAACGGTAACCGATGCCAACGGAAATCCGATCACCGAACCTGCGCCGACGAACGGCGAAGATGTTAAGGGAAAGTCGTTCAACATACTCCTGCTCGGAAACGACTATCAGCCCGATGTGCTCACAGACTACAACCTCTCCGGTAAGAATGCCGAGATAGACGGCTTTAAGATTAAAGAACGCACGATAAACGTCGATACCATAATCCTCATTCGCGTTGATAAGGAAAAGGGACAGTTCATCTTTCTTACCATACCATCGAACACTCAGGTATATGTCAGCGGCGGAAACACCACGCTCAGCGCGCTCTATTCAAAATACGGGCTCGACTATCTGTGTCAAAAGGTGCGCGCACTCACCGGTCTTAATACCGACTACTATGTTTCGATGTCAATACCGAATCTCGTCTCCGCACTCGGTGCTATCGGAGATATCTCCTATATGGTGCCGACGGACATGTATTATAAGGATGAGGAACAGTCGCTCACCATCAATCTCAAAAAGGGTCAGCAGACTCTCACCCCCGAGCAGGCGCTGCAGCTGCTGCGTTACAATTCCTACCCGGACGGCAATATCTCGAGAATGGCAACCGGAGTCGATTTTTTGAAGGCTGTGCTCGACAAGCTCTCGTCCGATTCCTACAAGGAAAAGGCTCAGAGCGTATATAATTCGGTTATCGGCTATGCCGATACGAATTTTACCGTCGACGATCTCCAGAACAACATCGAGCTGCTCTTCTCTTATCCGAAGTTCGAAAAAGTAAATATCTCCTACCCCGGCGTAACAAAATCGGAGAACAGCACCTACTACTTTGTACCGTCCTACACCGATGCGATAGAGTCGCTTAGAAAATACAGATAATTCAGAAAACAAATAATATATAGGAGCAAATGTAAAATGAGCAGAATGAAGAACACCGAAAAGACCATGGATAAAATCGTTGCACTGTCGAAGAACAGAGGCTTTGTTTTTCCCGGCAGTGAGATCTACGGCGGACTTGCAAACACATGGGATTACGGTCCTCTCGGCGCAGAGCTTAAAAATAATATCAAGCGTGCATGGTGGAAGAAGTTCGTTCAGCAGAATCCCTACAATGTCGGGCTTGATGCGGCTATACTTATGAATCCGCAGACATGGGTCGCTTCCGGACACCTCGGCGGCTTCTCCGATCCGCTCATGGACTGCCGCGAGTGCAAGGAGCGCTTCCGCGCAGACAAGCTCATCGAGGACTGGAACACAGAGAACGGCAAGGAGCTCGACAAGCCTATCGACGCCTTTACTCAGGCTGAGATGAAGGACTACATCGAGGAGAATAATATCCCGTGTCCCTCCTGCGGCAAGCATAACTTTACCGACATTCGACAGTTCAATCTGATGTTCAAGACATTTCAGGGCGTTACGGAAGATGCAAAAAACACCGTATACCTACGTCCCGAGACCGCTCAGGGGATATTCGTAAACTTCCCGAGTGTTCAGAGAACGACGCGAAAGAAGGTCCCGTTCGGTATCGGTCAGATAGGTAAGTCATTCCGTAACGAGATAACTCCCGGTAACTTTATCTTCCGCGTCCGTGAATTTGAGCAGATGGAGCTTGAGTTCTTCTGCAAGCCCGGTACCGATCTCGAGTGGTTCGAGTACTGGCGCAGCTTCTGCCGCAATTGGCTGCTCTCGCTCGGTATGCGCGAGGAGAACCTCCGCCTGCGTGACCATTCGCCCGAGGAGCTCTGCTTCTACTCCAAGGCTACTACCGACTTTGAATTTATGTTCCCGTTCGGCTGGGGAGAGCTGTGGGGCGTTGCGGACCGTACAGATTATGACCTCACTCAGCATCAGAATACCTCCGGCAAGGATCTGTCCTACTTCGATCCCGAGACAAGCGACAGATATATCCCCTACGTTATCGAGCCGTCACTCGGCGTAGAGCGCTCCTTTCTCGCGTTCCTTGTCGACGCTTACGACGAGGAGGTCATCGACGCAGAAAAGAACGATACCCGCGTCGTGCTGCATTTCCATCCCGCACTTGCGCCCTACAAGGCTGCTGTTCTTCCTCTCTCGAAAAAGCTCGCCGAGGGCGCAGGCAAGATCTATACCGAGCTTTCCGAGTACTTCATGGTCGATTACGACGATGCCGGCTCTATCGGCAAGCGCTATCGCCGTGAGGATGAGATCGGTACTCCGTTCTGCATCACCTACGACTTTGATTCCGTCGAGGACGGCTGCGTGACCGTGCGTGACCGCGATACAATGGAGCAGGTTCGCATTCCGATCGCGGGACTGCGAGAGTATATCGAGGAGAAGATTGCATTCTGAGCGAAATTCGTTTTCTCCGCACCGTACACGACCGATAAATCGCATTCGGCACAGCGACAACGGTCAATGCCATTATAAATACACTTCGGCGCGGCAGGTGTATCCCTCCGCGCCGATACCGTTTTTTTGATATTTCATGAGGCTATATGAACGAATTTATTGAGAAAATAAGAAAGTACTCCGATTACAGCGGCGAGGACGGCGCGGAGGATGCTGCGGTAGAGGCAGCTGAAAAGGCGCTCGGTCTGACCTTTGCAGAAGATTACCGCGAATATCTG
Source organism: uncultured Eubacteriales bacterium (assembly GCA_900545935.1). Classification (GTDB taxonomy): domain Bacteria; phylum Bacillota; class Clostridia; order Oscillospirales; family CAG-272; genus UMGS911. The sequence continues at coordinate 3,247 of URAP01000013.1, forward strand.
CTTGAATGCGGAGCCGCATGCGCCGACGGGCATATATTCACCGGAATAAACACCGTTGCGGAGACGACAGCGCTCTGGCGCAGCCGTCACCCCGGAATTACGGACGGAATGTATGCCGTAGAGATATTCGAGCAGGACGGCATAGCGGCATGGCAGAACGGCAGAGGAGAAGTCTTTCTGACGCGCGACGGCGTATCGCCGCGCAAGCTATGCGACTCTATGCTCGAATATGTTATTTTGATGGAGCGATAATCGGGCGCTGCCGAGCGCAGCGGAATTTCGTTATTCACGGCTGAGTAAGCAAATAATCAATTGTTAAACAAATAAATAATCAAAAGCACAAAGTATGTACCGACGTCGGTACTCCTTTGTGCTTTCTTTTGCTTTTCAAACATCCATTCATGAAATATAATAAGTAAATACACTAAGATTCAATCGTCGATTCGGCGCGATTTACTGCGCATAGGAATTGCGCGGAAGCGTTACCGTAAATGTCGTTAAGCCGCCGTCGCTGCATGCATCGACGCTGCCTCCGTGCAGCTCGCACACGCGCTTGACTATTGCGAGTCCTATGCCGTTGCCCTCGGAGGAGTGCGATTCATCCGCCTGATAAAACTTATTGAAGATATGCGCAAGGCTCTCCGGAGGAATATCGCGTCCGCTGTTTGTAACCGTAACCGTCACCGACCGATCCGTCTCGGTCATCTCTACCGTTACAGTGCCGTTCTGAGGTGAAAACTTGACCGCATTGTCGAGCAGGTTTATCCACACCTGCTTCAGCAGCTCATAATTTGCACGAACAAGGCACTCGTCGAAGCCGAGATCAATATTCAGATCCTTAGCCGTCCATTTATCGGCAAGCAGCAGAACAGCGCCGCGTATCTGCTCCGAGAGATTAAATTCGGATATATCGGTAAGTATGGTTTGATTTTCTACGCGCGTAAGGCTGAGAACATTATTTGCGAGCGCGGAGAGCCGCAGCGATTCCTCCTCTATTACCGAGAGATATTCGGCGCGCTGCTCCTCGGTCAGGTTACCGCGCCGCAGCAGCTTTGCAAAGCCTGCTATCGAGACGATGGGCGTTTTGAATTCGTGCGAAAAATTGTTGATAAAGTCGCTGCGCAGCATCTCGGTATGCTCAAGCTCCTCTGCGGCGCGATTAAAGCTCGTCTCTATCTGTTGAAAGGTCGGGTGACTGCTCGCCGTTCTGCCGAAATGCAGCCGGGCGCCGAAATCTCCCTCCGAGAGACGATTGAGCTGATCGACAAGACTGTTCACCGGGCGCAGCGGTATCTTGCTCGTAAAGACGGTAAGCAAAAAGCCTATTACAAGACTCGTAAGCGATATCACCGTGAGTACGGCAGACAGCCCCATTTGTCCCGACGACATGTCGATTGCGCCGAGGCGGGTAAGACAGTATACGAGCACTATCGCGAACAGCAGCGCAACGGTATTGATTATGAAAACGAAAACCGAGAGCGAGAGTGTAAGCGCAAGTCTGCCCTTGCGCGCGGTCTTTTTCTTCTTCATACCTGTTTCACCGCCTTATAGCCGAGTCCGCGTACTGCGACTATCTCGAATTCATTCCACCCCTCGAAGCGTTTGCGCAGTCTGCCGACATGAACGGTCACGGTCTCCCATCCCGTCTCGCTGTCGGTGCCCCATATCTCGTCCATGAGCTGAATGCGGGTAAATATCTGTCCGGGATACGAGAGCAGCTTGTACAGCAGCATAAACTCCTTCTGCGGCAGCACCTGCACCTCATCTCCGCGAGTGACGGTAAAGGAATTATAGTCAAGGATAACTTCGCCTATCACTATCCTCTGCTCACTCACTATCCGAGCGCGGCGCAGCAGAGCCTTAATACGCAGCAGCAGTTTTTCCTCGTCTATCGGCTTGGTAATGTAATCGTCCGTTCCGACCAAAAAGCCTTTTTTTTCATCTTCCGGCAGGTGCTTTGCCGTTACCATAAGTATCGGCAGCGTGCTGTCCGTCTGTCTGACTATGCGCGTAAACTCATAGCCGTCCATTTCCGGCATCATCACATCGAGAATGACAAGGTCGATATGCTCGCGATCGAGCAGCTCGAGAGCCTGTTCGCCGTTCTCAGCGGTCGAAACGGTATAATTCTCGCTCTCGAGCACAGCGCGCAGCAGCATTCGCGTATGCTTATCGTCGTCCGCTACGAGTATATGAAACATGTTTGCCCTCCCTGTCAATAATAGGCGAATAATAGATATGCCAATGCTTCGGATAACTTCGAATACATATAATATCCGATAATATTTACATACGTATTTTACCCTATCGCGACAGCTGTGTCAAGTCGGGGAGGCAGAGATTCGTTTTTTAAAAAAATGAGTAAAAATGTCGAAAAGTTTCGTTTCAGTTTATATTGAACGAATATACTTAGCTGTAAAATGTTGAATCGGCATGCTTTGCGACTAAAAAGGCAGACTCTTCATGTGCAGGGAGAAAGCATTTTACATTTAAATTTTATTGCCGCAGCGGAAACACTCCGCACACAGTAAATTCATCACGCGCTATAATGCACGCCACAAGTTAACGAGGAGATACTATTATGAGAAAAGTCAAGATAATCACCGATTCCTGCTCCGATCTTACCGCAGAGCTGCTCGAGCGATACGACATCGACTATGCAAAGATGACGACAGTCGAGGATGGCGTAGAGTCCCCCGCTATCCTGACATGGGGTGCTGACGATGTTCATAAGTTCTACGACACCATCCGCGGCGGCAAGAGGATCACCACCGCACAGGTCTCTGTCGATGAGTTCAACCGCATATTCAGCCGGTACCTCTCCGAGGGCTGCGATATCGTTTATATTGCATGCTCGTCCAAGCAGAGCGGCTCTGTAAATACCGGCTATGTTACCGCAAAGAAGCTGCTTGCCGACTACCCCGACGCACAGATATTTTGCATCGACTCGCTCAACGCCTCCATGGGTGAGGGCGCACTTGCTGTCGAAGCTGCCAAGCTCGCCGGGGACGGCAAGACCGCAGCGGAGATAAATGCCCGCATTCTCGAGATACGCAAGACAGTGCAGCAGTTCGTCACCGTTCATACGCTCGAGCATCTGAAGAAGTCGGGCAGAGTTACCGCCTCCGCCGCATTTTTCGGCAATCTGATGGGCGTAAAGCCGATACTCATCTCAGATGTAAACGGCACACAGACTCCTATCAAGAAGATAAAGGGCAGACAAGCATCGCTGCATGAGCTCGTTGCTCAGCTCAAGGAGAATATAATCGACCCCGAGGATCAGACCGTATACCTTGCACATGCCGATTGCAGCGCTGCGGAGGTCGAGGAGCTCAAGGAAATGATACGCACTGAGATCGGCTGCCGCGATATTGCGGTAGGCTTTATCGGACCTATCATCGGCGCTTCCATCGGACCGGATGCCTTCGGTATCTGGGCGTTCGGTAAGCCCGTAACATTTTCTGCGGAGGAGAAATAAGAGAAATGGCGACAGCTACGGCGACACTTGAGCATATATCCGAGATCGACGGAGCACTGCTCGCGCGTATGGTACGCGAAGGCACTGCCCGTCTGCGCACACACGCTCAGGAGGTAAACGATCTCAACGTATTCCCAATTCCGGACGGCGACACCGGCAGCAATATGCTGCAGACAGCCTCCGGCGGAGCGGACAGCATCGCAAGCACCGAGAGCGGAAGCATCGGAAAGCTTTCGAGACGTATATCGGACGGAATGCTGCTGAGCGCAAGAGGTAACTCAGGTGTTATTCTCTCACAGATATTCGAGGGAATGGCGCGTGCTCTTGACGGAGCGGAGACAGCCGATGCGGAGCTTATCATCCGTGCGATGCAAAGCGGGACAAGAACCGCATACGACGCAGTAATGCAGCCGACGGAGGGCACGATGCTCACCGTTATGCGCTGTGCGACCGACTATGTAGCCGGAAAAGCCCCGAGTTTGCCAGTAGAGCTGCTGCGCGACTTTATCTCCGAGGCTAAAAGAACACTCGAGCGCACACCTGATATGCTGCCGGTCCTAAAGCGCGCGGGAGTCGTTGACTCCGGCGGCGCGGGACTGATATACATAGCGGAGGGAATGCTCGATGCACTGCTCTCGGACAGCAGCTCGGAGGAGACAGTCGATACCTCTTGGCAGGACGCTGCACCGTCCGCCGCCGAGCCGGATCTCGACAGCTTCGACGAAAACAGCAAGCTTGAGTACGGCTACTGCACCGAGCTGCTGCTGCGCCTACAGCGAAGCAAGACCGATCCCGAGACGCTCCGTGTCGAGTCGCTCACCGAGTGGCTGAGCGGTATCGGAGACAGTGTTGTCGCCTTCAAGACCGGTAGCATTGTCAAGCTGCATATACACACCAAGACCCCCGACCGCGTGCTCGCCTTCTGTCAGCGCTACGGCGAATTTCTCAAGGTCAAGATCGAGAATATGTCGCTTCAGCACAACAGCAGCATGCTCGGTATAGGCGAGAACACAGATTATAACGATAACGATGCCGAGTCTGCACCGTCCGCCGATGCGGTTGATACAAAAACGACCGAAGCGGCACCGAAAAAACAGTTCGGCATCGTGGTCGTTGCCTCCGGCGAGGGCGTAAAGCAGCTGTTTTCCGAGCGCGGTGCAGATATAGTCATTGACGGCGGTCAAAGTATGAACCCGTCGGCACGCGACTTTATCGACGCATTCCGCGAGGTCTCGGCGCAAACGGTATTCGTCCTGCCGAACAACGGAAACATCATCCTCGCGGCAAAGCAGGCGGCTGAGCTGTACACCGATGCCGACATACGCGTTATCGAGTGCACGACCATCGGAGAGGGCTATGCGGCTATCTCCATGTTCTCGGACGAGTCGGGCGATGCCGATACGATAGAGTCGGAGCTTTGTGATGCGCTCGGCGGCGTGGTTACCGCCGGGATATCGCGCAGTATACGCGACTCCGGAGAGGTAAAGGCGGGGGAATACATCGGCTTTGTCGGCAAGGACATTATTGCCGATTCCGATTCGCGGCTCGATGCTGCGTGCAAGACTGCGGACAAGCTCGGTCTCGGAGGCTACGATGTCTGCATCATCCTACGCAGTGCCGATGCATCTGCAGAGGAGGCTTCGGAGCTTGAAAGCTATATCAACTCTCATTACCCGAATACCGAGGTCTATCTGCTTTACGGCGGTCAGCCGATATACGACTATATCATCATTCTCGAATAACAATATATACATAAAACAATAACTGTATAAAGGGAATTCTCGCCGCTGTGTGCCTCCATGGCTTGCCCGCCGCGAGATACGGTACTTGCAATGAATTATCTGCTCTACATCTCCGCCGCGATATGTGCATATCTTATCGCAGGATGGAATCCCGCCATAACCCTTTCCCGTGCAGTGTACAAAAAGGATATACGCGAGTACGGAAGCGGAAATGCAGGATTTACAAACTTCAAGCGCAGCTTCGGTATGCGACTTGCGTGGGTCGTGCTTGTGCTCGATCTGTGCAAGGCTGCCGTTGTCGTGAGCGTTTTTGCTTCACTCTTCGAGCGCACGCTCGGACTTTGGCAGCTCGGCGCAGCCTATACAGGATTTATCGCCGTACTCGGTCACGCCTTTCCGATATGGTACGGCTTTAAGGGCGGCAAGGGCTTTCTCGTCGGTCTGTCAACTGTCTATGTCATCGACTGGCGCGTAGGACTCATCGCAACTCTCATCATGATCGTGCTGCTTTTCACGACAAAGTACATGTCCCTCTCCACCGTAACGGCTATGCTCTGCTGCCCCATACTGCTTGCGCTGTTCGGTGCAGCCCGGCCTACGGTGCTCATCGAGGCGGCGACGGTTCTGTTTATTGCGCTTCGTCATAAGGAAAACTTCAAGCGGCTTGTTGCGGGCACGGAATCAAAATTCGCACTCGGCTCGCGCTGAGTGTTGTAGATCACACCCGTCCGCAAACGAAGAAAGGAGACCGCCGTGGCGGTAACATACATACTATATAATCCGCATGCGGGTTCAACCGATACCGACCCTACCCTGCACACTCTGCGCGAGCAAGGGAAGGATACCGTACCGATAAATATATGCAGAATATCGAGCTTCCGCACTTTTTTCAGCGGACTCGAGGAGGATGCAGCAGTAGTTCTCTGCGGCGGCGACGGCACGCTGAGCCTCTTTGCCAACGGCATAAAGGGACTGCCGATACGAAACAAAATATACTATCTGCCGACCGGAACGGGCAATGACTTTGCCCGCGATCTCGGCGAGGTCCGCCCGCTGCCGATAAACAGATATCTCTGTCGGCTGCCCGAAGTAACACTTGGCGGAGAGAGCAGATTGTTCGTTAACAATGTCGGCTTCGGGCTTGACGGCTATTGCAGCGAAACGGCAGACAATGTTCGGCGCGATAACCGAGCTCAGGGACGGCATCACAACATAAGCTATGCGAAAATTGCGCTCGGCGGGCTGCTCCGCCGCTTCCGTCCGAGGAATGCGACCGTTACCGTAGACGGAAAGAGCCACAGCTACAAGCGCGTATGGCTCGCCCCGGTAATGAACGGACGCTATTACGGCGGCGGTATAATGGCAGCGCCGGAGCAGGATCGCCTCGATTCGCACGGTGCGGTATCGCTCGCCGTCATTCACGGTCTCAGCCGCCTGCACGCGCTGACTATATTCCCGTCTGTATTCAAGGGAAAGCACGTAAAGCACAAGAAGTATGTCAGTATATTTAAAGGAAATACTATACGGGTAGAGTTCGACCGTCCCACGCCGCTGCAGATAGACGGCGAGACTGTTCCGGGTGTAACGTGGTATTCCGTAACGTCGCCCGTTCCCTGCATTGTCGGAGGTGATGCGGTATGCTAATGCCGGAGTTACTGCTTGCACTGCTGCTTGCTTTGTTCGGGGTATTCTGCGTGTGCCTGCTGTTTCTTGCGGTGTGCGCCCTCTTTGTCACAAAAAAAGAATACATTCACAACAGCCGCTTCTATCGTGCGCTGCTCTGCCGCTCGTCTGCATTCGCCCTATGGTTCTTGCGGGTGCATGTGCATGTCAGCGGCACCGAGCTGCTGCCGCAGAACGGGCGGCTGCTTTTCGTCGGAAACCACCGCTCGAACTTTGACCCCATCATTCAGTGGACGGTGCTGCCGCAATGGGAGATAGCATTCATATCAAAGGAGGGCAACTTCCGAATACCGTTCTTCGGCCGCTTTATACGCAAATGCTGCTTTCTCTCGATAGACCGCTCAAGCCCGAAAAGATCGGTGGAGACGATGCGCAAGGCGGAGCAGCTGCTCGGCAACGGAGAGGTCTCTGTCGGCGTTTACCCGGAGGGAACACGGAGCAAGAGCGGAGAACTTCTGCCGTTTCACTGCGGTATGTTCAGAATAGCGCAGAAAGCCGGAGCGCCAATCGCGGTAATGGCAATACGCGGCACAGAACAGATACACAAAAATGTTCTTCGCAGGCGCACCGACGTTTACCTTAACATAGCGGGCATCATCCCCGCCGAACGCGTGGCGGAAATGCAGGCGCGCGATATCGGAGCCGAGGTAGAGCTGATGCTTCGCAGGTCGCTCGACGGCGGAACACCGGCGCTCGATACCGACGCGCTTCCCGCAGCGGAGACCATCTGACTCGCAGCAGATTTGCCGCATAGGCATAAGCGCCCGAAAAATTGCCACACACATTCGGATAGTCAGAACCGATATTCGAATATACAGAGATGATATTCGGACAGACTGCGCCGATACTATGATTCCCGGCGCACGTTACGGCAGTCAATAGGAGCCGCATTATATATTTATCAAGCGCCGCAAAGGCACAAAAAAAGGAGCTGAGCGATAATGAAAGAAGTAAAATCACCGAAAAAACCGCTGATATACTATTACGGAATAGTACTGCTTATAATACTGATCTTCAATACGGTCGTTTCTCCCCTGCTGATGAACGCAAAGGTACAGGAGGTCGACTACGGCACCTTTATGAAGATGATAGAGGAGAAGAATATCGGCAGAGTCGAAATAGACGACTCCGAGATAGTATTCACCGACAAGGATGAGGCACAAATATACAAGACCGGCGAGATGAACGACCCGACGCTCACCGAGCGTCTGTACGAATGCGGCGCAGAATTCACGCGTAATATACAGCAGCAGGCCTCGCCCCTGCTCAGCTTTCTGCTGACCTTTGTTCTGCCTGTAATCATATTCACAATGCTCGGTCAATATATGGCTAAAAAGATGATGAATCAGGCGGGCGGACCGAATGCGATGGCTTTCGGAATGGGCAAGAGCAGCGCAAAGGTATATGTACCGTCGAGCGACGGCATACGCTTCTCGGATGTTGCGGGCGAGGATGAGGCAAAGGAAAACCTTGCCGAGATAGTTGACTATCTGCACAATCCGCAGAAATATACCGACGTTGGCGCGTCAATGCCTAAGGGCGTACTGCTCGTAGGCCCTCCCGGTACCGGTAAGACCATGCTCGCAAAGGCGGTCGCAGGCGAGGCGGGTGTACCTTTCTTCTCGATGTCCGGATCGGAATTTGTCGAAATGTTCGTCGGAATGGGCGCATCGAAGGTACGCGATCTGTTCCGTCAGGCAAAGGAAAAAGCGCCCTGCATTGTATTTATCGACGAGATAGACGCAATAGGAAAAAAGCGCGACGGTCAGATAGGCGGAAACGACGAGCGCGAGCAGACACTCAACCAGCTGCTGACCGAGATGGACGGCTTCGGCGGCAACAACGGCGTTATCATTCTCGCCGCGACCAACCGTCCCGAGTCGCTCGATCCCGCGCTTACGCGTCCCGGACGCTTTGACCGCCGCGTACCCGTCGAGCTGCCCGACCTTGCCGGACGCGAGGCTATCCTCCGCGTTCACGCAAAGAAGATAAAGACCGCCCCGGATGTTGATTTTCACGTTATTGCACGCATGGCTGCTGGCACATCGGGCGCAGAGCTTGCCAACATTATAAACGAGGCAGCGCTCCGTGCGGTCCGCAATAACCGTACCACCGTATGTCAGGCTGATCTTGAGGAAAGCATCGAGGTCGTTATCGCCGGCTATCAGAAGAAAAATGCCATAATGACCGACGGTGAGAAAAAGGTCGTAGCCTATCACGAGATAGGTCATGCACTCGTTGCCGCGCTCCAGACCGACTCCGCTCCCGTTCAGAAAATAACAATCATTCCGCGCACCTCCGGCGCGCTCGGCTACACCATGCAGGTAGAGCAGAACGACAAGGTGCTGATGACCAAAGAGGAGCTCGAAAACAAGATAGCTACGCTCACCGGAGGCAGAGCCGCCGAGGAGATCGTATTCGGACAGATAACCACCGGTGCCTCGAACGATATAGAGCAGGCGACCAAGATAGCCCGCGCTATGATAACCAGATACGGTATGTGTGACGATTTTGACATGGTGGCGATGGAGACGGTAAGCAATCAGTACCTCGGAGGCGACACCTCCCTTGCCTGCTCGGCGGACACACAAAAGGGTATCGACGAGCGCGTAGTCAAGACTATCCGCGAGCAGCACGAAAAGGCGCGTAAACTGCTCGGTGAGAATCGCAGACTGCTCGACCGCCTTGCCGCGTATCTGTATGAAAAGGAGACCATAACCGGTGAGGAATTCATGTCGATAGTTGCCGACTCCAAAAGATCGGAAGCCGCCGCAGATACACCGGCGCCCGACGGCACGGCATCCGTCTGAGCTATGACAAGATACATCTGAGCTATGGCAGATAAACGAACTTCGGACGACAATGCCGCTCCGCATCATGCGCCGGGCGGTCTTACGGCAAATTCGCAGGAAAGGAAAAATCCTTCGCGCGGCGAAGGTCAAGGTTACTGATATGAAGAAAAAAACAGGCTTCGTGTGGATCGAGCTTATCGGCGGAATACTGATGATCGCTCTCGGAATATACACTCTGCTGCGACCGGACGGTATGCTGACCGGCGCTGTGGTGATATACGGTGTGTTCGCAGTCATCATGGGCATATGCGATATAGTGATCTACGCCCATATCTCGCGCTTTACCGGATTCGGACCCATGGTCTCGCTGATATCCGGCATACTCAGCGTTATGTGCGGCTTTATGCTGCTCGCAAACCCAAGCGTCGGAAAATGGGCGCTGACCGTGCTTCTCCCCATCTGGTTTATCGCGCACAGCATCTCGGGACTAACGCATACGCCGCTGATGCGTATGATGGGCGGTCCGTTCTACTATGTAATGTCGCTGACATCGGACATACTCGGGCTCGTCCTCGGCATGCTGATGCTGCTCAGCCCGGCATTCTCATTTATAACCCTGCACGCGCTCGGATATGTTGTTGCCGTATACCTGATACTCTTCGGCATTGAGGCGATTACAGCTGCCTTTGTACGCAAAAACTTCGACCGATAAAAGCATCGGTCGAAATATCCGCTCGACATCTTTACGGGAGGAAAGATACTATGCTATACTCAAGCGATTATTTTATTTTTTTGATAGCGATACTGCTCTGCATGCTCATTTCCGCAATTGCAAGCGGTAAGGTGCGCTCTGCTTATTCAAAATACTCACGCCGGCCGATCCGCTCGGGTCTGAGCGGCTGTGATACCGCAAATCGCCTGCTGCGCTATGGCGGCGTGAGCGGAATTTCTGTCGGCAGAATAGGCGGCAGTCTGACAGACCATTATAATCCGACGCGCGGAAGCGTCAATCTCTCGGAGAGTACCTACGACGGACGCTCGGTGGCATCGGTCGCTGTCGCGGCGCATGAGATCGGTCACGTTATGCAGAAGCAGACCGGTTACGGTCTGTACCGCATACGCACCGCACTCGTACCGGTGGTCAACATCGGCTCACGTCTCTCGTTTCCTCTCGTGCTGATCGGTCTGCTTCTCGACGGACTTGCAGCAAATGCAGATCCCGATCTCGGCTTTCACATCGCCCTTATAGGAGTTATCCTCTACGGCGGCTCTTTTCTATTTGCGCTCGTTACCTTGCCGGTCGAGCTGGATGCAAGCAGGCGCGCAAAGGAGATGCTGCTTGAGTCCGGTATCCTTGCGGAGGACGAGATTCCCGGGGCATCAAAGGTGCTCTCGGCAGCGGCAATGACCTATCTTGCTTCGCTGCTCACCTCGCTCGTCTATTTTCTGCGCTTCCTCGTTCAGGTGCTGACACTGTTCGGCAGACGCGATAACCGCCGCTGAAGATCGCACCGCAAGGTTAAGAAAGATAACGAAGAATGGCTATATAATCTCGTTACAGCGATATCACCCCTTCGCAGCACAAAGGACTGCGGCGGGGTGATGTTTTATGCTTTGAGAAAAGTGCATCCGCAAACGGGTACACGCATAAGCTGCATCGCCTTGCCGCCGAGCTTGGGCTTGCGTGGGATTATATTCATATATTGTTACAAAACATAATATAATGCATTTTAAATATTGCATAATTTGTTGACATTTTTGTTTTTTTGCGGTATAATACTCGGAGTGCATTATTTTGTCTGATGCAGCTCCGCTATGCCGCACAGACCGAAAATCATCAACCGTGAGGTAAAAATGAAACACAACAAAAACACTAAGAGCTTCGCAAGCCGATGGGGCTTTATACTTGCATCGGTCGGCTCTGCGGTCGGTATGGCAAATGTCTGGGGCTTTCCGAGTAAGCTCGGCAGCAACGGCGGAGGAGCTTTTCTCCTGATATATCTTCTTTTCGTCGTGATATTCAGCTATGTAGCGCTTCCCGCGGAGTTCGCCATCGGACGCAAAATGGGCACAGGCACGCTCGGCGCATACAGAGGCGCATGGCAGACACGCGGAAAGACCGCAGGACGCGCAGGCGGCTTTGTCGGTTGGCTTCCGCTCGCAGGCTCGATGTGCATCGCCATCGGCTATGCCGTTATCATCAGCTATGTTCTCAAGGCACTTGTCGATTCGGTGACCGGCACGCTCATGTCTACCGATACCGAGGTGTGGTTCTCATCCTTCTCGGGCAGTGCTTTCTCGGTTGTACCGTATCATATTATTGTTGTCGTCGGAACGCTGCTCACACTATCACTCGGCGCTCACAGCATCGAAAAGACAAATAAAATAATGATGCCGCTCTTCTTCGTTATCTTTCTCATCCTTGCGGTGCGCGTGGCGTTCCTGCCCGGCTCCGGAGAGGGCTACCGCTTCATGCTCACGCCGAACTGGGAGGCGCTGAAGGATCCGATGGTATGGATATGGGCGATGGGGCAGGCATTCTTCTCACTCTCCGTAACAGGCAGCGGTATGATCGTATACGGCGCGTATCTGTCAAAAAACGAGGATGTCGTCGGAGTGGCGCGCCACACCGCGATATTCGATACTATTGCGGCGCTCGTCGCATCACTCGTAATAATCCCCGCCTGCTTCTCCTACGGACTTGACGTAGGCGCGGGTCCGTCCCTGCTCTTTGTCACGCTGCCTAATATTCTTCAGGATATCCCGCTCGGCAGACTGTTCGCTATTATTCTGTATGCAGCCATGATATTCGCGGGGGTCAGCTCGCTGCAGAATATGTTCGAGGCTGTCGCCGAGTCGCTGCTCGACCGCTTTCCGCGCCTCAATCGCTGGGTCGTGCTCGGCATACTCTGCGTTATCTGTCTCGGCGCCGGTATCGGCATGGAGACGATATCAAAATGGGGACCGTGGATGGATCTTGTATCTATCTACATCATTCCCATCGGAGCGACCCTCGGCGCGATCTCATGGTTCTATGTAATGAAAAAGAACGAGCTGCTCGACGCGGTAAATACCGGCAGCGACCATAAGCGCGGTAAGCTGTGGTACGCCGTCGGACGTTATATATACGTCCCGCTCGCACTCATTCTCTGCATCGTCGCGCTCGTAAAGCGCGTGGCGTTCTGAGAAGAGAAAATACCGCCCTACCTTTCTGAAAACAATTTATCCCTATCGCCGGCAAAGGATCGCCGGCTGTCACACATGCAAAGCTAAAACAGCAGAGCCGCCGTGAGATCGGTCACGGCAGCTCTGCTCTTTATTAAGCTGCTGCATTTTCAGCCTATCCATCAGAACGATACGATCAACTGCATTTTATATCGTCCTTCACCATGTACTGCGTACGGAATGTCCCTCGGAGTGCTAAGTCTCTTGCCCTCGGTGAGGATAACCGCCTTGCGTCGACGGTAAATTTTCACCTGATCGCGGAGACAGAGCTTTTCTGCTTTTGCGATATTATTGCATAGTGTTATTATTCTCCCGATGTTTTTTTGCATATATTGTACCCCGGCAAGCATAAAAAGGAAAGGCGCTTCCAGCAACTCGCGGCGGTACGGAAAATAAATACCGTCCGTAAAATAAATATACTTGATTTTGCGGTTAATTCGTGTTATGATAATATAGTAAAGTAGATATGCTTGCGACGCAAAACAGCTGCCGCACGCAAAAATTACTTTACTAATAGCTCAGCGCCGGTCGCTGACGGAAAAAATCAGGCGGACTTTCCGCCGCGATAAGGAGAAACAATGAGCAATTTTATTTTAAGCTGCTGTTCCACTGCCGATCTGTCCCTCGAATATCTGCTTAGCCGCGATATAAAATACGTATGCTTCCACTACTTTATCAACGATAAGGAATACCTCGACGATCTGGGTCAGACCATGTCGTTCCCCGAGTTTTATCGCATGATGGACGAGGACGACATTATGACAAGAACAAGCCAGATAAACGTCACCGAGTACACCGAGTATTTCGACAAGATGCTTGCAGAGGGCAACGACATTCTTCACCTGACACTCTCGAGCGGAATCTCAGGAACGGTCAACTCCGCGCGCCTCGCCGCAGAAGACCTGCGCAAGAAGTATCCCGAACGCAAGCTTATTATCATCGACACTCTCTGCGCCTCGTCCGGCTACGGTCTGCTCGTAGACAAGGCGGCAGACCTGCGTGACAGCGGCATGAGTATCGACGATACGGCAAAGTGGATCGAGGAGAACAAGCTCCGCGTTAATCACTGGTTCTATTCTACGACACTTAAGTTCTATATCAGAGGCGGTCGCGTATCCAAGCCCGCCGGCTTTATCGGCGGACTGCTCGGGATCTGCCCCCTGCTCCACGTCGACGACGCGGGCAAGCTGATACCCATGGAAAAGATTCGCACCAAGCAAAAAACGATGGAGGCTGCCTTTGAAAAGATGGTCGCTATGTGTCAGGACGGCGACGACTACTCCGAAAAGTGCTTTATAAGCCAGTCAAACGCCAAGGAGGACGCAGAGGCACTCGCCGCACTCATTGAAGCACACTTCCATAAGATGAACGGCAAGGTACATATCTTCGATATCGGTACGGTAATCGGAAGCCATTCCGGTCCCGGCACTATCGCACTCTTCTTCTGGGGCAAGGACGCAAGATAAGTCTTACCGCATAATGTTCAATCGAGTAGGAGGCTACCCATCAGTTGAGCAGCCGACCTCTCACATCACCATGTTGTATCGCATGACGAGCGCACTATGCAAAAACGGCAGGAGTCGGTATCGACCGCTCCATGCCGTTTTTGTTTTTTGATTTGAGAATTTACTTGACCGCGCGGCACTCGATGAAGATACGAATATACTCCGCGCTCCGAAAAAAACTTATCGAGGCGAACCGCAGCCGCTGCAAAACGCGCCGGTATTAGCCATTCCGCAGAACTTGCAGGTCCAGGACTCTGTCTGCTTTTCTCCCTCGCCTACCGTTCCGCGTGCATAGTCGGCAGACACAGGCTTCTTTTCGTTCTCGGTGTTCTCTTTCATTTTGCCGCCACAGCAGCATTTTTTATTCTCTGCCATATCTTTATTCTCCTTTTCAATTCATATAGATCCACGCACAATTTCTCATACTGAAATATACATAGAATACAATGTAATGATAACACACGGCGGCAGGCTTGTCAAGGTTTTAAAGCCCGAAACCGTTTTGTGCTGTTCGAGGTAGCGCCGCGGCAAATAAACATAGGTACCCGCTGTAATAACAACCGTATAAATGTCGTATGGTGTCGAATATTCTTGGGCGATTTATTATACATTATTCGTGTATTGTGTTACTTATTCCTCACATATATGCAGTCTGTCTGCTAATGACGTATATTAGGTCTTTTCTTTTTTAGCAAAATATATTATAATATGCAAGAGTGGGAAATGTTTGACCCGGCGATACCGCCGGTCGGTGTTCCTGCTCGAAACAGCTTTTTCCGGATGTTGTGCCGCGCAAAATTCATTATTCGCGCCGACAGCCGCAATTGATACCGAGCCCGACCTATAAGGGGCGGAGATCGTTATTTGATGAACTGTAAAGGTGTATGGTGATAAGATGGAAAAGAACTATATAGACGGATCGACCTTCGCCGACATGATAGTGTCCGGTGCGGCAAACCTCTCGTCGAACAAGACTGCAGTAAACGACCTTAACGTATTCCCTATCCCCGACGGCGATACGGGGGATAATATGTTTATGACAATAGAGTCCGGCGCACGCATGCTGCGCGACAGCGATTCGGATTCGCTGTCCGAGGCTTCGTCCGTTGCTTCGCGCGGAATGCTTCTCGGCGCACGCGGAAACTCCGGAGTTATTCTGTCCCGCATATTCAGCGGAATCTCCAAAGGACTCGAGGATAAGCCGAGCGCCGATGTGCGCGTTCTGCATCTTGCGATGGAGCGCGGCATTCAGGAGTCCTACTCCGCAGTACCCGTGCCTGTCGAGGGTACGATCCTTACAGTTTACCGCGATGCCGTAAAATTCGCAGGCGACCGCATTGATGAAAACAGCACGCTTGACAGCTACTTCCGCGATTTCAATACCGAGCTTCGCCGCTCGCTCGAGCATACGCCGGAGCAGCTCGATGTGCTAAAGGAGGCAGGCGTGGTCGACTCCGGCGGAGCGGGCCTCGTCTACATCTTCGACGGAATGCTCGCCGCACTTGAGGGAACCGGCAAACAGCTTGCGGAAACAGCTACCGCATCGAGCGCGCCTCGCATCGACCTCTCGCTCTTTACCGAGGACTCTGAGCTCAAGTTCGGCTACTGCACCGAGTTTCTGCTCCGTCTGCAGCATAAAAAGACGGATATCGACAGCTTTGATATCGACGAATTCATACGCGGGCTGTCGGAGCTCGGCGATTCGGTCGTTGCATTCCGCGACGGCTCTATCGTAAAGGTCCATGTACATTCGCTCACCCCCGGTAAGGTACTCGATTACGGTCAGCGCTTCGGCGAATTTCTCACACTCAAGGTCGAGAATATGACCCTTCAGCATTCCTCAAAAGAGCACGGAGAGCATAATCGCGATGCCGATGCGAAAAAGTCAATCGACACGCAGACAATGACAGAAACACCGTCGGCGGATGCTGACAGTGCGGCAAGCGAAAACACAGCGACCGAGAGCGCGCCTGTACCCACAGCACCGCACAAGCACTATGCAACAGTCGCGGTAGCGGCAGGAAAAGGGCTTATCTCCGCATTTTACGAGCTCGGAGCAGACAAGGTGATCTCCGGAGGTCAGTCGATGAATCCGTCTACCGAGGACTTTATCGGTGCTTTTGACAGCCTCAGTGCAGACGTTATTCTCGTTTTCCCGAATAACAGCAATATTATCCTCACCGCAAATCAGGCAGCATCTATTTACGACAAGGCACAGATAGTCATCATCCCGACAAAGACGGTCGGCGAGGGCTGCGTTGCCATCTCGATGGTCGACCCCGACGAGCCGGACTCCGAAGCACTCAAGACAGCACTGTGCGAGGCTATTTCCGCTGTCGATACCGGTTTTGTCAGCCGCGCGGGCAGAGATGCGAGCTTTAAGGGAGTAGATGTCACAGAGGGCGATTATATCGGCTTCTCTCGCGACACTATCTACTCCTCCGAGCCTACGCGCCGCGAAGCACTTCTCAAGCTCGCAGAGTGTCTTGATACCTCGAGCCACGATCTTGCAATGCTGTTCAGCGGTGCAGATACCGACCGCGCGGAGGCGGAGGAGCTTACGGCGGAGCTGTCTAAGAAGTTCCCGTCGACCGAGTTCACTCACATTCGCGGCGATCAGCCCACACACGACTACATTCTCGTCCTCGAATAATTTTGCATTTTCGGAAATCATAAGCAAAAATGTATAATGAGACAGACGATAGGAATACTGTTCCCATCGTCTGCTCTTTTTTTAATCCAATGTTAACATTTTAGAATTGAACTCGGGCGAAATAACATATAAACTGATATACGGAGTCGTATGGCTCCGAATAAACAATAACCATTTTCGGGAGAAATATATGAAAAGAATACCCCACCGCATTATCGCCGCAGTATCGGCAATCGCGCTGTCCCTGCCTACTGTTCTGAGCATTTACGGCGGCAACGATGCTTACGATATAAACGGAGACGGAAGCATTGATACCAAGGATCTTGTACGCCTGATGAAGGATATGGCTGCCGACAGCGCCCATATTGATGTTAACGGCGACGGAAGCTATGACACAAGAGATCTTGTTGCTCTCATGAAGGCTATCGCAGCAGATATAAACCTCTCAGATGTCACGCTCAAGTCAGAGCTCGGGTACACAGCCGCAAATCCGCTCTATGCCGTAGGCGATAACGATGAATACGCCTTTGTCGGTCTCGAGGCATTTGACGGAATTGCGAAATCACGCATCACAGACGGCGTGCTCATGGCAGATGTCGAGATGCTCGCTAAGATACTCGGTCTCGGCTGCACCCGCGAGAACGGAGTTGTTACGCTCTCCTACGGCGAAAAATTCCTTCAGCTTAACGAGCGCACCGGAACGGTGATATCCTCAGGCAGATCGGTAGCTGTTATAAAAACAGAGGCTGAGGACGGCCGCCTGCTCGTCGCAGCGGACAAGCTCGCCTCCGAGCTCGGCTACAGGCTCGAGCACGACAGCGAAAACGGCATAACATTCTATTATACCGCAAAGCGCGTTATCACCGAGATAAAGCGCAACAAGCTCCGCGACAGCTTTAATAAATACAGAACGATAGTTACCGACACCTCCGATGTCGAATCGAGTCAGGTCGGCGTAGGAATGTATAAAAAAGTCCCCGAATCAGAGCGTGTGGTAGGCATCGCCTATACAACATGGCACTCCGATATGTCGCGCTGGGGCTACGGTACATGGAGCACCCCGCTCTACGGCACCTATCGCTCCGACGATGAGTCCATCATCCGTCTGCACGGTGAGCAGCTCGCCGCAGCAGGAGTTGACTTTGTATTCGTGGACTGGTCAAACAACACCACCTACCATGCAGAGGACAACTACAACTACGGCATGTCGATGATAGAGGACTCTACCACTAAACTGTTTGAGATATGGAAGGATATCCCGAACGCACCTAAGATCTGCATTTTCGTCGGTCCCGGACATGCAGGCAGAGATACCATCCCGAGCGGCGACCATCAGCGCAAGGTCGATCAGGTATACAATACCTATATCAATAATCCCGAGTACAATAGCATGTACTACTATTACAACGGCAAGCCGCTGCTCATCTGCTACGGCGCGACACCTAATCTGTACACAAGCAATCCCTCTTCGCTCTGGAATGACGATCGCTTTGAGATAAGATGGATGAGCGGATATGTTTCGCAGCAGCGCAGCCTGATGAAGGATCGCGACAATCTTGTTTCCGGCGGCTTTTGGAGCTGGGAGGAGCGCGGTGCGCAGTCGTTCACCGTTGATGCCGACGGATATGTTGAGTGCGTGACCATCTCCGCCGCAACACGTCAGGACGGAAGCGGCGACAACATCACGATACCGGCAGTCGGCAGAGAGAACGGCGCTACATTTAAGCGCGCATTCCAGCGCGCCGACGATCTCGGCGCACGGATAGCGCTTATCGTCTCGTGGAACGAGTGGCTGACCGGAGAGCAGCCCTCCGCCGAGGTTTCCAAGGATATTGAGCCGTCTGTCGCATTCGGCACCTTCTATCTCGACCTGATGAAATTCCAGATCAAGAAATTCAAGGGACTTGATTGACACCTAAAATATAGAACCGATAACATAGTAAGTTAAAAAGCAAACAAAACGCAGCGAGCACCCGAAAGAGGCTTAACTTTCGGGTGCTCGCTTATTTTCAATATATGCTTTCTTTCATTAGTATAGCATGTGTATGCAATTCGGCTTCTCGTTCGGACCGCTGTGTATCGACATATACCGAGCAAATTATGACAGTTCAAGCAGAATACATCTGCCGCGCTTACCGCAGCCGCGCAGATAACCGAGTGTCCGGAGAACGGCACACATTTTCTGCGCCAAGCGATAGGTGATCCCCGCCGCCTCCGCAAGCTCGGATATAGTGAACTGTTCGCCGAGCTCGCTCGGCAGAAGCGATATATATGACTCGCGACCGGAAAATGTATATTGCGTGACTATCTCGGTCGGCAGACGATCGGCACGGCGCGCACCGAAGCGCATGCTGTGCGGGTATTTCTCGCTCTCGGTCGATGTATAGCGATACTCCGTAATATCAAGCAGTACTACGGTAAAGCTCAGCGACGGGCATAGCAGCAGCTCGTGCAGATCGGCAAGCTCGGGAAATATCGAGTACACGCTTCCCTTTTTCGGCGACAGACGCGGCTTGCTTACCTCACCTGTCTCGCTGTCTATCCATACAATTTGTTTGCGCCTCGGAACGGGATAAACAACATTCACTTCACACTCTTGGCAGAATACCGCGAGCTTCTTTCGCAGCCGATAGAGCTGTGTCGACTGAATCTCGACTATTCTGTTATCATGCTTGATATCGGCTATATAGCCCGCGTATTTCACCTCATGATAGCGGCTGTCCGGCTCAAAATACTGTTTCAGCAGCGCATGCACGGTCTTTTCCGAATATGTACCTATAAGCGCCTGCTGCTCAGCCATGCTCCGCACCCTCCCGATGAAATATTTGGTCGAAATATTACTATTGACTTTCTCATTGAATTTGTGTATAATAGGAGTAGAAGCTATCAACCGCTGAAGCTGTTTGGGGAATTGGACCCCAGCAACTGACAGCATGGTGGCTTCTTTTTTGCGTAACAGATTCAGATATCGCTTATATTTTCGGGTGAAATGCTTTCCTCGACAAGCGATGTACGGTCTTTTACATTGACCGACGAGAGAACGTTGATGCAAAGGCTCTGTACATTCCTCGCTATTTTCGCGATGAGCTCCAACGGCAAGCCAAACGGTAGGAAAATCTGCTCGAAAATTTACTGCACTTTTTACTGCCGAACCATGCAGAAATATGTGTTTTAATGTGTCAAAAAGATAACAACAAAAAAACAAAACCCCCGGTAAACACTGGTCTTTTCAGCATTTACAAGGGGTTCCCGTTGGCGGAGAAGGAGAGATTTGAACTCTCGCGCCGCTTACACGACCTACACCCTTAGCAGGGGCGCCTCTTCACCACTTGAGTACTTCTCCGAATAATAAGGCAAAGATTTGCTTTTGTCAAGCGATGTATCGTGTATGCCGCTTGCTAAAGGCGACGGATACCGCAGTATGCTCTCAATTCAGAGCCATTGTTGCAATCGCTGAAAGTAATTATATCACAAAAGTGCCGTTATAACAATGTATAAAATTTGTCTCGGCGGTAAAGTAATTGTTAACTGTGCTGCTTTTATTTTTAAGCTCCGATGATGAAATATCAAAAAGCAAACTGATGCATAAAATATAAGGAGACGTAAATTCGTTCTCTTGTCGCCATGCGACAACAATATAACGGAGGTTAGTTTTATGGCAGATTGCAGAAATACGATGTCCGATCGCGGCAGAGAAAACTACGGTCTGGATGTCAACAGAATTCTTGACAGTTGCCGTGACAAGGATTGCTACGCTGATACCCGCGTTTACCTCACCGATTGCGGTCAGGATATTATAGAGCGGAGCACGAGCATACGCGTCAAGGACGCATGCATCACCGGCGCAGATATCGACGTAGAGCCGGTACAGTTCAACCGCGGCTTTTACAGTGTTCTCATTCGTTTTTACATCCGAATCACCGCAGAGGCGGGTATGTGCCCCGGCAGACCGCAGGAGATCGAGGGCGTTGCCGTCGTTGATAAAAAGGTTATTCTCTACGGCGGTGAGGGCAATGTAAGCATATTCCGCAGCGGTATCGGCAGTTCAAACAACTGCCCGTCCGAGGGCGGTATCAGACCGAGCACAAAGGAGCCCGTGGCAGTATGCGAGGTCGCCGCACCCGTCGTTCTCGATTCTCGAATTGAAGAAAAGTGCGCACGTCCGCGCTGCACCTGCTGCTGTGTCGAAGATATTCCGGACGGAATTTCGCGCTCGCTCGGCAGCATGCTGACCGATGCAGAGAACGGCGGCAAGGTCCTCCTTGTCTCCCTCGGTCTCTTCTCGGTGGTTCGCATCGAGCGTCCGTGCCAGTGCATTGTATCCGCGAGTGAATATTCTGTACCCGACAAGGAATGCTGCCCGAACGAGGACAGCGATCCCTGCTCGGTATTCAAGTGCATGGCATTCCCGGTGGGTGAATTCTCTTCTTCACCCTGCCGCGGATAGGCAATAACACCTGATCCGAGCTTTTACCTATCCCCGGTAAACGAAGTGTGCTGTTAAAATGGGCTTTTTAGCAGCACACTTTTTATATTTGCGTTACGGGTATTCCCTTCCCGCAATGCCCATTATATTATAGCTTAAAACAAAAATCAGCCCCGAGAGGCTGATTCTTTTCGGATATACGACTTTATGCGCTCAGCGCGCTAAGACAAGAAAATACAGCAGTATCACCGCGCCGAGAATAATTCGATACCAGCCGAACACCTTGAAGTCATGACGGCGGATATAGTTCATCAGGAAACGAACGACGAGCAGCGACACGAGAAACGCCACAGCGCTGCCGAGAAGCAAGATAGTCAGCTCGAGCGGCGTAAAATTAAAGCCGAACTGAATGAGCTTAAGCCCGCTGAGACCGAACATTACAGGCACGGCAAGAAAAAAGGTAAACTCAGCCGCAGCCACACGCGATATGCCGATTATCAGCGCGCCTATGATAGTCGCACCGGAGCGGGAGGTGCCGGGAATTATCGAAAGCACCTGAAACAATCCTATCAGGAAAGCATCAAGAAATGTAATACCTCCGAGCGTTGTGACACGCGGCGTGCGGTGCTTATTGATCTGCTCTATGATGATGAATGCCGCGCCATAGAAGATCAGCATTATCGCTATCACGACCGGTGTCTCGAGATGCTCGTCGATGAAATCTCCGAACAGAAGCGTTGCTATCGTTCCGGGAATGCACGCTACAACCACCTTGAGCCATGTGACGAAAATATCGGTCTTGAGAATTGATTTTCCCTGCGCCTTATCCGGCCTCTGAAACGGCCACATCTTCTTCCAGAACAGCAGCACCACCGCAAGGATAGCTCCGAGCTGTATCACAACAAAGAATACCTTTTTGAACTCCTCGCTCTGATTCATATGTATGAATTCATCCACGAGCAGCATATGTCCGGTAGAGGAAATGGGCAGCCACTCGGTAATACCCTCGACTATGCCGAGAAAAATAACCTTAAATGCCTCAATCAAATATGACATGCTACCAACCTTTCAATGATAAAATGATAATAAGATATAATCTATCTGTTATGCGGGCAGTACGCACAGCCGCTCCATGCAGCCGCGCGTACAAGCCGCGCGCCTTACTCCTCAAGCATCGAAACCGTGCGCGCCTCATCAAGCGTGAGCGTGTCGGGTACACGGAGTGTACGGATCTCATGAGCGCCGAGGCATATCTCAAGCGAGCTGCCGGAAAAAGCACTTGTGAGTCTGCCGTCGCACGGCGCAAAGCCTCGGTTTGCAATACGGATTACAATGTCGCCGCTGCCGTCCTCGGCTTTCTTTACTGCATCAACGGTAACGTCGCCTGTGCCCTCATATGCGAGGAACGAGCCGACGCCGGAAAGCTCACCGTCATGGTGCGCCTCGCATACCCATACCGGAGGAAGCGCAAAGCGGTCGGCTGCAGCAGTACGCGAAAGCTCGCTGCCGTGACGAAGCCAAACACGCAGCTTGCCCTCGTGAATTCCCCGCCCGACATAGAGATAATCCTCATCCTCGCGAAGCGGATCATCCATCCGGAGGTCGCCGCAAACGGGATTTCGCAGCAGCGTCAGAGCTGCAGTTTCGGTATCCTTGTCGGTATTGTATGCAAATATCGAATCAGCCATGACCGTAATATCACCGAGCTCTATCGTCTCGGACAGCGGATACTCCTCGCCGTCAAAGCCGCGTTCGCACAGACCTCCGGGTACGCCTGCAACGATCCTGTCGGGTGCAGACGGCGTTGTTATTCGGTATTTGAGCGCAGTGTGCGGCTCATCCCAATCAACACGGTACGCGATATCTACGTAATCTCTACCGGGATACACGGTAATGCGCTGCTCCATCTTTGACGAGCAGAAACCGAGGCGTGTGCGCACAACATTCTTGATATCGCCGCTCTCGGTGCGTGCAGCGGAAATAGGCGTAAACGGCTCAAGCGCATCGCCGAAGCCGCAGGTATTAAAGCTCCATACATCTCCGTCGTCGGCTCTGACCTCGGGGGTTATAGCATATACGGAGCCATCGCGATTGTCCCGTATTTCAACGCCTCCGTTTTCATTCATAGTCTTGACGGTAAGGATTCCGCCGTCAAGGACATCGGCATCTCCGTCGCAGCTATGACGAACATCTCCGCCCTTCTGATTGAAATGATATACAGCATAGCCCATAGGCGGAACGGTGCCGCTGAATACAACGCGCGTACGAAACCCGGGGATGGTCGAACGCTCGAGAATGATCTGACACGGCAGCTCGTTTCCGTCGTCGTCCGTGACAGTAATGTCTCCGCGATAGAGATCATACTCCCAGCACCACTGAAGCTCCGCCTCGAGTGTACCCTCGTAGGGCGTTGCATTGAAATTGAAATATACAAAATTCCATATCCCGTCGCCGGTCGCAATGCGGCGGGTGATCTGCTGCAGCGCAAAATTCATTATCTCAGAGCTGCTCTGCAGCGCTCTGCCGTGCAGATCACGTGCATCACGGTATGCCTGCATTATCGACGCACCGCCGAGAATATCGTGAAACTGATTGAACATTATATCGCTCCACACTCCGCGCAACTGCTCGAGCGGATAGCTCTCGCCGAAAAGCGATGCCATAACTGCGGCACGCTCTGCGGAAAGCGCGGTGTACTCGGCGCGGCGATTGTCCTGCTTTACCTCGGGATAGTTAGAAAAAACGCCGCAGTCGCGGGTGTTTATACCGCCGGTGACAACGGGCAGCTCGCGTCCGTCCTCAGATCTCGAGCCGGGAACATTGGAATATTTTCCGCGCTGTATCTCGAAGAATTCCTCCATAGATGAAAAGCGTAGCGCCCTACCCTTGTCCATCTCTGCACTGAGCGCGGAGAGTATAGCCTTAGTCGGTGCGCCGCCGTGATTGGTAACGCCGTAGAACAGCATGCGGTCGGTCTTTTTCTCGTCAAGGTCGGTCTGATACTTTTCTACGGTCGCGAGCACCTCCTCAGGAGTGTGCTGAAAAAGATCGGCACCGCGATACGCCATTACCGAGCTGCCGTCCGCGCTGCTCCAAAGAAAGAGGGGATCGGGTAGCTCGCGGTGATAGGACTCGGGACGCGAGAAAACATAGCTCTCGATGCCGCAGCCGCGCAGGTACTGAGGGATAAAATCGGGATGACCGAATGAGTCGATATTGTACATAACGCTTGTGCGCTTACCGAACTTTTCCTCAAGATATCTCTGTCCGTACAGCCCCTGCCGCGCATAGCTCTCGCCGAGCGCCGAGCAGCAATCGGGCTGAAGCCACCATCCCTCGCTCAGATCCCATCTTCCGTCGCGTACGCGCTCGCGTATCTCCTCAAACAGCGCGGGGTCTATCTTCTCAATCATCTCAAATGTTGCGGGAGTGCAGAACGAATATGTATAATCGGGATATTCGTTCATACGGTCGAGCGCGCTGCGAAATGTAGCGCGAATGCTCGAGAGCGCCTCATCCCATGTCCAGAGCCAAACGGGATCGAAATGTGTATTGCCTACACAATATGTCATCGGAGCGGTATCTTTTCTCATCTCTTTTTACCTTTTCCTCAAATCTTCTGAATTGATTTATCTTACTGTATTTTTTGTTATTACTTTATTTTTACGTTAAAGCGGTTTCCGCAGCGCGGACAGCGTACGGTATGATCCCCGCTCTGCCTCGGCAGCCTCAGCTGTGCGGAACAGGAGGGACAACGGCGGAAAACGTGCGTCTTTCGATAGCGTATGCGGTCACGGTTCAGGCAGAAAAAGCGCTTGACCGTATCCCATAGCTTCATAACGGTATCATTTTCCCGTCTGCGAGCAGCGGTATTTTTTGATAGAACGCGAAACATGGCGTATATCAGTATAAGCAGCTGAATGACATACAGCCACTTCTGAGCAAACACCGCATTGAGCACGGCAAGCACAAAATAAAGAACAGCCAATACAACGAAAAGTCTGTCTATGCCGTACCGCTGATTCATAAAAATACTCAGACGATATAAAAAACGGTTAAATGCGTTTCTCACTGTGCACATTCTCCCTTCGTCGACAGGATATACATCTGCCGCAAATCATTTGATTAATTCCTGCAAATCACAAATCCGGGTCCGCTGCCGCAATGTGCAGCGGACCCGGACAAAGACACAAGATAACAGATTAATGCTGTTCCGCCTTAATTCTCGCTTGCGTTGTCGTTTATAAGATCAATAACCTTTTCAAGGATTGCCGAACGCTCAATGTTGTCATGGCTTACCGCCTTGGTCATAGCCTTTTCGTCGGAATAACCAAGCTTCGAATAGTGCTCGGATATATAGGTATTATATTCATCATCGGATACCGTAATACCCTCGACCTTTGCGATGGAGAGCGCAACAAGATCCTGCTTGACCTGCTGAAGTGCGTTGTCGGCAGCCTGCTTGTAGATCTTCTCCTTGGTCGTTCCGAACCGCGAATAGATATCGCCGCTCGAGCTCGACGAACCGGAAAGACTTGCGTAATAGTTAAAGAGATTATTGTAGTATTCAATGCCGTTATCATAGTAGATCTTGATGTTCTTCTCGGGATAAGAGCTGAATCGGCAGCCTGCAATAACATCCTCCCAGAGAAGATTCTTTCTGACATCGAGTCGGGTAGCAGCCTTGTACTCGTCAACCGTCTCATAGTCTGTCTTTTCGGCAACAAAAGCATCGGTAAGCTCGGGAACGACCGTCTCGGTAGCGCTGCTGACGGTAATAGAATAGGTCGCAGCCTTGCCGGCGTAGTCGGCATTGGAATAGTCATCCGGAAGAGTTACATCGACGGTATACTCATCGCCGACAGAGTGACCGATAAGGCTCTCCGCGAACAGATCGGTCGCAGTACCGAGGATCACCGAATAATCAACCTTAGTCTCGACCTCGCTCTCACCCGATGTGAGAGTGTACTTGACCTTGGCGGTATCGCCGCTCACAAGTGCGCGGTCGGTGATATCGTTTGTCTTTGTGTTTTTTGAGATAAGCGTATTGATCGTGGAGCCGAGCTGTTCATCTATCGTCTCGGAAGATATCGTAAGTCCCTTGTACTCACCGAGCGTAACATATCCGCTCAGGTCGTCCTCATATTTTGCGGTCTTTGTACAGCTGCAAGCGGCAATGCAGGTGAGCGTGGCAACACCGAGCAGAACTGCCGCCTTGACGGTCTTTTTTGCAATATTATTCATCAGATCAAATTCCTTTACTTAGAAGTTTAGACGGGATCATCCGTTATGCAAGGTTGGAAACAAGGCGCAGGCAGAGCCACGCTACAAAAAGTAACGGGAAAAGTCCCATAATTATCATTACAACGGTAAAAAATCCGTCTGAAATCTTTTTTCTAAGCTTCTTATTCACGGCAATATGCCCCCTTAAATAAAGAATTGCACTATCATTCCGACATCCTGCCGGATAATTTTATTCATTATAAAATACAATTATTAATTCGGTATGAACAAAAGCAAAAATACTATACCGATCCGAGCTATCTCACGTCAAATTATATGGAACCATTACCGCCTGCGGGAATATACTGTTAAAGCGAGGGAAATTTTGTCTGTGAAAAAGCCGACATGCGGCTTTACATAAAGAAAGTGAGGCAGTTATGAAAATAGTCGTAATGACATCACCGAAGCTGATAGCACCTATTCTCCGCAGAATATTCGGTGTTCGCAAGAAGATCTGAGAGCGGGATACATCCATTCCGCTCCGGCAGCCGTAGGACGGTCAGCTCAGCTTGAAATCTATACTCTCCGTACGCTCAAGCCCGAGCTCGGAGAGTATTTTTTCTGCCTCGGATATCTTCTCGGTCTCGCTTATCATTGTCGCACGGTGAGCGTCACAGCCGATGATAGTACGGCATCCGACCTCGTGCGCTATGCGGAAGAAATCGACCTTCGGATAAGTACGACACTCAACAAAACCCTGAAGATTAAACTCTACCGGAACATCCGCAGCCCTTGCTGCCTCACATATTCTGCGACAGAGCAGCTCGTACCGCTCTGTCTCCGCGCCGGTATATGTAGGCATATCGGGATGTGCGACATACGAGAACACACCGGTTCCGAGCGCCTCGCACACCTGAGATGAATACTCCTCCATAAAGGCAATATCATCACCGGTATAAAACGCGCTCTGTCCATCGTACTCGTTGCGCGTGAAATGCTGACCGAGTATCAGATATTCGATACCGCAGCTGCGCACGTACTCGAGCAGCTTATCAAAATGACGGGGATAATACTCCGCCTCGAGTCCTATATGAATATCTATTCTGCCTCTATACTCCTCACGCAGCTCGGTGAGCGTATTGACATATCCGGGCAGCTCCTCGGATCTCATACGAAAGCCGGAGTAATAGTCGCCCTCGAAAAAATACGGCGAATGGTCGGAAAAGCCGAGTGTTTTCATTCCGAGTCCGAGCGCCGTCTCGATGTATTCCCGCTCGGTGCCCTCGGCATGGTGACAGCGGAAGGTATGTGTGTGAAAATTTGCCGAAATCAATTTTTTACCTCAAGATCGTGCGGTACCGTATATCCGTGCACCGCTGTTATAAAGTGAGCGAGCAATCACATTGTCTGCCGACGCATCGGCACTGCAAAATCGCAGAGCATGCGCTCTGCGGCTCGCAAATTGAATTATACCACCGACGCAGTGCAATGTCAATAAAACAGAAAGAATAAAGTGCGCCTGGCCTTGCCCGTTATCGGCAGGCTGCTCGGATAAAAAACACCGACGGCGCATGAGTCTCTCCTCATATCGCCGACGGTGAAAAATTATTTTATTATACCGGAGATGAATATTTCTATCCCGACACAGATAAGAATAACGCCGCCGAGCACAGCTGCCTTGCCCGCAAGCACCGTGCCGAAGCGTCTGCCGATCGCAATGCCGCAGAGGCAGATGATAAGCGTAATGAATGCAATGACAAGTCCCGCGACTATTGCGTGTACAAGATCGTATTCCGCGATAGTAAAGCCGACCGAAAGCGCGTCGATAGATGTAGCGACGCCCTGAAGCAGAAGCGCGGCAAAGCCAAGCTTTGTACTGTCGGTATCCTCGTGCTCTTCGCCGCTATACTCCTCTCGAATGCCTTTTATACCGTCAATAAGCAGCTGACCGCCTATAAAGCAGAGGAGCAGCAGCGCGATCCACGGTATATATACCGAAAAGCCGCCGAAAAAGCTATTCGCAAAGGAGACAAGCAGCCAGCCGGTAAGCGGCATAGCAAACTGAAAAAACGCAAATGTACCCGCAATCAGCAATCTGCGCCGTCTATGCATATTCGGCTCTGCAAGCCCGTTTGCAAGCGAGACAGAAAATGCGTCCATCGCAAGTCCTATGCCGAGCAGCGCATTATTCAGAAAAAACAGCAGATTAAATGCCAAACAATCACTTCCTCGAGCCGGAGCGAAGCATCACGTCATGATAGCCGCCCTCGACAATAGAAGTGGAAGAAACAAGAGTTATCCGAGCCTTATCCTGAAGCTCGCTTATAGAGACAGCACCGCAGTTGCACATGGTACTGCGTATCTTATACATCGATATCTCAACATTGTCATGCAGCGAGCCGGCATACGTAACGTAGGAATCAACGCCCTCCTCAAAGCCGAGCTTGCCCGCTCCGCCAAGGTCATATCTCTGCCAGTTGCGTGCGCGGTTCGAGCCCTCGCCCCAGTACTCCTTCATGTAAACGCCGCCTACGAGCACCTTGTCGGACGGGCTCTCGTCGAAGCGGGCGAAGTATCTGCCGAGCATGAGGAAATCTGCGCCCATAGCAAGCGCGAGTGTCATATGATAATCGTGAACAATACCACCGTCCGAGCAGATCGGGATATAGATACCGGTCCGCTCGTAGTACTCGTCTCTTGCGGCAGCGACCTCGATCACAGCCGAAGCCTGACCGCGTCCGATGCCCTTGGTCTCTCTGGTAATGCATATCGAACCGCCGCCGATACCGACCTTAACGAAATCAGCGCCTGCCTCGGCAAGGAACATAAAACCGTCGCGATCAACGACATTTCCCGCACCTATCTTGACGGTGTCGCCGTACTTCTCGCGAACCCACGACAGAACATTCTTCTGCCAAACGGTATAGCCCTCGGAGGAGTCGATACAAAGAACATCGGCACCCGCCTCGAGCAGGGCGGGAATTCTCTTCTCATAGTCACGGGTATTGATACCTGCGCCGACGAGATAACGCTTCTGCGAATCGAGCAGCTCGAGCGGATTTTCCTTATGAGACGAATAGTCCTTGCGAAAAACGAAATATTTCAATCTGCCGTCGCAGTCGACGATAGGGAGAGAGTTGAGCTTATGCTCCCAGATAATATCGTTTGCAAGCTTGAGCGATGTTCCCTCAGGCGCGGTAACGAGACGCTCGAGAGGAGTCATAAACGATGTGACCTTCTCATCAAGGCTCATGCGCGACACGCGGTAGTCACGGCTCGTAACAATACCGAGCAGCTTGCCGTTCGGGGTAGCGTCGTCGGTGATGGCGACGGTCGAGAAGCCGTTCTTTTCCTTGAGCGCAAGCACATCTGCGAGCGTTGCATCCGGTGAGAGGTTAGAGTCCGAAACAACAAAACCCGCCTTATAGTTCTTCACTCTTGCGACCATCGCAGCCTCACTCTCAATCGACTGCGCGCCGTAAATAAAGGACATGCCGCCCTCCTTTGCGAGTGCAATGGCAAGGTTATCGTCGGAGACAGCCTGCATTATCGCAGAGACGAGCGGAACATTCAGTGATACAGCCGGTTCTTCACCGCGCTTAAATTTTGTCAGAGGTGTGCGAAGCGAAACATTTGCGGGAATACAATTCTCGTCAGTATAGCCCGGGATGAGCAGGTATTCGCTGAAGGTTCTGCTTGGTTCGTTGTAATAGTACGCCATAATTCTCTCCATTTCCGAGTGCATTCTCTGTACTTAAAGTATTATAACACGCCCGGGCGATTCGGTCAATATTAAAATGAAGCTCCGATAGACAATATTTCGACCAGACCGGCGCGATTTTTTGATATTTACATCAAAGCTCACCGCAAGCGACAGTTTATTTTGTGCCGTTTAGCATGATGAGGAAAACGATGTCCGTATATCGGCACACAACACGAGCCGCCGCGAATCATTGCCGTATGATGCTCTATCTCTCCTCACCTCTCCGCCGATGCCGTTATATACCGGTCGTCAGCAGTATCCGAGAGGCTGTCGTATATCTGCTTGAGCCTGTTCAAATCAATATTTGTAATGCCGATGGACGATACCTCGCATCCGTCGTACTGCTTAAACACTTCCACATACTTATTTTGATTGAACATTAATAAATATAAGAAAATCGTGATAATTCAGCCCTTAAGTTCGCTATTTACGCATTGCTGCGCTCAATGTCGTACACCGTACGAAGATTAAAATTGAAGGTTTTGTCTTTTCCGTCGCTGAAAATGTGCTCTCTTGCCGCGACCTTGCTTTATCACTATTGCTGAAAAAAACGCACTTACAAACAAAGTAAGCGCGTTTTTTCGTGGCTGGGGTAGATGGATTCGAACCATCGTAATGCAAGAGTCAAAGTCTTGTGCCTTACCCCTTGGCGATACCCCAATAGAACTATACTCATGTATTATACAACAGTTCAAAGGAAAAATCAAGATAAATTTTCGCAGCTTTGCTCGTATCACGTAATTCGAGAATATTGATATTTTTTATCCTATCAATATGTTAAAACTGCTTTCGTTCACTATACTTTGGTACATACTTTGTCGTAGAAACGAGGATAACCTCCGTGTTCGTGACAATAATTGTACTCGATATTTCAATCCACGCTCCCCGTGCGGGGAGCGACTTCCATTGTCATAGCCAGATAGCGGCATACGATACATTTCAATCCACGCTCCCCGTGTGGGGAGCGACTGTTATATTGCGCAAGCTCGCCGTTTACATACGCATTTCAATCCACGCTCCCCATGTGGGGAGCGACCGGAGTTCCTTAACCGTCATTTGGAACTCTCGAAATTTCAATCCACGCTCCCCGTGTGGGGAGCGACGTTTTGCGATACATCAATACACTTTTTCAACACAATTTCAATCCACGCTCCCCGTGCGGGGAGCGACGCGGACAGCGACCACCGGCGAACCGTGCCGGAGAATTTCAATCCACGCTCCCCGTGCGGGGAGCGACCGGACTCTTTTTCAATATCCATCAGATACTTTTTATTTCAATCCACGCTCCCCGTGCGGGGAGCGACGCCGACCTTGCCGCCCGGGTGAAGTGGTGGACAGATATTTCAATCCACGCTCCCCGTGCGGGGAGCGACTGCAGCAGCCCCGACCGGCTGCCCCACGGCAAGAATTTCAATCCACGCTCCCCGTGCGGGGAGCGACTCGTCAAGACTTGCTGTGTTGCTATGTCCCATTCCATTTCAATCCACGCTCCCCGTGCGGGGAGCGACGCATAGCTTTATGTAATCGGCGATAATTCCGCCGAATTTCAATCCACGCTCCCCGTGCGGGGAGCGACGGCGGAGCGCATGGCGGCTTGTAGCGATTTAATCATTTCAATCCACGCTCCCCGTGCGGGGAGCGACATAATGGTTGGGTTCTTGTCACTACGCACATGGGTATTTCAATCCACGCTCCCCGTGCGGGGAGCGACTTCGGTGAAATGCGCAGGGTACTGATAGCCTTAGCGATTTCAATCCACGCTCCCCGTGCGGGGAGCGACACCTGATGCTGTACTATCAAGAACGGTATTAATAGTATTTCAATCCACGCTCCCCGTGCGGGGAGCGACGGTCTCGTAATCAGTCCACTGCGCCGATATACTTATTTCAATCCACGCTCCCCGTGCGGGGAGCGACAGCAATATATAACAGTAATTACGCTCAAGTAAAGTATATCACCGTAAATATTGCACATCCAAACTTTATTTCACAAACACCACCTTTACTAACAATCGCTTTAACGCGCCAAATCACGGTGCGAACCTCTTAGAGGATCCATGTTCGCCACAAGTTCGCACCTTAAAATATCAACGGCTCATCAACGCTAATCTCACGTTTCACCCCGTAATGCTCGATCTTATTCTTGTAATTATTCCCAATCCGATAAAACCTTAGGCTATCCTGCTCGGCGGCAATCTCTTTCTTCAGTCTTTCGCGCAGAAGAACAAATTGCGTCTCGTCAACTACGCATTCAAAAACCGAGTTCTGTACGCGTACTCCGTACTTCTGACAGATTCTCGCTACGTGCCTGAGACGTTTCTGCCCACCGCTGTCGGCAAGCGACACATCGTATGTTACAAGTATCAGCATAGTCCCTCACTTCCGGAAAAAAGGCGGATATGTGTCAAGATCTCCCCGCAGCCATCTTGCAAACAGCATAGCTTGACTGTATGGAACAAGTCCCCATTGCAATTTTTCGCCGAGAAAAGGATGAGTAATTGTCTCCTGCTTGCGTGTCTGCCAAGCAGACAGATATTTTTTTCTTGCAACGTCCTTAAGAAATACCGCGCCGTTTTCATTGATATCAAAATCATCAACTGCAACAGCGCCGAGATTTATCTGCGACAACACAAATCTGTCGGCATACGCAGCTCTCAGTTCCTCAAGAATATCGAGTGCGAGCGAGCATCGACCCGGGCGTTTTTTATGCAGATATCCGACATATGGGTCAAGCCCGACACTTTCAAGCGCGCCGCAAATTTCATTTGTAAGAAGCGTATATGTGAACGAAAGAAGTGCGTTGACGCGATCTGTCGGAGGTCTGCGATTACGCTCGTCAAACCTGAATTCATCCTTATTTCGGAGTATCATCTGATCGAAAACGCCGAAATACGCTTTTGCAGCCGTTCCCTCTATCCCCATCAGCTCTGCGTTGTCGGCGGCAGACGGCACCTGAGTAAGGCATGCCTTATGCAGTTCTATCGCCTCGCGAAGAGCAGCTGTGTCGACCCTTTGCGGGTGATCGCGCAGCGTTCTTTCTATGACCCATCGGCAATTATATATCTTTGCCTCGATGAAGGTCTTTGCCACCCCAAGCGAGCCTGCGTCATCCGCCGCCAAAAGCATCTGCGACTCACGAAGCAGCACATTTCCGTGAACCGGACCGCTCACGCGAGCAAGAAACCTACCGTGTGTGCTGAGAAAGCATAACTCTATTCCGCGCTCGGCACATGCACCGAGAAGTGCGGGACTTGCGCCCTTATAAGCGAAACAGACTATTGACTGTAAATTTATCAGCGGGATCCTGCCGATCTCCTTTTCATCTCCGAGAATAACGACCGTCTCACCGTCAAGTCGTAGGTAAGCATCTGGAATAGTGACATAAAGTGTATTGAGCAGTTTTTTCATTCTTCAGAAAGCACTCCCTTCACATATTCCGATGCCGATCCGCGCCTTGAAAGTCCCGGCTGACAGATATCATACAGCGAGCAGCTGCGGCACGCCTTCTGCGGTCGAACCTTCGGAGTATGTCCGCACTTCATGAGTGAATTCATCTCCGAAACAGCGTTTTCCACATCGTCTCGCAGAGTCTGACCTATGTCATAGGTTTTACGTGCATGAAGCGCACCGTAATAGATATCTGCCTGCGGAATATCTGTCACAAGCATCTCTTCGAGACAGATGACCTGCGCACATAACTGCCACAGATCAGCCTCGTCCGGCGAGCCGTGCTTGTACTCGACAGGATTCACTATATATCTGCCCTCTCGCCCGTATATAGCTATGCCATGCTCATCATCACGAATAAGCTCGACAATATCGCAGATACCGGTAATTCCGAGCCTATCGGATCTTACAGGCATTCCCCGAGAGAGTATAAGTCGCCCGCGCTTTTCGGTAAATCCGTCGTCGTGTACCCGCTCGTGCATCAGATTTCCGGAGACGGTAAGCGAATTCTCCGCCCACTGCTGTTCAATGTGAACAAGTGCCCAACGCCTCCGGCAGAACCTGAAATGCTTTATACCCGAGATCTGCAGATAATCGTCAGTTGATCTGTACATCTTCGCAAGCGAGACCGGGAAGCTCACCGACGGTAATTAAGTAATCGTCAATGCTCCTTGCATCAACAACACCCGGCTTTTTTTCTACCTTGAGCAGCTTATGCACCTTAGCGGGAGAATACTGACCGATCTCATTGTTATGCATCCACCAGATAAGCCGTACGACCTCCATTGAGCCGGAGGGGCGAGCTGCGGTCTCGTCATTGACAAAGAGCGTTCGCAGAGCCTCCTTCAACAGTTCGGCATCCTCATCGGAAAAGCCGGTCTTTTCTGCCTGCTTGACATTTATTGAGCCAAATGTTGTATAAACGCCGAAATCGACAAAATACTTCGTTCCCATGGTATCCTTGCCGCGCTTATCAGGATCGGCACCTGTCTCAAGATTGACCGATTTTGTGATCTGCATTACGTTGATATCGACCGGATCGGAGCTTACCGCCATCTGGATGCTGACAGGTCCGCGTATACCGATGGATACCGAATCCGAATTCTCACCCTCCTCCGAATTCTCATCGCCTTTCTTTTTTGACTTCTTGTTATCCTTGAATGCGAATACCTGTCCGAATGCGCGTACATCAAACCATTCCCCGCAAGCGGCTTTCGCATACCCCGTTCTATCGCTCTTAGCTGCTTTGAGAGCCTCGCAGTCATCGGCTCGGTCGCGTAACGAACGGTAAGTATCATTGCGATTATCATCCGACTGAACGAATATGTTCTCACCCATATCGAGCAAGCGGTTTCTAATCTTTCTTTTCAGACAGACATCGGAGACCTCACCGAAGCCGTCAATATCGGTACGCGGGCGGTTTCCGTCAAGCGGATCGCCGTTCGGATTGCATTTTGTCGCGGTAAATACAAGCGCAAAATCGATTTTCTTTTTGATGTTATTCATTTCAGTTCTCCTTCTTTCCGTTGATCAAAACATATCTCTGATTATGATATCCCTCAATAAAGCGCGGCGAAAGCGGTGAATTGCTGCCGGTAATGTTGTCGCCGAGATTAAATACAGCGTCGATAAGCCTCTCATACCACATGCGTGACGGCGCTCCGAGCTTCCCGAGATACGGCGATAATTTTATCTCGAGATTTTGCCATGTTGTCGCCGGGCGCTGCTGCATCGCAGTGAACAGGCGCACCGCATTTGTCATACCGCCGCCGTCAGCCCCTCTCGAGACCTTTGCCTCGATGATATCCGCAATCGCGGTCAACCGTCCGTACAGATAACTGCGATCTGTCTCTTTTTCGTTTAAAGCCACGTCATATTCCTCCTTTATATCCGCACTATTCAGCATGGCGAGCGCTGTCCCCATGCATTCGATCCAATCATTTTTCTGCCAGCTCCCACCTCTGCCGCGAAAGCTCTGGGGATTGAGCACTCTATGATAAGCGGTCATGGCATAGCCGATCGGCACGCGCCTGCCTCCGTATATACAGGCAAGCATATTCAGGCAAAAATGCCGCAGCTGTTTTGTACCCGAGTTCTCTTCCTTGCCGCTGCGCTTTGCAGACAACACCGTATCCTTGCCGAATACCGCGTAAGCAATATCATCAAGAACCGGCGTAGACACCGCGGTATACCGGGTGCCGTCGTTGCCGCGTACTGTCATTCGCCATGAGCAGCTTTTATACCATCTTTCGATCCGTTCAAGATATTCACTGCCGCCAAGCTCCTCGTAGTAATTTATCGAGGCTCTGCCAAGGGTAGCGGTTTCAATGCCCATGAGAATTATACGTTTTTCTGGCTCATATGCCGGGGATCTTTTTCGATATCCGGCAAGCCTTGCGGAGATGAAATTCGAATAAGCCTCCGCCGTATCAAGCCTGATCTCCGGGGAAAGTCCGAGAAAATCAAGATCATTATCGGGCTGAATAATATCATAGCATTCCTTGCTCCAGGCGACAAAAATAAGATTGAATTTTCTAAAGCCCTGCCGCTTTATCAACCATCTAAGTGTGTTATGTGCCTTTTCCGAGGTCTCATAACCGATCAGACAAGCATCATCTGCCGAGCAAAAACGTCCGTTGTATTGAAACGTTCGCTGATTGCATTTTGAAGAGATCAGCTTTGCGCTTCCGAACAGCTTCTGATGTTTCTCGATTATCGGAGTCATCTTACCGTCCGCATAGCAGAGACCCTGATTTCCCATCGAGTCTATCAGCCGATTCTTCCACGAATCTCGTATATCATCCCGTTCGGAAATACTTACATAATCGTGCTTTGTATCGTCGTATACCTTAAATTCAACAATGCCCTTATATAGATTCTCACGCGAGCTGTTTGAAGCACTGTCTTTATCGGTTATATATCCGTTCTTTTTTAGATCGCTTGCCAAGGTTCTGCCATCAAGGTAATCATAGAGCAAGCCGAGCACAGACGGCGCATCCTGCTCACCGCACCATTCACCGAGTGAGGTAATATAGCTGTCAAAATAGTCTTCAAATGAGAGACCGAGCAGCTCGGACAGATCGCCTGCCATATACCGCAGCTCATCAAAAAGCGGATAAGGAACAGCACCTCCGGTTCGTACGGCAGCTTTAGGCGACGACGGCATACGTACCGACTTGTTTTTGTGCCGCTCGGCGTCCCGAAAGCGCCCGTTTGCATCAAGATAAACGGTAAAAAGCACATTCTTTTCAACATAGCCTACCGGGACTATGCGCACTCCCGTTTGCTCATACTCGCCGCCGTAAAAATTATCATAGGTCTCGCTGAGCGATGTGAGCCAACTCATCCTCCTCCACCTCCTCACAGATCTTTCTGAGTGCCGCTTCATCAAGTCCCGAAAACTCTTTAAAATTCTTCTTTTTCATCGGTCTGATATCACGGCATAGCCGACGGTTGCATGCCGAAGGCTCCATAAATTCTATAACACCGTCGACCATTGTCGGACGCCAAAATCGGACACCGAGCACATCGACGCCTGTCTCGTCCGGATAATCAAAGCCGTGCAGCATCAAGCCGAGGCTTATACTGCCCGTTTTGTCATACGCGCCGACTCCCTCTCCGAAGCGGCAAGGCTCGACATACCCTTGGCACTCGCGCGTACCGAGGAAAATGTCGCGTCGTCCGCCGCGCTCTATCATGCGCTCGGCAATCTTAAAATGCTTGTCCTCATTTCGGTCGTTCTCAAATTCCGGGCGAAACTCATTAAATACAAAGTGCGCCTCTACCTGATAACGCGGTGACTTCAAATAATTGTACACCGACAGTGTGTTACCGGAATCGGTAAAGTTAATCGGGCGTATATGCTTTGATTCCGTAACAATGGGATTCATAATACGCACGCGGTCGATGATCCATGTAATGGTCGGCTTCCAGTAGATGCTCTCGGTTATTCCCTTAAGTGCCTGATAAGTCGGAACCGAAAGCGTTGACTTTTCACCGCCGATACGTGTAGACGGATCGGTGAACAGCGCATACCTGCCGTAGAGCAGATATGATACCTTATTCGGATATTTCATTTTTTCCTCCTTAGTTTTCTGTCAGAATTCAAGAAAGCTCATTTCACCCGGAGCTGTGCGTATTCCGGTCTCGTCATCATACCAAGCGTCGTCAAGCACATACAGTCCGATATCCTCAAGATATTTCAGCGCCCCTTGCTCCTTGAGATAACCGTACATTCCGTTATACACCGATACGCTGTATCTTCCGGCATCTCTCAGCAGACGCTTTGTTTCGTCATACGAGCCTCCGCTGCAAAGCCTTGCAAATATCTCGGCTCCACCCTCCTTCGGGACAAGCACACCGCGCGTCAGACTGTCTATGACACGAAAGCTCTCGCCTGCAGTGCGAAATGCCGAGCTTATCGCGAATTCACTTTTTCGTGATCCGTTTCTGAATCCATTTCCGAGCAGATCGACGACAGTCAGCTCCTCGCTTATCTCCGGAAGCGGAAACTCATCAAGCCTTGAGAAGTTTCCTATGCTTTTTTCGGAAAATTTCGCGATCATTTCCGGGAGATTCGCCCGCTCGCGCTCAAAATATCTCCCGATATTTTCAAGTGAGTCAATATCAACACAATCGGTTAGAAGTCCTCTCGTGATCTCCGCCGCAGCCTTTATCTCGGGAAGCCTCGAAAGCTCCTCGTCAAGCTGCCATACAAAAACATCACCGCGCTCCGTCTCGCCGTTACGGTTACAGCGTCCCGCCGCTTGAAGAATGCTTCCGAGTCCGGCGAGACTTCTCACAACGCAAGGAAAGCTGATGTTGATCCCCGCCTCGATAAGCGACGTTGAAACGCAAAAGAAAGGCTTTGACCGATCACGTGACTTTATCTCATCTATAAGCCGCAGGCGGTGCTCCGGATACATTCCTATACTCAGGTGAACGCTATCGATCCGTCCGCGCATCAGCTCGTAGATTCTCCTCGCCATCGGCTTTGTGTTCACTATCATAAGTACCGAACCGTATTTTTCTATCAGCTCGGATACCCTATCCGCTGCGCTCTCGGCGGATAGCCTCTCCTGCGAATCATTATAAATATTCACGCGCTTCATAGACGAAAACAGCCGCCCCACATCACCGATGATCTCCGCAGACTCTGCGTCGAGTTTTGTCACCGGCTGCGTCGCCGTACACAAAACTACCGTACATCCGCAGAAGCACGAGAGAAAATCCACCGCACACTCGAACAGCACCCGACATTTTATAGGCAGAGCCTGCACCTCGTCAAATATCAGAACGGAGCCGACAAGTGAGGACATTCTCCGGGCATCCGTGTTGCTTCGACCGTATACGGCATCCATGAAGCGTACCATAGATGTAAGAACAATGTCGGCATCCCACCGCTCGGTAAGTCTCGTGTATTCGGCATAGCCTTCCGCATCGTCGGCGTCAAATATTACATTCGAGTGATGCTCGAGAATGTCAACCGTACCTCCGAGCGCATCACGAATATCACGCGCATTCTGATCAAGAATCGTATTAAACGGTATAATATAGAATATCCGTCCGATATCTTCACGCAAAGCCGCACGTTCAAGCGCAAATCTAAGGCTCGAGAAGGTTTTTCCTCCGCCTGTCGGCACGGTAAGGCGAAATACACCCCCGTTCTTCCCTGCGGCGGCGAGACACTCATCCGATATTCTTTTTCTTATTCGGTCTATTTCGCTCACGCACGGGAAGCGAGCAAGAGTCCGGTTTAGCGACGAAAGCGCCGCACCCCAGTCGGGCATACCTCGTGCCGCAAACGGATCGGCTGAATACTCAAAGCACGCGCTGTCAAGCCTATCGGAATCTACAAGAGCACTGAGAATAAGTCGCGCAAGCAGACTGATAAATACAAGGCGGCGCTCGGGACGGCATCTTTCCGTAAGCATTCCGAAAAATGCCGAAAATTCATCTGCCGATTCTGCAAAAAGCCTGTCAAGCTCATCAAGTCCCGCCGTTTCATTTAGAAAATTTTCTACCGCTTCTTCGTATCCGAGAGCACGCTTATCCTGCCCGAGCGCTTTCTTCAGAGTCTCCTCTCCGTTTTGCGCGATAACGTCCATCAGCCCGCCGTGATGACCGTAAATGACCATCGCGATTATCTGTGAGGCAAGCCTTTCTTGAGAGCGAGCTGCTTCGGAAGAATACCAGCGCTCATAAACAAAAATCGCGCCGGACGGCGCGTGATGAATTTCCCCGCGCCTATACTCTTCAGGAGCGTGTATATATAGATTAAATTGCTCGGTTCCCTTTCCGAGATCATGTAAAAGCCCGACAAGATATCCGGTATTTCGGAATCCGACAGAGCTAAGGCGCGATGCGGTCAGCTCCGCCGTATTTCTGCTGTGAGCGGTGAGCGATTGTTCTGTTTGAGTTTGTCTGTTAAAATGTGCTGTCATTTTGTGCATTCTCTCAATTACCATCTCTTCACCAAGATTATAATACTTATATTCGTATTTTGTCAACATATATTTAATTTTGCAAGCAATTTTGGCACAATACACAACCGTTTATCGCTGTTTTTTGTCGAATTCGCTGCATAATGTTCCGATAAGCTTGAATATTGCAGAGCATGAAGCACTTTGGTATTGTTCCAACAGAAAACTGCACAACGAAGCGTTGTGCGTTCGCTAATATGCCCGCCGAAATCAAAAATATATTTCACCGACGCAAAAGTTGTATTGCGCCTCCGGTGAAGTGCTCATTTGTTGTAAAGTCAAGCTTTTTTGTTTCGATCTGATTCAAACAAGCGAAAAAAAGTCGTGAACAACCTTATCACGAAAGAGAAAACTACCCGAAAGCGCTCGAATTTCAACAAGCGGAAGGATGTACCGAATTTACCCCATTGTGTATTGTATAATATAGGCAGATGTGATAAAATAAATAAAAAGGAGAGCGTTATGGCGAAAAGAATTGTATTTGAAGCGATAAAAGCAAAGCCGTATGTCGCGGCGCATGAGATAGAATTTGAATGGAATAAAGGATTAAATGTCAAGCAAAAGCAAAAGAACATTGCCGCTGTTCACGCGTCCTTTCTTGAAAAATATCCTGATAAAAGGATTCTGGAGATTTCGAGCAAATCAACGCAGGATGGCGGAAGTGAGCTAAGCGCATTTAATTTGCAAAAATTTGTACCGAGTCTCGGAAAAAGCATACCGGTTGAAAATGTTTTTCAGGGCTCAAAGGTTTTTGAAAGCATCGCAGACAACCCGAAAAACATCCCTTCGCTGTATACATTGCCCCCGCTCGAAGCGAAAAGAGAGGCGGCAAAGCACGGCAGGATCGTCGGATTTA
>URAP01000014.1 GCA_900545935.1 uncultured Eubacteriales bacterium
AATAAAAACACCATTGACTCCGAACTTAAGGGTTCAGATTTCAATGGTGTCTTTATATGGTGCGGATGACAGGACTTGAACCTGCACTCATACGAACCGGTTTCTAAGACCGGCGTGTCTGCCAATTCCACCACATCCGCTTATATATTGCAGTCGACCCTGCGGTTTATCGGAGGGAACGGCGGGAAAGTGCAGACCGACTGTCGATTGTAATAAACAAACCCGAGCGCCTTACCTGCGGGTAAAAACGTCGGGTGTTTACATTGGTGAGGATAACTGGATTCGAACCAGTGACCTCTTGCATGTCAAGCAAGCGCTCTAACCAGCTGAGCTATACCCTCAATACCATCATATTATACCATAAGTTATGAGATATGGCAATATGGAAAAATGGTCAAAACGAAAGTGGAATACTACGTCTGAGTTGTGCAAAATGAGAATGAGCAGTGCTGTGCAGTATAGAGAGGCGTTTTTCGACGGTATAACCGCAATTGAAGCAGCATGATGACTTTACACTCTCGAATATAAAATACAGAGGGGATGTTAAAAACGAGTTTTAAACATCCCCGGGAAATACACTATATCAGTCAAGAAAATCCTTGCGATAATCGAGGTTAAAGGACTCGGCAAGGGCGATGAGCTGCTTGTTGGAGATACGGTTGAGGATCGGGAGGTGACAGTACTTGAGCCAAAGCTGAGCGCCCTTCTCAACAGTCTCGATAAGACCGAAGGTCTCGTCATAGGTCTTGCCTGCGCCGTAGATACCGTGCTGCGGCCAAATAACGATTCTGTAATCCTTCATCTTTTCAGCGGTGGCCTCGCCGATAGCGTTGTTTCCGCAGATCATCCATGGAAGAACGCCGATACCGTCGGGGAATACTACGATGCACTCGGTGCAGGTGCCCCAGATGGTGCGGGTAAAGTTCTTGTCATCGAGAGGATGAACGTGAGTCATAGCGACAACATTTGTCGGGTGGGTATGCATAACGATGCGGTTCTCGGGGTCCTGCTTGAGCCTTGCCATGTGAGACATGAGGTGAGCGGGAAGCTCGCTTGTGAACTTACCGCCGTCGGAATAGCCCCAGAGAAGCTCTGCAACGTCGCCGGACTTGCCTATGCGGATAACTCCGAGGTTGGCTGCGGGATCGTCGTTTACGTTCTTGAAGTACTTACCGGTACCGGTAACGAGGAAAATCTTGCCGACGAGATCGGAAGCCTTGAAGCCGATCGGAATCTCACGGATGACCTCGTTCAGATCAAGATAATCGCCGACCTCCTTCTCGTCGAGGAGACAGCTGATATTACCGCCGTTTCGCTCGTCCCAGCCGAGACGGTACATGTTAGCGGTTGTTTCGCACATTTCCTTAATGAAGGGAGCTTCAAAAATATTGCCTTTCATTTTGTATATCCTTTCTTTCGTCGGCAGGGTGGAGCCTACCGTTAACTATTATTCCACAGAAGTATTATATTATGAATCGTCGAAAACTTCAATGCCTAAAATGCCGATTTTGTCGTGCTGTCGGGCGTTTTTTTGACGGTTATCAACAAAAAGGGCAAAAAGTCTGCAATCAAAAAGCCGATTAGTAATTATCCTTTCGCCGCAATTTAACGTGACTGCTAAAAAACAAGTTTTTAACAGCCACGAAAAAATCAGCTTATGGGGTCGCCGTTTGAATCGAATATGGGCAGCTCCTGAAGAAATATTATATCGTCGCGCAGCTTAGCATCGCCCTCTGCGAGGATAGCCATCTTTCCGACCGTTGTACCGCCTGCCTTGTTAACAAGCTCCTCGAGCGCGTGCAGCGACTCTCCGGTGGAAATAACATCGTCAACGATGAGGACGCGCTTGCCCTCCATCATACGGCGATCCTTTTCGTCGATATAGAGGGTCTGAATGCGCGCGGTCGTGATCGACTTGACATCGATCTTGACGACGTTTTTCATGTACAGCTTCGGTGCCTTGCGGGCGAGAACGTAGCTATTCATGCCGCACTGGCGTGCCATCTCGTGAACAAGGGGAATTCCCTTGGATTCAGCCGTGACCATGATATCAAACTCGGGTGCTCGGCGAAGCAGCTCCTCCGCCGAGTGAACAGTCAGCTCAACGTCGCCGAAAATGACAAAAGCTCCGATATAGAGATCGTCGGTCAGCTCGCAGAGCGGGAGATCGCGCTTCAGTCCCGCAACGTCGATAGTATAGTATTCCTTCATGATAGTGCCTCCTTACTCGGCAGAGACGTTTTCTCTTCCGAGCGCTTTGTTGACCATGTCGACTACCGCGTCGGCAAGAACCTTTTTGCCCTCTTCGCCGAAGTGAACTCCGTCGACCTGAGGATACTCATCGTTGTGACCTGCGACGATCTTGTAGAGATCGTTGAGCATATAGCCGTTCTCCTCGGCGTAGCGGCGGACGAACTCGTTGCGCTCAATTACCATGTCATTCTTTTTCTTGAGCAGCTCGGGCGTATGGTCTTCAAATGTCATATGTGTAGAGGTCGCGAGAATTATCTTTGCCTCGGGCTGGAGACGGCGGATAAGCTCTATGCACTCCTTGTAGCCCTTGACATATATGTCGAGGTCGAGCTGCGTGTTATTGCAGCAGCCGTGCAGACCGTTGTTGAAGTGAATAACGTCGTACTTATATCCGCTCGCGGGGCCGAAAAACATCTCAAGCTCCTTGTAGAAGGCTGGGTCTCCGCACATGCGCGAGCCTGCAAGCATATCGATCATGATATTCTGCGGATAGAAGATATTGCCCACGATAGGGCGATAGTTGAAGGTTATGGAGTCTCCGATGCAAGCTACTCTCGTTCTGTCATAATAGAGC
Organism: uncultured Eubacteriales bacterium; assembly: GCA_900545935.1. Classification (GTDB taxonomy): domain Bacteria; phylum Bacillota; class Clostridia; order Oscillospirales; family CAG-272; genus UMGS911. The sequence goes on from URAP01000014.1 coordinate 2,828, forward strand.
GCCTCGGTGATCCAAATGTTGGTCCATTCTGCGCCTTCGCGCGGAAATACTTCTGTTGACACCATGTCAGGTTCTCCTTTTCAGGAAAAAAAGTGATTCGGCATTGCCGTACGATAATTTTATCACATCGGTCGTATAATGTCAATAGAAATGCGTTAAAAGCGGCGGCTCAGATGTGATAAAACAACAAAACCGGCTGTGTTTTTTAAAAAAATGAATGCGAAATAGCAGAGAACGAGGCGGTATAAGCCGTTATCGTCGGCGGAGATAAACCCGCAGGCTAAAGCAATGGGACTGCCTGAACAATTGGTTCGGGCAGTCCCATCAGGTATTTATAATACTGCGTTTTTTGGCGCTCTGAGCTGTTCCGAAAGCGGCGCTCAGCCGTTCTCCTCTTCGTATGCCTGACGTACGGCGCGCGCAAGCTGGTCGGCACAGGATGTGCCTTTGCCGCCGCATTCGTTGCCGCTGAGAGTGTCGGCGATGTAATCTACCGTCTGTCCCTCGCAGAGCTTTGAGACTGCCTTTAGGTTTCCGTTGCATCCGCCGGTAAAGCGGATATTATGAACACGATCCCCGTCAAGCTCAAAGTCGATTCTTGAAGAGCAGGTGCCTCTTGTTTTGTAGCTGTGATTATGTAATATACCTCATTTCACGTACGGCTGTGTCGAGCTGTTTGCTCTTGACCGACGGCGGCACGGTGCGCTGTCGAATGTTGTCGATGGACGGCGCAGCTGTGAATTATCGCAGAGCGTCGCTGTGTAAATTACAGTCGGCGCGCGCAGACAAGGATGTTATTCATCGTCCGGCGTTTCGAGCACCCAGACCTTCATCTGCCGTCTGCCGAACTGTATTGCATCGTTGATCTCGCTTCCGGTATAGATGTCTATTGTATTGCCGACGATCGCGCCTCCGGTGTCCTCGCAGGAGTAAAAGCCGTCGTATTTATCGTATTCGTTATAGCCGGAAATATAGACCTGCCGTCCGAGCGCGATAACGGTGGGATCTACGGCGATCATGCCCTCTTCGACCGTCTTGCCGGTGCTCGTGTTTGCACCCTCAAATACCGAGCCGCCGTATGCGGTTGCTTCGACGTCGAGAGAATATGAGTACGGGTAATCGACACCGTTGATGCTTACAAAACCGCGACAGCCGCGTCGTATGACTTTCTTGACCGGCTCCTGTGTGATCTCGTAGCGGAGAACATTGCTCTCCGAAAACTCTCCGTCGATATATTTGCTGCGAACGAGCTGACGCGCCGTACCGTTCTCTCCCTCGCATTCGACTATCGACACGCCGGGGCGAAGCTCGGTGGTGTAGATGTTCTCTGTTTCATAGGGGACAGACGCATCTTCAAAGGTGTCCTTGTAGTCGACGACAGATACGGTTATCTCCATGCCCTCTGTTATGACCGTGCTGCGGTCGCAGCTGACAATATCGTCGCTGTCAAAGCCGTAGCTCTGACTTGAGAGAAAATTGTCTACCGTTGTTATCGGGGAAGAGATAAGCGTGTCTATCCCGAGCGCGGGGCAGAGCAGATGAACATAGGTGGAGCCCTCATATGCAGCGAGCACCTTGTTTTCCGACATGTAGACCGGCATCTGTGCCGTTACATTGTCACTCACGCCGATGTCGGCGCTCGACTCTATCCCGGTGATGACCGAGAAGAGCAGCCACATTGCAAAAACAAAATACACTACTCCGAAGATCGCACTGCGGAGATTTGTCTTTTCGCGCTTCTTTTCCGCCGTTATCGGAGTGGGTAGCGGCAGGCGCGGGAGAGCTCTGTCGCCGAGTGGGCGAAGTCTCTCTTTCTTCTCGGGGTATTGTCCGATGCCGAATTGCGGCGGATCAATGGTGAGCTCTCCGCCGACGCCGAGTGCGGTATCCTTTCGTACGGTGTATCTTCGCTTTACGTAGCATATCGAGTAGGTAGGTGAGCGCAGTGCTCTCCCGAGACTCTCGAAAGATTCGCCGTCCGAAAAACTTGCTGTGTTTTCCATCGGATTACCTCCTTTTCGTTCGTTTTTATGCCCCGATACCGAGGTGTCGGGACGCAGTATCGACTCAAAACATTGCTGTGTTTACGCATTCGATTACGCATTCGATTACGCATACTATTACGCATCAAATGAGCCGAGCACGGGGCTTTGCAGCTTTGGCTTCATTTTCGCATAAATCACCGCAGAATAATGCATGATTTTTGCGGAAAATTCGCGCAGACGAGCTGTTCTGCAATCGTGCATTTCCAATTTACACGCATTCGAATGCGAGTTCAAGACAATTTGGTAAACAAATAATTAACAAATAGTGTCTTTTGCAAGCCTAAAAGTCGCGATTTGGAGTAATAAAACCGTCCGTTTTGTTCTTTGTCGATTGCTGTCAAGGACAAAAGCTGCAAGGTGATATCTGTTCCATTAAAGGAGACAATATCCAAAAATGGAAATTTGATTCGGGGCTGAATTCGAGTAAAATGAAGGCATTTTGCAGGAAAAATGAAGGCGATTTGCAATTTTGCGTCTGTGGAGTACTCTGTGGAATACCTTGTGGAGTAGTCTGTGGGTTTCTGTGTGGAGTATTCTTCGGATATTTTGATATCAGCTTGCGGTCGGGTGTGTGCGGTATGTCGCGGCGGGCATTCGCGGCGTGCCGAAAGCGGGTGAAAACGGCGTTTTTTATGCGCTCGTAAAGGAATTTTTCGGCATGTCGCACGGCGGTGACGGTCAAAAATAGTGTGTATATAATATAATGATGATTTTTGTGCGATGCCGGGCTAAATCGTTACGCTGCGCGGGGGGGAGCTGCTCATTGCAAACCGCACGGATGATGATATTTTATGCTCCGTCCGACACATGATACAATGCTATGGTACAATGATAATTTTTCACACACTGCCGTCTGATTTTTTTATGAGCGTTGTGCATGCTGCGGCAGCATGCCCCGGACACCGCTCGCGATAAATATAGTACTGTAATGGTTGTTTTTTATTTTGCATGGTTGCAAAAGTGTGCGGAGGTGAATTGTGCGGGCGGAGCAAGCGCTGCATTGGGTACAGGATTTGTCGTCGGTTTTTTCTGTTTGCGCTTCGCATTTTCGACGCGATGCTTAATCAGCGCGTTTCTCATCGCAGCCGTGCTATCATTCGGCGTGCATGTGCATATAATACATAGCGGGTGTTTTGTGCAGATGTTTTGAGTAAGTATTTTGTCTGTGGGAGTGTTATGGCATCGGTAAAATCGGCGTGCGGATGTTTTTACCTTTTTGTATTAAACAATGGCAAAAATTATTTCAAAAATGTAGAAAACTCTTGACTTTACATATTTTGTGTGATATACTCGAAGCAGTAGCAGTGCTTGTGCTGCACGAACACTTATTTTTTTCTATTTGGAAGGAGAATAGTTATGAACGATGGAAAGGGCATGTCAATTGCCGCACTTGTTCTCGGAATTCTTTCCGCGATTTTCGCATGGTGGGGACTCTATATCGGAATCGTTTCTCTTGTTTGCGGAATCGTAGGTATTGTTCTTGCCGTTAAGGGTAAGAAGGCAGCGGCTGCTGCAGGTGCACCTACCGGCATGGCTACCGCGGGTCTTGTACTTGCAATTATCGGTACCAGCCTTTCGGTAATCGGTGTTATCGCTTGCGGAATTTGCGTCATCTGCTCTGCGAGCGCAACAAAGGGAATTGAGGATGCACTCGGCTCCGGAGCTCTTGATGATCTTCAGAATGCACTCGATCAGATCAGCTGATTGAGCGGCAGATGCCGATGTACAGAGAGTTTATTCGGTGTGAGCGGGGCGTCAGTCCCGCTCTCGACTTTTTTTGGGGGATATTGATGTCCCGACTTTTTTCGATTCTTTTTAATGCACGATGTTGTGCGTCAGTTCGGTGGGGGTAATATGTTTCCTGCTTTTTATATTTTCGGTAAGCAGATAGGGATGTACGGCGTGTGCGCCGTACTCGGATTTCTTGTCTCGGGCTTTGTCGGATCAAAGCTTGCCCGCCGCCGCGGAATATCGACGGAGGATCTGATACTTGTCACGCTCTCTGCTGCAATTGGCCTTTTTATCGGCGGCCATATACTTTTCGGACTCACCAATTTTGATAAGCTTATTAAGCTTTTCGGCATGATAGGCAGCATATCATTCGGCAGCTTTCTATATTGTCTCGGCGTTATTTTCGGCGGTTCGGTATTCTACGGCGGCCTGCTCGGCGGAATTGCAGCGGTATCTGTCTATTGTCGGGTGTCGCACTCCGTTGATCGTACGGATATGCTCGACGTTATGGCTGTCTGTGTGCCGCTGTTTCACACTTTCGGCAGGATTGGCTGCTTTTTAGGCGGCTGCTGTTACGGATTACCGTGCAGCTTCGGCTTTACCGTGACCGAAAATCCCTTCAATCCCGCTATTTGCGGTGTCAGCCGCTTTCCCGTTCAGCTTGTCGAAGCGGGCTTCAATCTGATAATTTTCTTTGTGCTGCTCTCGCTCTCACGCAGACTGCGTCTGCGCGGGCAGATGATGTACGTATATTTTCTGATTTATCCCGTCGTTCGCTTTTCGCTTGAGTTTTTGCGCGGAGATGAGATACGCGGCATATGGTTTGGACTGTCAACGTCGCAGTGGATAAGCATTGCTTTGTTTGTGTTCGCGCTGATAAGGGTGCTGATGTCTATAGGCAGAACGCCTGAGCCCGTTGACGACGGCGATGCTGAAAAAGTGCAATGTAATTAACACCGTCGTAAACGGTGTATCGCGAAGATATCATAAAAGTCCGCAGCGAATCGAACGCTGCAAAAGTGCAATTATTATAAGAGACAAAGCCCGTCCGTGACCCGAATATGGGAAACGGACGGGCTATTTTGTCGACATGCTTTTTGTCGAGCCGTCAAATCTCGGCATCAACTATTGCGGCGATGTCATCAACGGTAAAATCTGCCGCGGCTTTTGCATTGGCGTGGCCGGTGGAGATAGCAAAGCTGCGAAAATCTGTCAGCATGTCGATATCATTCAGATTGTCTCCGGCAGAAATGATGTCGTCCTCGGCAATGCCGAGCTTGTCGGCAAGCGCGCGGATTCCGGTGCTTTTTCCTCCGCCGCGCGGAACGGTATCGAGATAAAAGCTGTTCGCACAGATGTGTATCCACTCGCCGTAGCGTTGCTCGAGCGTGCGTGTTACCTCAGCGGCAAGTTCAACTGTTGGATAGGCGCTCTGAATGACGTTGAAGCTGTGCAGCTTGTCGAATTCCTCTCGCGGGAGAAACAGCCTTCCGTCCGGTGCAGTCTCGCCCTCGCTGTGCTCGCTGTCCTGCCCGACGGGAAGAGCATAGCGCTTTTCGCCTCTGCATAGACCGAGCCACATCGGATCGTATGAGAGAAAATCGTCTGCGAGACGGTCGAGACAAGGGATCTCACCCGCGCCGTCGTATATGATATGTCCGTCTCTGTCGAGAACGATACTGCCGGAGCAGCAGATAACAAAGTCAAATCTTATCCCGCAGCTCGGGTCGCGGGTAACGGCGAGCGCGTCGTGAATATTTCTGCCGGTAACAAGACCGAAGAGATTCCCCGCTGTCTGCCAGCGCGCGATTGCGGCTTTATCGTGTTCTGTTATGCCTTCGTCGCGGCAGAGTGTTCCGTCGTAGTCGCTTGCTATTATTTTAGTGCTCATGTTTGAACCTCCGGTGTTTTGCAGAGCTCGGCGGGCGGCAGAAAAGCTCCCGTTTCCCGAGTTTTCTTCATCATTATATATAGCACGGTTAGTGTAACACATTTCTTTTTGCGTTTCAAGTACCTGTGTATATTTTTCACCGATAGGGGAAAAATAGCTGCGTAAGAGTGCGGATGCCGATATCGGGGCTGTAAATACGCGGAGACGTGTATGCAGCGAAGGTACGGCGTGCCGCAGGCTTTGCGTAATATATAATAATGAAAGGAAACAGACAAATGAATGAACAGGCTCAAACGATGAAGCGTGATGCAGAGCTTTATACCTATATCTATCAAAATGCGCGAATGGGACTTGTCGGTATCAATCAGGTGCGCGGTACAGTGTCCGATGCCGAGCTGACAAAGGAGCTGTGTGACGAATATGCCATGTACGACGAATATTCCACAACGGCGGAAAACGCCCTGCGTGACCTCGGCGAGGAATCGAAGGACATAGGCGCTATTGCAAAAATGGGGTCATTTATCTCGACAAAGATGAATACGGCGGTCGATTCCACCGTGTCGCATATCGCTGCAATGATGATTGAGGGCACGACGATGGGCGTGACAAAGCTCTCACAGAAGATAACGGCGATGAAGGACTGCTCTCGGGAGGCGCTCGACCTCGCGACGCGGCTTGTCGGAGCAGAGTCCGGCGCGATAGAATCGCTGAAAAAGTTTCTGTGACAGCTCGCTGTCGGAATGCCGTTGTAATACCAATGCTTCTGCTATGATTTATCATTTGTATTTACGCACATTGTTATATTACGTGCATATCGGGCTCGGCGGATTCCCTCCGCTCGGGCTCGTTTTTCTTGTGCGTCATGGAGTGTCTTGGAAAACAAATGTCGAAATTTTGTTCTAAGTGCCATATATGTGGGCGGAGATTGTGAAAACAACAGCTTTTATTTAAACCTGTCCTGAATTTCTTGTTAACAATTACAACCGTGACTTGACTCGACAAGATATAAATGGTAGAATAAGAAGACAATATATTTTACCGATACATTGCCACGCGGCGCTGTTACCGAGAAAGGACTGTTATGGATACAAGAGATTTTTCTGAATTGACACCGGAGATAGTGGCGCTTGCAGAACAGACACGGCAGGCAAGCAAGATTGACCCCGCGCTCTACGATAAATATTCGGTTAAGCGAGGGCTGCGCGATATCGGCGGAAACGGAGTTCTCACCGGACTTACCGAGATCTCCGAGATAATAGCAAAGAAGAAGCAGCCGGACGGAACGCTCGTTCCGTGCGCAGGCGAGCTGTATTATCGCGGAATAAATGTCGGCGAGCTTATCGACGGCTTTGTGGCGGACAATCGTTTCGGCTTTGAAGAGACTGTATATCTTCTGCTTTTCGGCAGATTGCCGAATCGCTCCGAGCTTGATTCCTTCTGCGGGCTTCTCGGCTCGTACAAATGCATTCCGCCGAGCTTTATGCGAGACGTAATTATGAAAAAATCGAGCAAGGACATTATGAACGCACTTGCGCGCAGCGTTCTCATGCTCTATTCCTACGACGACCGCGCGGACGATATCTCGCCCGAGAATGTTCTGCGCCAGTCGCTTCAGCTCATTGCCGAGTTTCCGCTGCTTGTCAGCTATAACTACATAGCTCGTGAGCATTATCATGAGGGCGCGGATCTTTATATTCACACGCCCGACCCGAAAATGAGTACAGCGGAGACCATTCTCTATCTGCTCCGACCGGACGGAAAGTTTACCGATACCGAGGCAAAGGTGCTCGATCTGTGCCTTATTTTGCATGCTGAGCACGGAGGCGGTAATAACTCGACCTTTACGACGCATGTCGTTACTTCTTCCGGCTCGGACACATATTCGACCGTCGTTGCTTCGCTCGGCTCGCTCAAGGGTCCTAAGCACGGCGGAGCAAACCGCATGGTCACCGAGATGTTCGAGGATATCAAGGCTCACGTGCCCGATTGGAACGACGAGGACGCTCTCAGAGCGTATCTCGACAGCATTCTTGCCGGCGAGGCGTTCAATCATACAGGTCTTATTTACGGTATGGGACATGCGATATACTCGGTTTCAGACCCCCGCGCGCGGATATTCAAGCAGTTCGTTGAAGAGCTCGCGCACGAGAAGGGGATGGAGGCTGAGTATAAGCTGCATACCGACGTTGAGCGCATAGCCGCAGAGCTTATTGCACGCGAGAGAAATATCTATAAGGGCGTTTCGGCAAACGTCGACTTTTACAGCGGCTTTGTTTATTCGATGCTCGGGATCCCTACCGCACTGTTTACGCCGCTTTTCGCGGTCGCACGCCTTGCGGGATGGTCGGCACATAGACTTGAGGAGCTTATCGGCGGAGGAAAGATAATCCGCCCGGCGTATATGGCAGTACACGAAAGAGTGCCTTATACCATGCTCTCGGAACGTTGACGCGGATGACGAAAAGGTACGATCGATCGGCATCAAAGATATTTGTTATACAGCCTTGCAGCTGAAACTGCGGGCTGTATTTCTTTTAGCTGATGCCGCGGCAGACAAATGGGTAATGACGCGGCGTGGGCGATGCTGAGAATGGGTATTATAATTAATAATTTGTTTAAGCAATCGGTATTATTCTGTGCTATACTGTAAAAAAATGAGCTGCGAGGCGATGAAATTGACGGAGGAGAGTATGAAAGGCAGAAGATACAGGAGACGGCACCTATCAATGACGGTGCTGTTGTGTATAATCATAGCACTGCTGACCGCCGCGCTGCTGCTTGCGGCATATGTGATATCAAAGCTCGAAAGAAACAATCTGTTCTCCAAGAGCGTTTTTCTCGGGAACAATTATTTTCTCGGCGAGCTTTCGGGCGAGAGCGGGGAATCCGAGTCGCAGTCGCAGGACAGCATGACCGCCCGTGCTATGTCAAATCTCGAAAAGCAGCTGCTCGCAGAGGCGGTTTTCGATGCAGGCGATTACCCGTACGGTGATGATATGGTAAAGGCGGCGGAGGATGCGTACTACGGCATGGATAACAGTGTCGGAAGCACCGACGGTTACGACGAAAACGATAAAGGCTATGACGGCACAAACGAAGATTGGTACTACATCGGCGACGGCTACGACAGCGGAAGCGGTAAAGGTTACGACGGTGAGAGCAGCGGCGATCAAAGCGGCTCTGACGGCGCGCCTGAGGGTACATATGGCTCTGCTACGGGCGGAAGCTATACCGAAAAATTCGGCGACGTAGATACAGAGTCGGCAGGGTACGACGCATACGGCAACTATTACATTCCCGAGTTCTACAACTATCTTTATATAGATGCGGGAAGCTTCAAATCATCGGTTGCGACGCTGCTGCAGGCGGCGAGCGACACATTTGCCTCGCTTGGCTATTCGGACACGACGTGCAGAAGCGTTGAGACGCTTATGCTTGAGCTGTCGGGGCGCGAATTTCTTATAACCGACGGACTCGAAAAGCAGCTGAGCGTTCCGTACATTTCGCAGGAAGGCAGCTTTCCGAACGGCTGCGAGTCGGTCAGCGCGACGATGCTGCTGCGCTATTACGGCTTTGACATAACGCCCGATGAGTTTATCGACAGCTATCTGCCGTGCGAGCCCGTCAGAATAAGCTGGGGCACGCGCTACGGACCGAATCCTAAGCTGGTCTATGCGGGCGATCCGCGCAGCGACAGCGACGGCTACGGGTGCTTTGCCCCTGTCATAGTAAAGGCGATGAATTCGTATCTGTCGGGCAAGGGCTACTACGCAAAAAATGTTACGGGAACGTCGCTTTCAACGCTCGCCTCGACCTATATCGACAGCGGCAACCCGGTGCTCGTATGGGGCACCGTCGGTATGAAGGAGATTGACCGTATAATACAGTGGCAGTCGGACGACAGAACGGAATCCTTCCTCTATCCTGCAAACGAGCACTGCATGGTATTCTCGGGCTACGACGGCGAAAACTATTGGTTTTCCGACCCTTACGATTCGAACGGAACTGTCGCTTATCCGATATCCGATTCGGTTATGGCATATAACCAGCTCGGCACTCAGGCGGTAGTAATAATGAAGTCCGATAAGCAGTAACCTATACTTCAAAGTCCGTTCGATGGTTGTATACGGATATGGCGGCAAACGGATTTCCAATAAACCGTAACTACTCTCTTTATAGCTTAATACAGAAACCGTCCCGTGCATCTTACCCAAGGTCGATGCACGGGACGGTTAAATTATTCAGTTAAGAACTCAGCTAAAGCGCCGTCTGCCCTCATAGGTGGTATGGAGCAGCTCGTGAGCCTTGTGCGAGTTTGGCTTTTCGAGATAATCGGTGTACAGCTGCTGTATCTGGGCATTATTATGCGACTGTCTTACCGTCTGTCTCTCGTCCTCCGAATAGAGTGCGGCAGCACGCTTTTCCTTGAAGGTATCGAGAATGTCGATATCCTCATTCGGGAGGAAGCAGGGCTTGATGTACGGCTGTCCGCCGCCCGCAACGCATCCGCCGGGGCATCCCATTATCTCGATGAAGGAGTATTTTGATGTTCCCGCGCGTATCTCGTCCATGAGCACCTTGGCATTCTTCATGCCGGATGCGACGGCTACCGAGATCTGCTTGCCCTCGATATCTATGGTGGCCTCCTTGATACCGTCAAAGCCGCGAACCTGCTCGAACTTGATAAGCTCGTGCTCCTTACCGGTGAGAACGTAGTAGGCGGTGCGCAGTGCAGCCTCCATAACTCCGCCGGTAACACCGAATATTACGCCCGCTCCGGAATAGTCGCCGAGCAGGTCGGAATCAAACTCCTCGTCGGGCAGCGCATTAAAGTTGATACCGCTGCGCTTGATGAGATCGCCGAGCTCGCGCGTTGTGAGAACGCAGTCGACATCCGGCAGACCGTTTACGGCAAGCTGCGGACGCTCCTTTTCGAACTTCTTGGCGGTGCAGGGCATGATGGAAACGACGAAGATGTTCTTCGGGTCGAGACCGTTCTTCTCTGCAAAGTAGGACTTTATGATAGCGCCCATCATCTCATGCGGGGACTTGCAGGAGGAGAGATGATCAAGCTGATCGGGGTAATTGTACTCCGCGTAGTTGACCCATCCGGGCGAGCAGGAGGTTATCATCGGGAGAACACCGCCGTTCTGCATGCGGTCAAGCAGCTCGGTCGCTTCCTCCATGATGGTAAGGTCTGCACTGAAATCGGTATCGTATACGCGGTCGAAGCCGAGACGCTTGAGCGCAGCGACCATCTTGCCGGTAACGGGCGTTCCGACCTTCATGCCGAATTCCTCACCGAGTGCGGCGCGGACGGCGGGCGCAGTCTGAACTACGATATATTTACCGGCTTTTTTTGCCTCATCTATTTTCGAGATCTCGGATTTCTCCATAAGCGCACCCGTCGGGCAGACGCTTACGCACTGACCGCAGAGTATGCACGGAGAGTTGGCAAAGGAGCGATTTTCGGCGGGAGCGACGATGGTGCTGAAGCCGCGATTCTCAAAGCCGAGAATGCCGAGACCGTGAGCGTTTTTACATCTTGCGACGCATCTGCCGCAGAGAATGCATTTGCCGGTATCGCGAACGATGGACGGCGTGAGCTCGTCGACCGTGACGGGAGTACGCTCGCCCTGATATTTATCCTCGCGTGCTCCGGTTATCTTAGCGACGTGCAGCAGCTCGCAGCTGCCGTTTTTGCTGCACTGCTGGCACTTCATCGAGTGATTGGAGAGCAGCAGCTCGACAGACGTGCGGCGAGCCTCTACCGCCTTAGGCGAAGATATGGTTATCTCCATACCCTCGGAGACGGGATATACGCAGGAGGCGACGAGTCCGCGCGCACCGGTCGCCTCTACAAGGCAGACGCGGCAGGAGCCGTTATTGCATTCGCCGTGATTATATGCACAGAGGGAGGGAATCTCGTAGCCGCAGCGTTTTGCTGCCTCGAGAATGGTCAGTCCTTCCTCTACCTGATAGGGATAGCCCTCTATTTTTATATTGATCAAAGACATACTGATCCTCCCGATTATTCCTTAACGATAGCATTAAACTTACAGGACGAGATACACATTCCGCACTTGATGCACTTGCTCTGGTCGATCTCGAACGGTGAGCGAATAACGCCGGTGATGGCATTAACGGGACACTGTCTCGAGCAGAGCGAGCAGCCCTTACACTTGTCGGGCATGATCTTGTACTGCATCAGCTTCTTGCAGACCTTCGCGGGGCACTTCTTATCCTTGATATGTGCCTCGTACTCGTCGCGGAAGTGGGTGAGGGTGGAAACTATGGGGTTGGCGGATGTCTGACCGAGCGCGCAGAGCGAGTTGGTCTTTACCGCCTTTGAGAGCTCGTCGAGCTCGTCGAGGTCCTCCATCGTACCCTGACCCTTTGTTATCTTGGTAAGGATCTCGAGCATGCGCTTTGTACCGATACGGCAGGGCGTGCACTTACCGCAGGACTCGTCGCAGATGAATTCCATATAGAATTTTGCAACGTCGACCATGCAGTTGTCCTCGTCCATGACGATAGCGCCGCCCGAGCCCATCATAGAGCCCTTTGCAACGAGATTGTCAAAGTCGATAGGCTCATCGAGATATTCCTCTGTGAGACAGCCGCCCGAGGGGCCGCCTGTCTGGATAGCCTTGAACTTCTTTCCGCCGGGGATGCCGCCGCCGATATCGTAGATGAGCTCGCGCAGTGTTGTTCCCATCGGTATCTCTACAAGTCCGACGTTGTTTATCTTACCGCCGAGAGCGAAGACCTTTGTGCCCTTAGACTTTTCCGTACCGTATTTTGCGAAAGCCTCAACGCCGTTGCGCAGGATGAACGGAACGCAGGCGAGCGTCTCGACGTTGTTGACGATGGTCGGCTTCTGCCAGAGGCCCTTGACCGCCGGGAAGGGCGGACGCGGACGCGGCATACCGCGCTGACCCTCGATGGAGTTGAGCAGCGCCGTCTCCTCGCCGCAGACGAATGCGCCCGCTCCGAGACGGATATGTACGTCAAAGCTGAAGCCGGAGCCGAGAATGTTCTCGCCGAGCAGCCCCTCCTGCTTAGCCTGTGCTATGGCAAGACGGAGACGGTTTACTGCGATGGGGTACTCCGCGCGGACGTAGAAATAGCCGTTCTGCGCGCCGATAGCGTAGCCCGCGATGACCATACCCTCAATGACCGCGAGCGGGTTGCCCTCGAGTATCGAGCGGTCCATGAATGCGCCGGGGTCGCCCTCGTCGCCGTTGCAGACGACGTATTTTGTGTCGTTATCCTGATTGTATGCGAACTGCCACTTGCGTCCGGTGGGAAAGCCTCCGCCGCCGCGTCCGCGCAGACCGGACTCGAGAATGGTGTTTATGACCTCCTGTCTGTCCATGGTCAGTGCCTTTGCAAGACCCGCATAAGCGCCCCATCCGAGCGCCTCGTCAATATTCTCGGGGTCGATAACGCCGCAGCCGTGCAGGGCAATGCGGTGCTGCTTTTTATAAAAGTTGATGTCGTCCTGCTTCGCGACCTTTTCCATTGTTACGGGGTCGACATAGAGCAGGCGCTCTACGATGCCGCCGCCGATGATATCGGTCTCGATGATCTCGTCTACATCGTCGAGACTGACCATGCGGTAGAGCGTGTCCTCGGGGAATATCTTAACAAAAGGTCCCTGGGAGCAGAAGCCGAAGCAGCCGACCTGGTTAACCGTTACCTTGTCGCCGAGCCCGCGTTCTGCAATTATCTTCTCGAATTTTTCTCTTATTTCTTTTGAGCTGGAGGAGAGGCAGCCTGTACCGCCGCAGAGAACTATGGCTCTCTTGCCGCTCTTGCCCTCGAATTTATCTGCCAGACGGGCAGAACAGCTCTCTATTCTGTCTCTCAACTCTTGAGGTGTCTTAATCATTTCTCCGTACTGTTCCTTTCATTATGACTTTACGCATTTCTGTAGGATTCTATAATGCCGGGAACGTCTCCGACCTTGACCTTGGGATAGACCTTGCCGTTAATTGATACGGCAGGTGCGATGCCGCATGCGCCTATGCAGCGCAGCGCGTCGATGGTGAACAGTCCGTCCTCGCTCGTTTCACCCGGCTGTATGCCGAGTATCTCGGAGAACTTGTCAATAACCTGCTGTGCGCCCTTGACATAGCAAGCGGTGCCGAGGCAGCAGCCTATTATGTATTTGCCCTTGGGTTGGAGAGAAAAGAAGGAGTAGAATGTGACAACTCCGTATATCTCCGCGACCGATATACCGGTCCTCTCGGAAACGATCTCCTGCACCTCGAGCGGAATGTAACCGAATTCATTCTGAATGTCGCTGAGGATCATCATGAGTGGCGTGGCTTCGCTCTCATACTGCTCGCAGATCTCGCCGATACGTTCAAGCGCTTTCTCGCTTAAATGAGCCATAAAAACCTCCTGTTGTTACCGGCACCGCCGACTTTGGCTGTAGCGCCGATAATTGTGATAATTTTGAGCCGTATCGGAAGATACGACCCTGTGCGGGGCGAGAATATACCCCGCCCGTTATTCTAACGGCTATTATATCACAACACTTTTACTTTTGCAATACCATATTGTTCTTTTCGCAATAGTAAAATGAGATATTATGGCGAATTTTTGCCTCGAAATGTCTCGGCGGACGCCGAAGTGCGGTGTTTTAACTGTCATTTTGCCTAAGAGATGAACAATCTTTTTTGCGCATTAACAGAAAAAAACTCCGCTTCTGTACGAAACGGAGGTTTTTTAGGATGGTATGTGTATCTGTGGCGGATTGCGCGTCGGTTTAATGAGTGGAGATTTCGCGTGCCGTTTTTTTCGGTAAGTATTTGATAGCGTGCAGCGTTTTTTGTATTTGCCGCCCATGTTTCGCCGCGCTCAGTGATTTTTAACGTAATCGGGAAGCATATCGGTCTGCGTGCTTGTTACATAGCCGTAGATATCCGAGAGGGTAAAGCTGCCGTAGAGCTGCGAGCCGTGCTCGGATGCGAGCTGCTCGGTATAATCATTCAGCATATACAGCGCAAGTCCGCTGCGGGTGGCAAGCCCCTGCGAATCAAGCTTCGAGCCGTCCGCCTGATAGTGGCATACGACAGGGTTCATTATCGGCTGCTCGATACTTATCTTGCCGTCAGAGCCGCGAACGATGTCGAATGATGCGATGAACCCTACATTATTATAGCTGTGAAGCATGGTAGAAAGCAGATTTCCGATCGAGTAGATTACAAGCGACTTGTTTCCGCCGCTGCCGTACATCCATTCCGTGGGCTGAATGACGTGCGGATGCATTCCGAGCACAACGTCGACACCGAGATCGGCGAGCAGCTTTGCGAGCCGCTTCTGCTCGGCTGTGGGTGTGTTATTGAACTGTGCGCCCGCAGTATCCTTGCCCCAGTGCATGCTTACGATTACGCAGTCGCACTGCTCCTTTGCCGCCTTTACCTGCTTTGTTATGGTAGCGTCGTCAATGTACGGAACGACGAGATTCGGGCTTGCTGCCGAGAGCTTGTAGTCGTTAGTGCCGTAGGTGTAGGAGAGCAGCGCGATCTTTATGCCCTTTTTCTCGATATAGCGAACGGTGTTATAATCCTGCTCGCTCTCGTAACCGCCGATCTGGAATATATCTTTTGTTTTCCAATATTCAAGCGTCGATTTGTAGCCGGTGCGGGTCGAATTATCCATGTCGAGCATATGGTTGTTTGCGATATTGACAATGTCAAAGCCTACGCCTATCAGTGCATCTCCGACCTCCTCCGGCGCATTGAACGTCGGATAGCCCTGAACGCCGAGCGAGTCTCCCGCGACGGGACCCTCCTGATTGACATATGCAAGGTCCGCGGAGGATACTATATCGCGGATACCGTCGTACATGCGGTCGAAATAGTAGGTGCCCGAATATGCGCCCGTCGATGCCGCAGTTGCGGCAAGGTTCTTTGCGTCGACAATAATCGAGTCGTGTATTATATTATCACCCGCCGCAACAAAGGTCACGCGGTTGGGGTCGCCCCCGGTATCGGACGATGCTGCAGTAGTCTCGCTGCCGGCGGGCGCGCTGTCCGCGCCGGCTGTTGTTATGCGCCCCGCGCCCTCTCCGACAGTTCTGCCGCATGAAGCGAGCGGGAGGAGGGCGCAGAGGGTCAGGAGCAGCGTGATCATCTTCTTTTTATTCATAATTTTTCCTTTGCGATTATGCATATATTTGATTTTGTTTTGCGATGGTGAGCTTGTTATCTTGCCGATTATCTATGACATGAGCGGCTATGCTTCGTAATTGCCGGAGCTGCGGCGGATGCACCGCCTAAATCGGCAGGTATTCCTTTGTCTGAGCAATGCCGCTTATCGCTTCATTATCATAATAACGCCGTCGGTGCGGCATACTGTCTCGTAGCCGTCGGCGGTAAACGCTGTTTCGCGTTCGTCGGCGTCTGCAGCGTCGGCGTATCTGAGGTCGAATACAACGTAGTCGGTCTTGGCGGAGGTCGCCTTGCTGTCAAGCTCGTATATTATCTCGCGGTCGGCAAGATGCGGCAGGATGAATGTGTCGCTCGTAACGCTTGCGTCGCCCGGTATATCGGCGATAGCCTCGCTGATGGCAGCGCACTTTTCTCTTTGCGTCTTGCTCGGAAATATCGACGAGCCGAGCGGAGCTGCATAGGCAGCCGAGAAAAGCACGGAGGCAGAGAGCATTACAGCACAGAGTGCTCTGCGCGCGCGCCTGCCGAGGTCGGAGAGATTGAGCACGGCTGCGTAGAAGAGAAATGCGCTCCAACCGAAAACATACTGAAAATAGATGGAATGCTGATACTGATAATCGGACATCAGACCGATGAGCAGCAGAGGGCAGAGCAGCAGCAGGCGGTGCGGGAGTCGCGTTATGAGCGGCAGCAGCGCGAGCGGCAGCAGTGCCTGCGCGAGGAAGGTCAACTTTTCCGCCTCGAAGGCTTCCGAAAAAACAAGCACGGGATTTTTAAGAACATTGATTATAACTCCGAAGAGTGATCCGCCGTCGGTCATAAAGTTGTCGTAGCGGTAGCTCATTATACCGTAGCCGTAGCGGTCAAGGAACCATGAGGTAAAGAGAAACCATGCGACGGAGCCGAGCAGCAGCGCGAGACCGCAGCGGCGTCCCGCGGTAAAGAAGCTGTCGAGTGCGGCGCTGATTCGCTTGCCTGTCGGCAGCTTTTTCCGCGCCTCATCGGAGCCGCTTTGAGCGGAGACGGGATTCTCGGGCTCGTCGCGACCGTCGGAGATGAGCTTGTATATGCCGAAGAATGCAACATAGACCGCTGCATCCTCCTTGACAGCGAGTGTCAGCACAGCGAACAGAGCCGTGAGTATTCTCCGTTTTGTTCCGTCACACTCGGCACAGTAGAACAGCCACAGCAGCAGCGGTGCGAGAAAGCAGTTTTCGTGCATGTCGTACGAGCATCCGCCGATAAGCGCGGGATACAGCGCATAGGCAAAGCAGAGCGCGGCACCGAGTGCGGGAGAGAGCTTGCGTCTGCGGGCGATGAGGTAGAGCGGGATAACGCCCGAGCCGACGATTACTGCCTGCAGTATCTGGAGCGTCAGCGGCGAGCGGAAAACAAAGTAGAAGGGCAGCATCAGATAGTATATCGGTGAAAAATGTACCGCGAAATGCTGTATGATCGCATCCCGTTCGCAGCTGACCGTCTGAGTGAAGTCGCGCACCATGCTTGAAAACATATTGCAGAAGATGCCGAAATCGTAGTTCGGCGAGGTATAGTTATTATACCTTGCGCAGGTGTATAGCGCGATAAACATCGCCTGCGCCGCGCCGAATACTATCGCGAGGATGAAGAACAGCCGTCTCTGCAGCGGCAGAGAAAATCTGTTCGTACTGTCGAGGGCGACATATACATCGGTTATTACGACCGGCACGAGCAGACCGAGCAGCAAAGTGATATCGGTCGAGTAGCGCAGCGAGATGAGCGCAAGAATATTTACCGACAACAGCAGAGCGGCATTGTCGATGCTGAATCCGCGCAGATAATGCACATCGCCGGATCGCGACACCGCCGATGTGCCGGACTGCCCGAGTGCCTTTTCAAAGTGCGAGTCAATGATCGATTGCAGCGCTGTCAGGAACAGAAAAGCTGCCATGAAAAGTCCTGCGTACAGCAGTATTGATGCTCCCGAGGCAAAGTCGGGAGTCAGCAGGCTTCCCGCGCCGCCGCGCAGTACGGTGAGCGCGGTTGCCGTAACTACCGCGCTGACCCATGCGGCTATGGCTCGCTTTATTATCTTCATTTATTCTGACCGCGGCTTCCGTAGTTCGGAGGCTTCCTTTCGTATTTTATCACTTTTACGGTATTACTGCGTTTCAGCTTTCGTATTGTCGAAAAATGTATCTTTAATTAGTTATACCCGCATAATTTTACCATGCATACCCGCCTTTGTCAATGCCGAATGTTTCGCTGCGCGCCGTACCGCTGTCGGCTTTTTTCTCGACAGATAAAAAGCATGCCCGGACTTCCATGTTACATGCGCTGCGAGTATAATTGCTATGTAAGGGAACACGGCGCTGCGGCGCGGAAAGGAAGGAAAATGAATCCGTCAGTTTTCAGAATAAAGATTGACCTTCACGGCAGAATGCCGGGAGCGGTGCTGCGGATAAGCGAGGGCGATACGGCGCGGAGGCTCGTATGTGAGCTGTGCGAGGACGGCAGAGCGTACGTCTTTTCGGATGAGACCTATGTAATATTTGAGGCGATCAAGCCGGACGGGTCGACCGTTGCGGGGGATGCCGCCGTTATCGGTGCTTCGCGCATTGAATACGGTATACCGTCGGCTGCGGTTAGTACGCGCGGTACGGTCAGCTGCTGCTTTAAGCTGTACGGCGCGGATGGACTTATTCTCACCACACCCACCTTTAATATTATTGTGACCGAGGAGGTGTACGATACCGACTATCCCGAGGGAACGGACTCGTTTAAGGCGCTTGACGGTCTTATAACCCATACGCTCAATGTGATAGAAAAGGCGAGCACCTCCGCTTCGGCTGCCGACGCGAGTGCATCGGCTGCAGAGGCAAGTGCGGCTGCGGCACAGGACAGCGCATCAGAGGCAGCTGCGAGTGCAGCTACAGCTGCCTCGAATGCGGCGGGAGCGACCGCAGCGGCGCAGGGCTATGCGGACGCAGCTGCCTCGAGCGCACAGAATGCGGCATCGAAGCTGAATGCCTGCAATACGGCGGTGACGGAGGCAAAAAAATATGCTATGGGTCAGGTGCAGACAATATCCGGCGCAACCCCCGCGCTGTTCTGCGCGGAGGGTATTCGATATGTCTGCTCGGATCGCGTTACCACGCTTACGGTGTATTCGCTCTCGGATTGCTCGATAGAGTTTGTTACCGGCAGTACCGTCAGTGTTACGCTTCCGTCCGGCTGCCGCTTTGCAACCGCCGAGCCGATATATAAGCCGGGGTATGCGTATGTGCTGTATTTCGAGCCGTTTACCGCTGCGGGGCAGTCCTTTTATAAGGCATCCTTCGAGTGCCTCGGAGCGATAGCATGAGACACCATCGCAGCGCACATATAAACGCACCGTACGAGACGGTGTATGTCAGCGGTACGGACGGCGTGTCATGGGAGGCATCGCCCGGCTTTCATCTGCGCAGCTGCCGCGTTTACGGAAAGAATGCGGTAAAAACCTACGCGGGGTACAATCTCATTAATAATAATTCGTTCGTGCCGGTCAAAACGTCAAGCTCTGTATCGGCAGCGACCGTTTCGGCGACAGCTACCGGAATTACCGGATGGGCGTATTCCTCAAACTATCTCAAGACCACCGTCGCGCTCACGCCGGGAACAAAATACAAATTCTCGTCACTGGTGCAGGCCACTAAGCCGCTTGTTGTTTACGCCGGAGGCAGCAAGCTGCTCGATATACCGGCGGGATCGGGAGTGCGCAGCGCAGAGTTTACGCCGATCCTGCCGAGCTATGAAATGAAAATATGTCAGGCAGCGGACGAGGAGGGACACTTCAGCTTTGCGGATCTTATGCTGCATGCCGCATCGCTTGGAACGCCGGAATACGAGCCGTACACCGGCGGCGTCGACAAATCGGTTTTTCTGCTGAATAACTGCGTGTACACAGGCGGCTCGGACACGATCACAAGGGCGCAGAGCCTTGCCGCTGTCGACGATGTGTGCGACGAGCAGAATATCTGCACCGGCGAGATAATTAGGCGTATAGGTGTGATAAACGGTTATGTCGGTCAGCAGATACCGGGCAGATATATCACACCGGACGGCAAGCTGAGCCTCGGCTGTACCGTGCTGTACGTTAAGCCGACGCCGACCGTTGAGCGCATAGCGGCGGTCAAGCTCGGCAACGGTACTGCGGGATCGCTGGAGCGCGGCTCCGGTGATATCAGCGGGACGCGGGTCGAGGCGGAGTATGTGAGGCTGAGGCAGAGCTTGGATCCCGAGGCGTGAGCATGCGAGTCGGCACATCACGGACGGCGGATCGTTGGCGATAATTATAGCACGCAAGGCATAAGACGGAAAAACAAGGCTCGGAATACTGTGAGCATCGCGGAGAACGGAGCGAGGGCCCGGATGCGGCAGAGAAGCCGAACCTACGGCGCATTTCATCTCCGCTTTGCTTCGGCGTGTGTAAGAACAGTATATTTTCAATTTTAGGTTGATTTTCGACCGAAAATGTGCTATGCTTTATATGAAAAATGTCAGGCAGCACCGCACGACCGCGCACCCCGATTTGGTAGGATATCGTTTTGTGCGGGCAAATGCGCCGAGAAGCATTTCGATTCGATGGGCTGATTGCAGCATGCTTCGACGAAAACTTCCCGCCGGGTGTGCCGGAGGATAATATGCTGTCATAAAAAATGCCGCGGCTGCGGTACGGAGGATAAGCTATGCCATTTCCGAAGGGCTTTATATGGGGTACGGCGACAAGTGCCGGACAGGTCGAGGGCGGTGCTCTCGAGGGCGGAAGAACGCCGAGTATATGGGATACATTTGCGGAGAAGCAGGGTAAGATAGCTGACGGTACGACCCCCGCCGTCGCCTGCGACAGCTACAATCGTTTTGATCGCGATCTTGAAAATCTCGTGCGTCTCGGTGTCGATTCCTACCGCATGTCAATATCGTGGTCACGTGTGCTGCCGCAGGGCACCGGCGCGCTGAATCCGATCGGCGTCGATTATTACAAGCGCTGCATGACAAAGCTGCTCGAACACGGTATAAAGCCGAATGTGACGCTCTATCACTGGGATCTGCCGCAGGTGCTCGAGGACAGAGGCGGCTGGCGCAACCGCGATGCTGCGGAGTGGTTCGGAGAATATGCGGATAAGATGTTCCGCGCGCTCGGCGATCTTGTGCCGATGTGGAGCACGGTAAACGAGCCGATAGCGACCTATGTGGGATATGCTCACGGCGGCTTTGCTCCCGGGTATACGAACGAGAGCTGGGGGAATCAGGCGCGCCATAATATCCTGCTTGCTCACGGTGCCGCCGTCGAGGCTTTCCGTGCGGAGAATCTGCGCGACTCGTTGATAGGCATCGTTATCGACATATGGAAGCGTCATGCCATTACCGACTCGGAGGCTGACCGCGCGCTTGTCATAGATGAGGATGAGCGCAACTGGAAGTTCTATACCGATCCCGTTTTTGCGGGCCGTTACAGCGACTATCTGCTTGAGCATCTCGCCGCAGAGGGCACGCTGATGGAGATAGGAAAGGACGATCTGCGCAGGATATCCGCGCCTATCGACTATTACGGACTAAACGTATATAACCGCGTTCCGGTCAGCGCCGATCAGCGTGCTGCGGCGGACTTCTCGCAGGGCGGAAACTTTCTTAACAACCGCACCGAGTACTATCCCCGTGCCGTTTACGACGCTATTCATCTTATGCACGACCTCTACGACCTCAAGATACCGATCATCGTCACCGAAAACGGAACATATTCCATCGGCGAGGAACAGGTCGATGCGCAGAGCGGCATGATAGAGGACTGCGATCGCATACGCTATGTCGGAGGCTTTCTTGAGTGGCTCGAGAAGGCTATCGACGAGGGCTTTGATATTCGCGGCTATTATCTGTGGAGTCTTATGGACAACTTTGAATGGAGCGCCGGCAGGAGCTTTAAGTTTGGAATAATGCATACCGATTTCGACACTCTCGAGGTGACTCCGAAGCGCAGCTTTGAGTGGTACCGCCGCTTTATCGCGGAGCATAGAGCCTGAGCCGAAATACCCGTCGCATCCGTTGCGGCACGTCCCGAAAGGAAGTATCATAGATGGAAAAAGAAAAGAAGTCCCGTACCTCAAGCTCGGCTAAAAAGGCAGAGATAAAGAAAAAGCTGCCGATGATAGCAATGATAGCGGTCGGTGTCGTTCTGCTCGCTGTCATTATTACCGTCTTCACGGTATTCTCGTGTCGCGGAGGCGGCGATGGTACGGAGACGACAGCCGATACCGCATCTCTTGCGGAATCGACAGCTTCCGACTCGCCCGGACAGACGCGGCTCGGCGAATATGTGAGCCCTCAGGATTTTGACGAGCTGAAGAAGGAATATCCCGATACGGTGGCATATATCGAGATACCCGATACGACCGTGTCCTATCCGGTCGTCAAGCACCCGACATATGACGAATTTTACCTTATGCATTATTTTGACGGTACATATAATCCCGCAGGCTCGATCTATATCGAGAGCTACAATAAGAGCGACTTTACCGATCCCGTTACCGTTATATACGGGCACAATATGAACGGCAACACGAACTCCAAGACCCCGTATTTTTCGTTCTTTCAGAAGAGCTACTGCGACTTGGAGTATATGAAGTCGCACGATAAGATAAAGATCTATTTGCCCGACCGCGAGATAGAGTACCGCATTGCGGCAGCCGTCGAATTCGACGATCGTCATCTTATGTACGAGACCGATTATACGAATAAGGCTACGCTTGATGCGCTTATCTCCGAAATATATGCTTCAAACAGCAGCTATAACTGCTTTGCCGACGGCGAGCGGATAAAGGGCGATAAGCCGATACTCATCCTCTCTACCTGCTACATGTGGGACGATTCGGCTCGGTATCTCATCGTTGCGGAGCAGACCGACGTTAAGACGGCTGAAACGCTCGCGCAGTGAACACCGCACAATAATCTATTACCGTGCTAATATAAAGCATCCGCATGACATGCAGAATACTCTGCTTGTCGTACGGATGCTTTTTGTCGTTATGTCGGATGCGGCGGTTCTTTGCTCAGCATTGATATTGCTCTGACTGCCGACGTTATTCCTCTTTACTATGAGCGGCGGCATTGTTCCGGGCAGGATCGAATTCTGCGTTATCGCTGCCGATAAGCTCCTTTGCCCGCGCAAGAAGCTCGGAGCGGTTATTCGGCAGTTCTCCGGAGAGGACCGCTTCAAATATATGCTCGAGTACCGCGCCTATCTCGGGACCGGTATGCATTCCGAGAGCGATAAGGTCGCTTCCGTTTATCTCAAGCCCGCTTCGCTCGGTGCAGTCTCCCCGTTCGATTATCTCCTCGGCAATGCTGTCGAGGACCTCACAGCTGCGCTTTCGGTCACGGTAAGCGGGCGACTGAGCAAGGTTGTCCGCCACCTTCAGCTCGAGCAGCAGAAAGAACATATCCCGTCCGAGCTTATTCAGTGCCCGACGCACCGCGCGCTCGGTCTCCTCTATCTGTCGGTCGTGCCAGCGGACGAGCAGTAGCACCTGCCGCATCGTTTCACCGTCAAATCGGAGACGGTGCATTATCCCGCTCGCTATCTCGGTGCTTCGCTCCGGATGACCGCGAAAATGTCCCTGACCGTCTGCGCCGAGCTCGTAGCAGCTCGGCTTTCCGATGTCATGAAACAGTGCGGACAGCCGCAGCACCGGCATCTGGCGCGTGCCGCCAATCACATGGAGCGTGTGTTCGTAGACATCGTATATGTGGTGGATATTCCTCTGATCAAAGCCGACCATCGGCAGCAGCTCGGGCATTATCACACCGAGTACCGATACATACTCGCGCAGCACACGTACCGCATCGCGTCCGCATATCAGGCGCAGCAGCTCCTCGCGGCAGCGCTCGGCGCTTATCCTGTTTAGCAGCGGTGCCAGCTCGCGCAGCGCACGGTCTGTCTCCGGCTCTATCGGGAAGCCGAGCGTGGCGGAGAAACGCAATGCGCGCAGTATTCTCAGTGCATCCTCGGAGAGTCGCGCATGCGGGTCACCTACACAGCGGATAACTCTGTGCTCGATATCCCGCCGTCCGCCGTATGGGTCGATGATGCCCTCGCTCTCGGAATATGCTATTGCCCCTATCGTGAAATCTCGGCGCGAAAGATCCTCTTCGAGCGTACGGCAGAAACGAACCGAATCCGGTTTTCTGCGGTCGGTGTAGCTTCCGTCGGTGCGAAAGGTCGTTACCTCTATCGGCTCGCCGTGCGCAAGAACGGTAACGGTGCCGTGCTTTATTCCGGTGGGAATGACCGTATCGGCTGCAAAAACTCCGCACACCTCGTATGGCAGTGC
Organism: uncultured Eubacteriales bacterium; assembly: GCA_900545935.1. GTDB lineage: Bacteria > Bacillota > Clostridia > Oscillospirales > CAG-272 > UMGS911. The sequence goes on from URAP01000014.1 coordinate 27,024, forward strand.
TGATGTAGTGACATCGTAATCGCTCGGAGCTGTACCGAGCAGCGCATCACGCACGCACCCGCCGACCGCATAGGCGCGGTATCCCGCTGCTTCAAGCGCGTCTATAACGTATTTTGCCCCGTCAGAGAGGAGTATCTTCTCGGTGCTTCGGACGGCGTTTTGCATACTTTCCGTAATCTCGTTCACCGTTATTCCCCCCTTGTGCTCTTTGCGGGAATCGGTGCGGCGCTTGAGGGATGCAGCAGCTCATCCTCGCGGAATTGCAGGCTGTACAGCTGTGCATATACTCCGTTCTTATCGAGCAGCGTCTCATGCGTGCCCTGCTCGATTATTCGTCCGTCTGATATGACCGCTATCTCACTTGCGTTGCGTACGGTTGAGAGGCGGTGCGCAACGACTACCGTCGTTCTGCCGCTGCTCAGTCGGTCGAGCGCCTCCTGTATCTGTATTTCTGTCGAGTTGTCGAGCGCGCTTGTCGCCTCATCGAGAATGAGTATCGCGGGGTTTTTCAGAAATACTCTGGCGATAGACAACCGCTGCTTCTGACCGCCGGACAGCCTTACTCCGCGCTCGCCTATCACCGTGTCATAGCCCTCGGGCAGACCCATGATGTAGTCGTGAATGCTTGCGTTCTTTGCCGCCTCGACGACCTCCTCATCGGTCGCGTCGAGTCTGCCGTATAGGATATTGTCGCGTATGGAGGCATTAAAGAGGTATACGTCCTGCTGTACTATGCCTATATTCCTCCGCAGTGATTCGAGCGTGTAGTGAGAAATATCTTCGCCGTCTATCGTTATACTGCCGGACGATGCGGGGTAGAATCGGGGAAGCAGATGGCATACGGTCGTTTTTCCGCCGCCGGACGGACCGACGAGAGCTATCTTGGAGCCGCGAGCGATGGTGAGCGAGATGCCGCGCAGGACGGGCTTTCCGTCATAGGCGGAGCAAACGTCGCGCAGCTCGATATCGCCGCGCAGTACTCCTGCGTCGACAGCACCGGGAGTGTCGCGCTCGGGTGCGGTGTCCATTATTTCGACGAAACGCTCAAAACCGGATATACCGTCCTGATATGTCTCCATAAAGTTGATAAGGGTGGTTATCGGTGTGATGAACAGACCTACCGAAACGACAAATGCCGAGTAGTCGCCGAGCGTGATGCTGCCGCGATAGAGGAACAGTCCGCCTGCAATGAGCACAACGACGTTGAAAATGTCGGTGATAAAGGTCGTGCCGGCATGAAACTGCCCCATAGCTTTATATGCTTTGTAGCGCGCGGCGGCAAATCGGGAGTTGCCGACCTCGAATTTTTCCTTTTCCTTTTGCGCGTTGCAGTACGCCTTTGTCACGCGTATGCCGGATACCGAGCTTTCGATAGATGCATTTATCTCGGCGAGAGTGCGGCGGCATTCGCGAAAGGCGCTGACCTGCTTTTTGCGCAGCAGAGTAGAGAGGATGAGCAGCAGCGGCACGCATGCGAAGATTATCAGCGTCAGCGGCAGATTGATGCCCATCAGATATACAAATGATATCACAACGGTGATGAACGATATTATCACATTCTCGGGACCGTGATGCGCCAGCTCGCTTATGTCCATCAGGTCGGTGGTTATGCGTGACATTATCTCACCGGTCTCGTGATCGTCGTAGTATGAGTACGAGAGGCTCTCGAGATGGTCGAACATATCGCGGCGCATGTGCTGCTGCATTCGAACGCCCATCACGTGACCGTAGAACTGCATAAAGTAGTTGAGCAGCATGCGTACGATATAAAGCGCGAGCAGGAAAATACCCGCGGTGATTATGGAGCTGTACAGCCGATTCGGGATGTAGTCGGTCAGCATTCTTCGAGTGGTTATGGGATAGAGAATTCCGATGAGTGATGCAAGAAGCGCCGCGAGCAGGTCGGAATACAGCAGCAGCCTGTGCGGGCGGTAGTAGCTTATGAATCTTTTCAGCATTTATATTATCCTTTTCAGCTGTGTTGTGTTGAGGCGTTTTTTCTGTGCGCTGAGTATATCGGTGTCGGGCGCATCTGCCGTTCGTCGAGTATATCAGCATCGGATGCATCCGCCGCGCGGTTATCCGGCGGAAATGCTCAGATGTGTTTTTCTCATTATATTATAGCAAAAATCGGTGTCTTTTTCAATCGTCGGGACGTTTTTTATTGAAAAAATCTTGAAAAACCGCCCGATGCATGATATCATAAGGAAGAGTTGCTTCCGCAGAGACGGAAGAGTTAAGTTTTGATCGCCGTATCGGCACGGAGGAGCAAGTATGACCCTGCAGCAGCTGCACTATATCATAACGATTTCCGAGGCGGGCTCGCTCAGCCGCGCTGCCGAGATGCTGTATGTCAGTCAGCCCTCGCTGTCGAGTGCCGTAAAGGAGCTCGAGAGGGAAACGGGAATAACGATATTCTATCGCAGCGGCAGAGGCGTTACGCCTACGGCTGACGGTGCGGAGTTTCTGCTGTATGCGCGGCAGCTTTATCAGCAGTATGAGAGCCTGCTCGAAAAGTATGTGGGCGAGAGCAGCCTGAAAAAGAAATTCGCCGTCTCGGCGCAGCACTATTCGTTTGCCGTTCAGGCTTTCGTTGAGATGGCTAAGGCTTTTGATATGGCAGAATACGATTTCGCCGTTCGCGAGACGCAGACCGGAGAGGTCATTTCGGACGTGGCAAATATGCGCAGCGAGATCGGCATCCTTTATCTTTCCGACTATAACCGCAAGGCGATAGGCAAAATGCTCGAGGCTTCCGGACTTGAATTTCATAGGATAGTTGACTGCCGGGCATATGCGTATCTCTGGCGCGAGCATCCGCTTGCCTCGTGCGAGGGTGTAACTCTCGCCGACCTCGAGCCGTACCCCTGTCTCTCATTTGAGCAGGGGCAGGGCAGCTCGTTCTATCTTGCGGAGGAGCTGTACAGTCCGGATACCTTTAAGAGAACGGTTCATGTTACCGACCGCGCTACGATGCTTAATCTGATGGTCGGACTCGGCGGATACACCGTTTGCTCGGGCATAATCTGCGGCGAGCTGAACGGCGACGGATATGTTGCGGTGCCTATTATAGAGGCAGAGGGTGATACGCCGAATATGATGGAGATAGGCTATATTATGAAGAAGAATACATTTCTCTCCCGAATGGGCGAGCTGTATCTGAGCGAGATAAAGCGTTATCTGCGTCGAGAGAGCGGACAGATGAAGTGATCGCGGTCCGGCGAGACCGAGCTGACAGACGAAGCGAGAGGGAATACCGACGAATACCGACGAATACCGACGAATGCCGGTACGGAATTTCTCAGATAAGAAAAACAATAGAGCGATACTGCATCCTTACCGAGCCTGATGCGGCCCTGTGGGGATGCAGCTCTTTTTTACATAAGAGGTGCGGCACAGTGTCGGAATATGCGCAGTGAAGGCTGTGCCGACCTATATTTTCGTCGTGTTAGTTTCGGTCGAAATTCACACGTTGCTGCATAAGAATGTATAGAGATATAGATTGAAGCTATGGATGCGTATATTTTTCGTGTATTTGACATTCGCGTATCTATGGTGTATAATGCGTACATCACAAGAAAACAACAAACACCGAAAAGGAGAAATACGAAAATGAAGAAGAGAATTATTTCACTTATCGCAGCAGCTGCTTCCGTACTCGCACTGACCGCAGCGCTTGCATCCTGCGGAGGCGATTCGAACACCGGCACAGAGACTACCGCAGGCGGTTCGAGCAGCACCGAGACCAAGAAGATCGAGATCGCGGTTCCTAACGATACTACGAACGAGGCTCGTGCACTTCAGCTTCTCGAGCAGGAGGGCATCATCAAGCTCCGCGAGGGTGCAGGCATCACCGCAACGGTTTCCGACATCATTGAGAATCCGAAAAACATCACCTTCCGTGAGGTTGAGGCAGCTCAGCTTCCTAACATCCTCCGTGATGTTTCATTTGCAGTTATCAACTCCAACTACGCTATCCCCGCAAATCTCTCGCCCACAAAGGATTCGCTCGCTATCGAGGGCTCCTATTCCGCATACTCCAACATCATTGCGGTTAAGGAGGGCAACGAGAGCTCCGATCTGACTAAGGCACTTGTTGCGGCAGCTTCGAGCCAGAAGGTAAAGGACTACATCGAAGAGACCTACCAGGGCAACATCGTAAGTGTTGTTTCCAACCCGACCGACGGCTTTGATTCTTCTGTTGACTACGATGCACTCAAGGGTCAGACCATCAAGATCGCAGCTTCTCCCTCTCCCCATGCAGAGATCCTCGGCGTTGTCAAGACCATCCTCGCTGAGAAGGATATAACCCTCGACATCGTAGAGTTCACCGACTATGTACAGCCTAACAATGTTGTTGAAAGCGGCGACTGCTATGCAAACTACTTCCAGCATCAGCCCTACCTCGACGATTTCAATAAGGAGAACGGTACTCATGTAGTATCTGTTGCTTCCATCCATGTTGAGCCGATGGGCATATACGCAGGCAAGGAGACCTCACTCGACATTCTTAAGTAATAGCTGACCGGCGCAGTATCCGAGTACCGAAAGTACGCCCGAGTTTTCGGGGGTACTTTTGGTGCGTTAAAGACCCTTTAACAAATCCGCATATTTTCCCGTCGGGAGACGGTATTTCGTATTTCTTCCGTATGACGGAGAAACGGTGTAATGCCGACTGTGCATGCCCGTCCGCTTCGCCGCAAACGACCGACAAAGAAAGATACATAATGTAATGATAACAATAAAAAACCTGTCAAAGACCTTTGAAACGGCGGAAGGTACCGTCGAGGCACTTAATGATATAAATCTCACGATAAACGACGGAGATATCTACGGCATCATAGGCATGAGCGGCGCGGGCAAAAGTACGCTCGTTCGCTGCATCAATATGCTCGAGCGCCCGACCTCCGGCACCGTAGATATCGACGGTGTGGATATCGGCGCGCTCGGAGAGCGCGAGCTTCGTGCCGTTCGACGTGAGGTAACGATGATATTCCAGAGCTTTAACCTGCTCATGCAGCGCACCTGTCTTGCTAATATCTGCTTTCCGCTGCGTCTTGCGGGGATGTCGCGCGCCGACGCGGAAAAGCGTGCGCGCGAGCTGCTTGAGCTTGTAGAGCTGCCGGACAAGGCGCTTGCCTATCCTGCACAGCTCTCGGGCGGTCAGAAGCAGAGAATAGCCATTGCGCGTGCGCTTGCGACCAATCCGCGCGTATTGCTTTGCGACGAGGCGACGAGTGCGCTCGACCCTAAGACCACACACTCTATTCTCAAGCTCATATCCGACATCAACCGCCGTCTCGGCATCACCGTTATCATCATAACGCATCAGATGAGCGTTGTCGAGGAGATATGCAACCGCGTTGCCATCCTCGATCACGGTACGGTCGCCGAAGAGGGCGATGTGGCGACAGTATTCTCGCAGCCTCAGACCGAAGCGGCTCGCCGTCTTGTGTTTCCGGATGCGTCCTCCGACGTTCTCTCCGCGGATATCGGCGGCAGAAAGCTGCGTATCGTCTTTAACGGTAACGAATCGGCAGGCGCGCCGCTCGTTGCGAGCATGGCTATTGATTGCGGCATAGCCGCAAGCATACTCTATGCCTCGACCCGTCTGCTCGGCGGCAAGGTATACGGAAGTATGGTGCTCGGTCTGCCCGAGGAGGGCGATACCTTTGACCGTGCTATGCGTTATCTGCTTGATAACGGAATCGTTGTAGAGGAGGTCGTTTCAAATGGCTGAGTTTTTTGCATCTGATAAATTTGCCGAGAGCCTGAGAGTAATACAGAACGAGGTGCCGTTCGCCATCTGGGAGACCTTTTATGCGACCGTTCTGTCCACACTTTTTGCTATAATAATCGGACTGCCGCTCGGTGTGCTGCTCGTTGTCGGTGAAAAAGGCGGAGTACTTCCGCTTCCTCGCCCGATAATGCGTATACTCAATGTTATCGTTAATCTGCTGCGTTCGATCCCGTTCCTTATATTGATGATAATGGTGCTGCCGCTTACCCGCGCCATTGTCGGAACGACCGTCGGTACCGTTGCTTCGATAGTTCCGCTCGTCATCGCGGCGTTCCCGTTTATCGCACGCCTTGCGGAGAGCAGCCTGCGGGAGGTCGACCCTAACATAATAGAGGCTGCGCAGAGCATGGGCGCATCACCTTTTCAGATTATCACACGTGTAATGCTTCCCGAGAGTGTCCCCTCACTGCTTACAAACGGCACTACCGCTATCACTACCATCCTTGGCTACACCGCAATGAGCGGTATCATCGGAGGCGGCGGTCTCGGAAAGATAGCCATCAACTACGGCTACTACCGCTACAAATACCTTATCATGATAGTTGCGGTGATTATCCTGACCGTGCTCGTTCAGCTGTTCCAGTCTGTGGGTACAAAGATCGCTCAGCGCTCGGATAAGCGTCAGAGATAATACGCTGCTCGGATATATCGGATAAAAGAATATCAAGGGGAATATTTAGAAGGAGAATATTTATATGAAGGTACTTCTTACCGGAGGCGCGGGCTTTATCGGCATTCATACCGCCGTTGAGCTTTGCAGCGCGGGACACGACCCGATAATACTCGATGATTTCTCAAACAGCTGCCCCGAGGCGGTTCGCCGCGCGGAGGAGCTTGTCGGCAGAGAGCTGCCGCTCTATTGCGGCGATGCCGGAGACGCTGAGCTTCTTGACCGTATATTCTCGGAAAATAAGGTCGATGCCGTCATTCACTTTGCCGGATATAAGGCGGTGGGCGAATCGGTGCAGAAGCCGCTCGATTATTACCGCAATAATATCGACTCTGCCGTACAGGTGCTTGCCGCAATGGAGCGCGCGGGCGTGGATAACTTTATCTTCTCGTCATCAGCTACCGTCTACGGTTCGAGCGGAACGTCACCTCTCTCCGAGGAGGTCGGACGCGGAAGCTGCTCGAATCCCTACGGCTGGACAAAGTGGATGATAGAGCAGATAGCGACCGATGCGGCTGTCGCTCGCGATTCACTCTCGGTCGTCCTGCTGCGCTATTTTAATCCTATCGGCGCGCATCCGAGCGGAAGAATAGGCGAGATGCCGAACGGCATCCCGAACAATCTCATGCCCTACATTACACAGGTGGCGGTCGGCAAGCGCGAGCGCCTCTCGGTGTTCGGCGACGATTATGATACTCCGGACGGAACCTGCATCCGCGACTATATCCATGTGGTAGACCTGGCCCGCGGACACGTCTGTGCGCTCGAATATTGCGCCGCGCACAAGGGCACGGAGATATTCAATCTCGGCACCGGCAAGGGCTACAGCGTACTTGATGTTGTTCATGCCTTTGAGCAGGCGAGCGGAGCGCCGCTGCCGTATGTGATAGCGCCGAGACGTGCGGGAGATCTCCCGACCCTCTACTCAGATCCGTCCAAGGCGGAGAGAGTACTCGGATGGCATGCCGAGTACGGCATTGCGGACATGTGCCGCGACAGCTGGAACTGGCAGCACAATAATCCCGAGGGCTATACAGGGTAACAGCAACTGTATAATATGCTATTGTAAGAAAAAGCTGCAGCTGTCGTACTGACCGCTGCAGCTTAAAAATTTCGTCGTCGGCGGTGATATTTCGGCACCCATTCCGATTGACAAGCCTATTGCGGTATGCTATAATAACTCCGTATAATAACGCGAAAAATATCAAAAATATAATTTTGAAAAGCGAGGATACTCAGATGAGTGATGTAAAGGATATGAGCCTTGCGCCCTCCGGTTGGGATAAGATTAACTGGGTGCGCAGCTATATGCCCGTGCTTAATATTATAAACGAGCAGTTTACGAGAGAAAAGCCTTTTGCGGGCAAGAAGATAGCAATGTCTATTCATCTCGAGGCTAAAACCGCATACCTTGCTCTCACGCTCAAGGCGGGCGGTGCCGAGGTATGGATAACCGGCTGCAACCCGCTCTCAACTCAGGATGATGTTGCGGCGGCGCTTGCGGAGGACGGACTCGAGGTAAATGCGCGTCACGGCGTTGACGATGCGACATATACCGAGCATCTGCGCAGAACGCTTTCCTGCTGCCCCGACCTTATGATAGACGACGGCGGCGACCTTACAAATCTGCTTCACGGCGAGTGCGCGGAGTACCGCAAGAATCTGCTCGGCGGCGGTGAGGAGACCACTACCGGTATTCACCGTCTTGTTTCACGCGCGGCGCGCGGCGAGCTTGCATTTCCGATGGTGGATGTAAACGATGCCGACTGCAAGCATCTTTTTGACAATCGCTACGGCACAGGTCAATCAACGCTCGACGGTATCATGAATTCAACAAACCTTGTCATTGCAGGCAAAAATGTTGTTGTCGCAGGCTACGGCTGGTGCGGAAAGGGCGTTTCTATGCGTGCAAAGGGTATGGGCGCACGCGTTATCGTGACAGAGGTCGATCCCGTCCGTGCAATCGAGGCGGTAATGGACGGCTTTACGGTAATGCCTATGGACGAGGCTGCCAAGCTCGGCGATCTGTTCATTACAGTTACCGGGTGCTGTGATGTTATCCGCGCGGAGCATTTCGATGTTATGCGCGACGGTGCTTTGCTTGCAAATTCGGGACATTTCGACGTTGAAATAGACAAGCATGCGCTTGAGGCAAAGGCTGACAAGGTATGGCAGCGCAAGCCTAATATTATGGGTTATCGTATGAAGGACGGCAGGATACTTAATCTCCTTGCAGAAGGCAGACTCGTTAACCTTGCCGCGGGAAACGGCCATCCCGCAGAGATAATGGATATGAGCTTTGCACTCCAGGCAAAGTGCCTCGAGTACGTCGTGCGCCATGCTGACGAGCTCGAAAACAAGGTATATCAGGTGCCCGCCGAGATAGACAGTGAGGTTGCACGACTCAAGCTTTCTGGTATGGGCGCTTGCATCGACACGCTCTCCGACTCGCAGAAGGAATACCTTGCAGAATAAACCGCGGGAGCGCGATGAAATGAAAATAATTGAACTCGGCGCCCCCGCTGTCTGCGGCGGCGCTGATACGCGCACTGATACGGGCGCAGCTACGGATGCAGGGCGCTGTACGGCGGTACTCGGCTGCTTTGACGGAGTGCATACAGCGCATGCGCAGCTTATCGAGACAGGGCGCAGGGTCGCGCACGAGCTCGGTACGCCGCTTGCCGTCTGGACGCTGCGAGGGCTGTCAAAGAGCGGGCGCGGGGTGCTGCTCGGTGAGAAAGAAAAGCTCGAGCAATTTCGGAGTCTCGGCGTTGATGCCGTGTTTATCAGCGATTTTTCGGACGTTCGCGATCTAAGCCCCGAGCGATTCGTGCGCGATGTTCTGATAGGTGAACTCAATGCCGCCGCAGTGGTTTGCGGGTATAACTTTACATTCGGCAGGGGCGCGGCGGGAAACGGCGCGTTGCTCTCCGCGCTCGTGGAAGAGCGGGGCAGACGCTGTTATGTAATGCCCGAGGTCACGCTCGGCGGGCTGCATGTCAGCTCGACAGAGATACGCCGCCTGCTCTCGGCGGGCGATGTTGCAGGCGCGGCGAGGCTGCTCGGCAGACGCTATGCGCTGCACGGAACGGTCGCGCACGGAAAACAGAACGGCAGACTGCTCGGCTTTCCTACCGCAAATCTTGCCGTAGACGGTAGCATTTACATGCCGAAAAAGGGTGTTTATCTTACCGATTTTGTGTTCGACGGGCATCGCATTCCGTCGGTGACGAATGTCGGAACGAATCCGACGCTCGGCGGCGATTCGGTCACGGTCGAGTCGTATATACTTGATTTTTCGGATGATATCTACGGCATTTGCGCGAGTGTTGAGTTTATCGAGCGTGACAGAGACGAGCTGCGCTTTTCGAGCGCAGATGAGCTGCGCGAGGCTATCGCAGGTTCGGTGCTTCGCAGGCGTGAGCTCGCAGCTCGATAATGGGGCGGCTGTGCGGATAAACCGAGAGACAGCAACTAAAAACAAGGGAGGATGCGCATGACAGAAAAACATAGAAGGCTCGGCAGTGTCGCCGTGCTGCTTTTTACTGCGCTGACTTTTTTGTTTCTCGGCGGGCTGCTCGCTGTGCCGTCGTCTGCGGCAACGCCGCCCGAGCTTGAAAATACGGGCTGCGCTTATCTGTACAACATCTCAGGCGACAAGGTGCTGTATGCAAAGAACATGAGCACGACCATATATCCGGCGTCGACCGCAAAGATAATGTCGGCGGTTATATTTATCGAGAATTGGAGCGGCGACTGGGATACCGAGATAGAGGTCACGCAGGATATGCTGCGCGGCGTTTCGGGCATCACCATCGGGCTGCGTTCAGGCGAGACGGTCACATATCGCGATATGATAAACTGCATGATAATCGGCAGCGCAAACGACTGCGCGCAGGTGCTTGCACATACCGTATGCGGCGGGCTCGACCATGCGGTGTCGCTGATGAACGCAAAGGCGCAGGAGCTCGGCATGTACGATACGCATTACGAGAATATCACGGGCATGCACGACCCCGATATGGTAACGACGCTGAACGATGTCGTACTGCTGACGAAATACGCTATCGCTCAGTATAAGTACTATGAGGTCGCGACCTCATACAAGTATGATATGGCGGCGACCGAGCGCTCGGGCACAAGAAGAATTTTTACCCGTAACTATTTCGTTACCACCTACTATTCGTCGAAGTACTATCGCCGCGATGTCAGCGGTATAAACGTCGGCTCTACAAGTGAGGCGGGCTTTTGCGCCGTTATAACCGCAGAGCACGACGGAACGGCATATCTTGTAATAATAATGGGTGCGGGTCAGGACAGCGAACGGACATACTCCTATGTCTCGGCGGGAAAGCTGCTCGACTGGGCATACGATAATTTCGGTTATGTCAATGTTATTGACGGCAGTGATATAGTCGCTGAGGTACCTGTCGGTCTTTCGGCTACATATGACAAGGTGGCGCTGTATCCGCGCGAGTCTCTCGATGTGTTTATGGAAGGCGATATCGACGTTGACCGCGATATCCGAAAAACGGTTGTTTTAAATGATGATGAGCTGTTGGCTCCGTTATCCAAGGGCGATACCGTAGGGTATGTCACGCTCAGCTACAATAACGAGATCATCGGCAGAATGGAGCTTATCGTACGCAGCGATATCCCACGCAGCGAGATAATGTATATAGGATGGATATTGTCCGGTGTGCTTCGCTCGCCGACGTTTATTATCGTTGCCGTAATTCTTTTGATTATCGGAGCTGCGTATATATTTATTCATGCGGCGGACCTCGGGCGGGAAAAGAGGCGTGCCGAGGAGGGGCGCTTAATACGCGGCGGTATTCGCAGCGGCAAATCACCCGAGGAGCTGACATACCGTGCCTCGCATGATAAGCGCATGCGCTCTAAGGGAGAGCGCAGCACCGAAAAACGCAAGGGCTCTATATCCGATAATCGTAAAGAGGAGCGCGGTCCCGATGTGGCGAAGCGTGCCGAAAAGAGCGACGATGCCCCGAAGGACGCATCGGACCGAACCGAATGATATTAAAGAACAATTACACGGCTGCAAGCCGATAAGGAGCAGACATGAATATAATCAAACCGAGCTATGAGATAATAACCCCCATAAATTACGAGGATACCCTGCGCGAGCTTGAACGCATCGGAAGAGTGTGCTACAAGAGTGAGGATAGGATCACCGCTGACTCTGCGGAGAAGTTTATCGCCATGATAGTTGCGAGCGGACACGGCTCGGTCATCGAGCACAGCCGTCTGACGGTCAAGTTTATCTGCGACCGCGGTGTAACTCATGAGCTTGTGCGCCACCGTATTGCGAGCTACAGTCAGGAGAGCACTCGTTACTGCAACTATTGTAAGGATAAATTCGGGAACGAGCTGACCTTTATTCGCCCGTACTTTTGGGATAACGATGCAGAAAAATTCGCTATCTGGAGCGATGCGATGCAGGCGGCGGAGAACGCATACAACGCGCTTATCGCAGCCGGCGCAAGACCGGAGGAGGCTCGCAGCGTCCTGCCTAATTCGCTCAAGACCGAGATCGTCGTTACAATGAATCTGCGTCAGTGGAGACATTTCTTTGAGCTCAGGACCTCCGGCAGGGCGCATCCGCAGATCCGCGAGATAGCCGTTCCGCTGCTCCGCGAGCTCGGCGAAAAGATGCCGATATTCTTCCGCGACCTTGTCGAGGCATTGCCGGAAAATGCAGATTTTTGATTTTGACTCGGCGGCTTTGGGCTTGCCTTTGTCGATCGTCGGTTTCTCTTTTTATGACGATGGCGCCGAACCTACGGGCGATTTCGTTACTTGCGGCTTTCATCGGCTTGAATTTGCGAAAAATGTAAAAAAAATATTAACATAGGCGTATGACTATTGAATTGTCTTGCTGTTTGTGGTAAGATGATTCGTAAAGTTCACACACGGTATGCGCTTCGGTGTAAATTTAACTGCCGTGGAGGACAAACCGAAGGAGAAAAATATGGCTATTATTTCTATCAAGCAGCTTCTTGAAGCAGGTGTTCATTTCGGACATCACACCCGTCGTTGGAACCCGAAGATGGCAGAGTACATCTTCACCGAGAGAAACGGCATCTACATCATCGACCTCCAGAAGACCGTAAAGAAGTTTGAAGAGGCTTATATGTACGTTCGCGACCTCGCAGCTGAGGGCGGTACCGTTCTGTTCGTAGGAACCAAGAAGCAGGCCGCTGACGCTATTAAGGAAGAGGCTGCCCGTGCAGGTATGTACTATGTCAACAACCGTTGGCCCGGCGGTATGCTCACTAACTTCAAGACCATAAAGAAGAGCATCGCTCGTCTCAAGAGCCTCGAGCAGATGAAGGAGGACGGCACCTTTGATCTTCTTCCTAAGAAGGAAGTAGCAAAGCTCATCAAGGAGATGGCTGACCTCGAGAAGAACCTCGGCGGTATCAAGACCATGGACAGACTCCCCTCTGCTGTTTACATCGTTGACCCCCGCAAGGAGAAGAACGCTGTTGCAGAGGCTAAGAAGCTCGGCATTCCGGTAATCGCTATCGTTGATACCAACTGCGATCCTGATGATGCTGATTACATCATCCCCGGTAACGATGATGCTATCCGCGCCATCAAGCTCATCACCAGCTCTATCGCAGATGCTGTTATCGAGGGCAGACAGGGCGAGGCAGATGTCGACGAGGAGGCAGCTGTTGAGGCTAAGGCTGAGGCAGAGGCTGCTGAGGACGCTGCTCAGTAATCAAGAATATACGGAAGCGTGAAGGGCTGCGTGCTTTTCACGCCTTTCCGGATTTTGTGTATCGGTGCGCTCACCGATACCCGACCCGAAAAATTCCACCACTCGAAAGGATATAAAATTATGGCACAGATTACAGCAAAGATGGTTGCCGAGCTGAGAGCTAAGACCGGCTGCGGCATGATGGACTGCAAGAAGGCGCTTGTTGAGACCGACGGCGATTTCGACGGTGCGGTAAAGGTTCTGCGCGAGCGCGGACTTGCCGTTGCGGCTAAGAAGGCGGACAGAATCGCGGCAGAGGGACTTGTTGCTATCAAGTTCAACGACGCAAATGATAAGGCTGCAATGATCGAGGTCAACTCCGAGACCGACTTCGTTGCTAAGAATGCTGATTTCCAGGCATTCGTAGACGGACTTCTCGATACTATTCTCGCATGCAATCCCGCAGACAACGATGCTCTCATGGCTTGCACATATGCAGGCGGCGCAGATACCGTCGAGGCTGCTCTCAAGGATAAGATCTACACCATCGGCGAGAACATTCAGATCCGCCGTTTCGTCGTTGCTCACGGCACTATCGGCTCTTACGTACACGGTAAGGGTCAGACCGGAATTCTCGTTGAGTTCGAGGCAGACGACGCAGTAAAGAATGCTCCCGAGTTCGCTGCATACGCAAAGAACATCGCTCTCCAGCTTGCAGGCGCAGGCGTTCCCGCTGTTTACGTAAACAAGGAGGACGTTCCTCAGTCCGCTCTCGATGAGGAGAAGGAGATCATCAAGGCTCAGATTGCCAACGACGAGAAAAATAAGAACAAGCCCGAAGCTATTATCGAGAAGATGGTAATGGGCAAGCTCTCCAAGTTCTATGAGAAATATTGTCTCTGCGAGCAGGAGTATGTCAAGGATGACAAGATGACGGTTGCCGCTTATACCGCTGCTACGGCTAAGGAGCTCGGCGGCTCTATCAAGATCAAGAACTTCTATCGCTTTGAGAAGGGCGAGGGTCTCCAGAAGCGTGAGGACAACTTCGCAGAAGAAATCGCAAGCATGATCAAGTGATTTCGGAATAGGCGTTTCGATACATTAGCTTTGATACGACACTTTTGGGCGGGCACCGTACGGTTCCCGCCTTTAAGTTTTGCGTAGCTGAATGCCGGCGCTTGCGCATGTCTGTGACTGCGGAGAACCGCCTAAAATTAACAAATAGTTTATTATTCATCTATTCAGGTGCAAATATGATGATATAGAATGATTCAAATAAAAAAAGCCCGCTCGGGGCGTGAAAGGCTGGCGCGTATGTTCGGATATGTTCGGTGTTTTCCTCCCGAGCTTCGGGTGCGTGAGTACGAATACTATCGCGGCGTATATTGCGGTCTATGCAGGAGCATGGGTCGTTGCTGCGGTCAGCTTTCGCGCTGCACTCTCTCGTATGATGTTGTCTTTCTCGCGCTCGTGAGAATGGCTTTGACCGGTGAGTCTCCTGCGGCAAAACCGAGACGGTGTGTTATCCATCCGCTGCGTAGGCGACCGAGCTGCGAGGCTTGTTCGTCGCTCGATTATTCGGCTCGTATGGGGGCACTTCTTGCGTATCATAAGCTCTCGGACGATGTTTCGGATAAGCGCGGAGTAAAAAGCGCGGTCGCGCGCGTCTGCGCGGTGCTTATGTCACCTGCACGGAGGCGTGCCGCAGGCGGCGATTTCGGTGAGAAGGACGAAGCGATAAAACGGCATCTTGAGCGAACTGCGCAGCTCGAGGCGGATGATGCGGGCGGCGAACAGCTTGCGGATGAATCCGGTGCATTGCTCGGCGAGGTGTTTTCGGGTGGTCTTGACGGAGCGGAGCGACGAATAGCATATGATATCGGATATCATGTCGGCAGGTGGGTATACTATGTCGATGCCATAGACGATTATAGGTCGGATATGGAGAACGGCGAATATAACCCGTTTCGTTCCGAAGGGCTTCCGTCATCGGACGATATCCGTTCTGCTTTGCGGGCGGAGCTTGCCGCAACAGAGCTTGCGCTCGATCTGATACCGCATGAAGTTCCGAGCGATATACTTGAGCCTATAAGGAACATACTTTACCTCGGAAGCGAGAAAACGGTAGGCGAAATTCTTTCCGGCGATAAAAAGAAGAAGGGCGGTACGACAGAGGTCGTAGAGAAGAGGCAGAATTAATGATACATGATCCGTATAAGGTGCTCGGTGTTTCGAGAGACGCGAGCGATGACGAAATAAAAAAAGCATACCGCGAGCTTGCCCGCAAGTATCACCCCGACAATTATGCCGGAAATCCCCTCGCCGATCTTGTTGAGGAGAAGATGAAGGAGATAAACGAGGCGTATGAGATGATCCGCCGCGAGCGAAACGGCAGCAGAAGCTCTTCGCCCGGTTCAAGCGGCGGCGGCTATGACTCCGGTGCGGGTGCGCGCGGCAGCGCGAGCTTCGGCAGAGTGCGCGAGCTTATTGCTGCCGGAAGATACTCGGAGGCTGAAATCATTCTCGACTCGATTTCGTCGAACGACCGCGGCGCGGAGTGGAATTTCCTCAAGGGAAAGGTGCTCCTTCAGCGCGGGTGGTATTTTGAGGCGCAGCGTTTTTTCGAGACCGCATGCTATATGGATCCGTCGAATTCCGAATACCGCGCGGCGCTCGACAGTATCAAGAATTCGGGCTCCGGCTATGCCCGTGGGTACCGAACGGGCAGAGGCAGTATGGATACCTGTGATATCTGCTCGTCGCTTCTGTGCGCCGATTGCTGCTGCGAGGCAATGGGCGGCGATCTCATTCGTTGCTGCTGAGGATTGATATGAAAAAGAAAAACAGCTTCGGAACAAAAACCGTGACCATGACGGCTATATTTTCGGCACTCGGAGTAGTATTTCTGTATATAGGTTCGATTTTTGATTTTCTCGATCTCACTGCCGCGATGGCGGCATCGTTTATTGTCATTTTCGCAGTTATTGAGGGCGGAGGTGTCGTTCCGTGGATGATCTATGCGGGCACGGCAATAATCTCATTGCTGCTGCTCCCGAATAAATATCCCGCTGTCATATACCTGTTCTTTGCGGGACTTTATCCGATGGTCAAGTCCTATTCCGAGCGGCTTTCAATGCCGGTCGCACTGATAATCAAGCTGCTGTTTACCAATGCTATGCTGACCGTTATCATTCTTATTGCCAAGTATCTGCTTGCCGTTCCGGACGACGAGCTCGGTCTGCGTGTAACGGTCTATATTGCGTGCAACGCGATGCTGATAGTGTTTGATTATCTGCTGACGCAGCTTATTACCGTCTATCAGAAAAAATTGCGCAGGGTGTTTCATTCTGCCGATATATTCAGATGATTTGCGGAACTGCCGCACATATGGCGGCGCATGTGATAATATGTGCGTGTCTGAAATTATAGCAATATAATCCCCACCTGTTTGATGCGATATTGCCGCTCTGCGCGTCGCGTCGAACGGGTTTTTTTATCCTCCGAAAGATTTTTCAAGAAAATTGAGAAAAAGGTCTTGACAATCGGAATGCGAGGTGGTATAATAACCAAGCTGTCGCGAGAAGCGGGAGCGAATCGGTCCTTGAAAAT
>URAP01000015.1 GCA_900545935.1 uncultured Eubacteriales bacterium
CTATACCGACTGACAGCACCAGTGCGCCTGCCGCCGTTATCTGCGTGCTGCCGGAGAGATAACCTGCGTACATTACGCCGACCGCCATACCCTCGGGAATGTTGTGCAGCGTTACCGCGAGCACCATCATGGTGGTGCGGCTCAGCTTGCTTTTCGGACCCTCAGCCTTGTCGCTCTTAGCGTGCAGATGCGGGATTATATGATCGAGAGTCAGCAGGAAGAGGATTCCTATCCAGAAGCCGATAAAGGCGGGGAGAAACGCCGGTCCGCCCATCTCCTCCGACTGTTCGATCGCCGGTATCAGCAGACTCCATACCGAGGCGGCGACCATGACCCCGGCGGCAAATCCGGTCAGCGAGCGCTGCACCGTGTCGCTGAGAGTTTTTTTCATAAAGAATACGCACGCCGCTCCGAGCGATGTGCCGAGAAACGGTATCAGAATACCGTAAAATGCTTGCATTCGATTCCTCCTTATTTATGGTTCATACGATCAATTCTTAATTTCTGCGATTTGTATTTTGATAAATTTAAGTGAAACTCGATATTGCTATGACATACCTTTTATATGCACCGCGACGGCTCACGCAATTCTCCCCTCGCACAGTGTGCGGCTTGCGTCGGCGTAGTCTGCGTCGGTAAAGAATTTGCTGTCGCTTTCTTTGACATTGCCTGCCTCCTTTTATATATGTTTGATTTAATTATCGATCATCCGGTTGTGCAGCATATCCATCGAATATTGCATCGACCGGGACGATATTGCTTGCCGATGATGAGCGATATTTTTCGCCGACGGTGAAAAACATGCTCTTCGTCTATACCCTCGCCGCCTGACAGG
Organism: uncultured Eubacteriales bacterium; assembly: GCA_900545935.1. Lineage (GTDB taxonomy): Bacteria > Bacillota > Clostridia > Oscillospirales > CAG-272 > UMGS911. The sequence continues at coordinate 836 of URAP01000015.1, forward strand.
TTATATTCGGGCGGCATCGGTTGACGTTTTTTTGTTCATTCAAAGCGGTTAGCATACGCTAACCGATACTCTGCTTAAAAGCCGCCGCGCGGCGACTGGGTTGAGTATTATCATCTTATAGCTGCATTATAACACGTATCGGCAGTCATTTCAATAGCTAATGTGATGCAGCGGCATAAAATTGTATTTTTTGTGTGTGCAATGCCGAGCTGTTCGAGTGCCTGAGGATATAAAGGTTGAATCGGGCAGAGAATTGTGCTATAATTTGTTGTCGAAAATTTTTTGATTTACATACAGAGGCGGCATGAGCATAACAAAGGAAAAGAAGAATATCACGGAGGAGCTCGGGAACGGACGGATACTTCCGCTTATCGTGCGGCTTTCGATACCTGCGGTAATAGCACAGCTTATCACATTTCTATATAATATCGTCGATCGCATGTACGTCGCACAGATAGAGTATTCCGGTATGGATGCCCTTGCCGCGCTCGGCATAGTACTGCCGATAACGCTTATAATCCAGGCATTCGCAAATCTCATCGGTCTCGGCGGCGCACCGCGCGCGGGAATTAAGATGGGTGAGGGAAACAATGCCGAGGCGGGCGGTATCTTCAATACCGCGTTTTCGCTGCTTGTGCTGATAGGCGTTGTAATAGGCGCTGTCAGCTTTGTATTTGCTCGACAGATAGTACTTCTTTTCGGATGCCCGCCGAGCGCGGTGGAATTTGCCGTCTCGTACCTTAAAATATATGCATGCGGTACGCTGTTCGTCATGCTCGCACAGGGGCTGAATCCGTTTATTCTGACTCAGGGATATTCGCTTGTTGCAATGGGCTCTGTCCTGCTCGGCGCGGTGATAAATATTGCGCTCGACCCGATATTCATATTCGCGCTCGGTATGGGCGTTAGCGGCTCGAGTCTTGCAACGGTCATTTCACAGCTTTGCTCCTGCATCTGCGTTATGTGCTTTTTCTTTACACGAAAGAGCTTGTTTCACCTGCGTCCGTCAGCTATGTGTCCGCGCCTGAGATATATCGGCGCCATTCTTTCGCTCGGCTTTACGCCGTTCGTTATGACGATAACCGAGTGCGCTATCCAGGTGGTGTTCAACGTCTGCCTCAACCGCGCAACCGGCGGAGACCGTGACTATACAGCCGCGCTCACCGTTATGCTCAGCGCGCTGCAGCTCATATCGCTGCCGCTGAACGGTCTCGGAAACGGAATTCAGCCCTTTGTCAGCTATAACTACGGCAAGGGAGACGAGGTGCGGCTGAAAAAGGGTATAAGATTCGTGACCGTGATCGCCTTTGTGTTCTGCCTTACCATCTGGTCGCTCTCAATGGCAATGCCGCAGATATATGCGCATCTGTTCTCGGCGAGCGAGTCGGTCACCGAGATAGTCGGAAAGTACTGCCCGCTGTTTCTTATGGGGTCTATCATGTTTTTCGTGCAGATGACGCTTCAAAATGTCAATGTCGCGCTCGGTCAGGCGCGTTCCGCGCTGCTGCTTGCCGTAACGCGAAAGGTAGTGATACTTATCCCTCTCTGCTTTTTCCTGACGCACGTTCTCGGCTTTCGCGGTGTATATATGTCGGAGGGTATCGCCGATTTTGCCGCGGGAATAATCACGTCGATAGTTATTTTTACGTCGTTTCCGAGAATATTTCATAGGCGCGCAATGCAGATGCGGGGAGAGACTGAAAAATAAGAACCGCCACGGTGCGGCGAGTCTGAGAATTAAGAGCCGTCCCGGCTCGGCGAGTTTATTCGGACTTTGCATGTGAACGTATTGCTTCTGACAAAAAGAATAGAAAAGGTACTGCCGAAAAACGTGCTTTTCGACAGTGCCTTTTCTTGATTTTTTATCTTATGCTTCCGATCGGACTTATTAATATTTTGTTACCGACCGTGTAGGGAACAGCGGTGTGAGCCGATTCTTCGGCGTCTGTCGGATCCTGCCGTTATGCAAAAACAGGCGTGCCGAGCGTTTGCTCGGTGGAGAGTGCGTACTTCTCGGGGAGTTTGTCGGAATAAGCCTCGGGAGCCACGGTGAACATGATGTTCTCATCGGCTGCAAAGCTGTCGCCGCGTGCTACGATGTCGAGCACATCCGCGACCACGGCGCTTGCCGTCGGGAGCTTACCCGCGCCCTTGCCGTAGAACATTACCTCGCCTACCGAGTCGCCGGTGACAGATACGGCATTAAATACATCGTCCACACCGTAGAGAGGGTTATCGCGGCGGACATAGTACGGCTCGACAGAGAGGCAGACGCAGCCGTCCTCGGGCAGCACCGCTCTTGCGACGAGACGTATTCTCGCCCCCATCTCGTTTGCCTTTGCAATGTGCTCCTGCGTTATCTCGCGGATGCCGCGTACGCGAACCTTATCCATCGGTATCATCTTTCCTGATGCGATGGCGGCGAGTATGCATATCTTGCGGCATGCGTCAAAGCCGTCAACATCCGCGCTCGGGTCAGCCTCCGCATATCCGAGGCGCTGTGCGTCTGCGAGGACCTCATCGTAGTCCAGACCCTCCTCGCGCATACGGGTCAGGATGTAGTTTGTAGTGCCGTTGAGAATGCCGTTTATCTCGGTAACGGTATTCTGTCCGGTGATGCAGTGAATGAGCGGGTTGAGTACGGGGATACCGCCGCCGACGCTCGCCTCATAGAGATAGCGTACCTTGTTTTCGGCAGCTATGGAGAGCAGCTCCGCACCGCAGTGCTCGACTACGGCCTTGTTTGAGGTGACGACGCTCTTGCCCGCGCGCAGTGCAGCTGCGGAAAAGTCGCATGCGGGATGAATGCCGCCCATCATTTCGAGTACGATGGAGATCTCCGGGTCGTTTTCGATCACCGAGAAATCATGTACAACGCGATCGCCGAGCGGGTCGCCGGGAAACTCGCGCAGGTCGAGAATATACTTTATCTCGACTTTTTTTCCGTAGCGGCGCTCGATGCGCCCCGCATTCTTTGTCAGTACCTCTGCCGCGCCGCCGCCGACGGTACCGTATCCGAGTATAGCTACATATGTTACGTCTTTCATCTTCTTCTCCTTTGGATTTCTTATAATTAATTTATAATATATTTGGTGATTCAGCGATGTAATCTACCGCGTGTCAGCTCAGCTGTCGTTGCCGGACGAGTAGCGCAGACCGATCATATAAACGCCGTTTTCGATGATCAGCGGATAGATATCGCAGACCTCGAGCAGCTCGGTCAGCCCGTCAGATTCGCGCAGGAAAGTGATGACATTTGTAACGACATCGTAAAAATCACCCTGCTCGGGGTTAAAGTCGAGCGCTACTTCTATTTTATCCTCCCCTGCGGCTGCCGCAGCGGCAATTTCGCGTTTGAGCAGAGGAGGCAGATCCTCCGGCAGCGCGGCTCGCTTATCGGATATCAGGTAGTAATCCGGCGCGTCGGACGAGCTGTACAGATCGGGCAGCATGGGAGTGCGTCCGCTCGCCACCGTTTCCCGCGTCACGCAGAAATACGGATGAAGCACGGCTGAGCCGCCGTCTCTGCGTGTCGGATCATCCCGCAGTACATCGGTGCAGCAATAGCCTCCGTCGACATAGAATGTGTTCCATATCGTTTCCGTGCCGTCGGACGCTGTGCCGTATTCGAGAAAGCTGTAAATACCGACCTCCGCGAGCAGCATCTGATATGCCTGAGCATAGCCCTCCGCTGTTGCACGTCCGAGAACGAGCGCGCCGTAAGCGCTGTCATACAGCTTGCTTCGGTCATTATCATCCGGAGAAGAGCATGCACGAACAAGCGCATCGTGCAGCGCAAGCGCTGCGGTATAATCGTCCGCTTCCTGCGGCACTTCGGTTAGAAATTCCGCCTTCGCTGCATCGAGCTTTGTATTCATTCGGTCGACGTCCGCTGCCGTTCCGAGATAGGAAAGGCGCGCACGCACAGAGGTGCCGCTCCCGCTGACGGTGACCTCTTCCTCGCGAAGGTAATAAAGCTCCGGATGTTCCGCGCGTATCGAGATAAGCACATTTCGCAGCTCGTCCGACTTGTATAGATAATCGACGCTTTCGGAGTATTCGTCATGTACAGTCGCCGCCTTGACTATTGCCGTATACAGCTGCTGCTCGGAGAGTGAGAGGCGGTTGTAATATACGAGCGACACATCGTATTCCGCAGGCTCGGATGATGCGTGACTGCCGAAATAACGCTCGAGACGCAGAGCGCCGAGCACAGCTGCGAGCATTATAAAAATTGAAAGCAGCGAGGCAAGCGCGGCAAAAACATATTTGCGCGGCGAGAGTCTGTTTGTCTTATCGGGTTGCATATGCTCACCTCCGTTTGCGGACTTTCGCTCCATTATAGCATTTCGGCGGGCGAAAAGCAATAGAAAATACGTTTTTTGTATAGACAACCGACCGGCTTTGTGTTATAATCATTCATTATAGAAAAAGTGATATCGTGGGGTGTTCCGGTCGCTCTGATGACGATGCACCGAGCAAGACCCGAGCGGTGTTCGCCGCAGATATCACGACACGCTCTGCGGAGCGGAGAGGTTACGGAATGAAGATACAGAAATACAGCGTAGGCGTTTGGGGTACTAACTGTTATTTTCTGCTCGATGAGAGCGGAGAGGGCGGAGGTAACCGCTGCGCGGTAGTCGATCCCGGAGACGACGGCGATGCGATACTGCGGAGGTTGAGCAGTCAGGCGCTGCACTGCGATGCAATACTGCTGACGCACGGTCATTTTGATCATATGATGGCGCTGGAACAGCTTCGGCAGGCGACCGGTGCACCGGTTTATATTCATGAGGATGATGCAGAGCTGATGACCGACGATGATCTCAATGCTGCAAAGCTGCTCGCCGGAGTTTCCTGCTCCCCGCGCCCTGCGGATATATTGCTGCATGACGGTGATACCGTGAAGATAGGCGGTGAGAGCGTTTGCGTCATGCACACGCCGGGACACACGCGCGGCTCGGTCTGCTATTTTGTCGGCGGTGACGGTGATATTCTTACGGGTGATACGCTTTTCCGCGATTCGATAGGCAGATACGATCTGCCCGGCGGCGATTTTATGACTCTGCTGCACTCGCTCGGCGCGCTTGCGTCGCTTGAGGGTGAGCATAAGATATACCCCGGTCACGGTGCAACGAGCACGCTTGAACGTGAAAAATCGGTAAACCTTTATCTTAATTGATCCTATTAGCTATAAATTACAATATTCGCTACGGAAAGGAAGCCGCGCGGCGGCTATGGTAAGAGATATGGAAATGTGCGATTGGAAGGAGCTTGCTGAGCTGCTGTTCCCCGATGTTAATTCTACCCCGGAGGAGCTTGAGCAACGCTTTCCCGAGCGACAGCTGCCGGAGGGTGCCAAGGTGACACGTTTTGCACCGAGCCCGACGGGCTTTGTGCATTTCGGCGGTATGTATCAGGCGGTCGCAGGAGAGCGGCTCGCGCATCAGAGCGGCGGAGTTTTCTATCTGCGCACCGAGGATACCGACGGTCAGCGCGAGGTTGAGGGCGCGGTAACCGCTCTTCTGAAAACACTTGAATATTACGGGGTAAACTATGACGAGGGTATGGTCATAAATGAGGACGGAACGCTCGGCGAAAAGGGTGCATACGGTCCGTACAAGCAGAGCGAGCGCGCGGCAATCTATCACGTATATGCAAAGAAGCTCGTTTCCGAGGGCAAGGCATATCCCTGCTTTACTACCGAGGAGGAGCTTGCGCAGCTTCAGCAGACCGATAAAAAAGAGCAGATAAAGAATACCGACTGGCACACCGCGGCTGCCGAGAAGCGCGAGCGCATGCTCGAGGGCAGACGCTTTACGATGGACGAGGTCCGTGCGCATCTTGCGGCAGGCGACCCGTTCGTGCTGCGTATACTTGCCGACGGCGATCCGGAGAAGAAGATCACATTCACCGACCTTGTTAAGGGAAAGCTCGAGCTGCCCGAGAACGACGAGGATTTTGTTCTGCTCAAGTCCGACGGCATTCCCACCTATCATTTTGCACATGCGGTCGACGACCATCTCATGCGCACTACGCACGTAGTACGCGGAGAGGACTGGCTGCCGAGTCTGCCGAAGCACATACAGCTCTTCCGTTATCTCGGCTTCCGCATCCCGAAGTATCTGCACACTGCGCAGATACTTAAGATGGACGAGAACGGCGGCAAAAAGAAGCTCTCAAAGCGCGATATGGGCGCAAAGATGGACGACTACCGCGAGATGGGCATTGCACCCGAATGTGTATGGGAGTACCTGCTGACCCTGCTCAACTCCAACTACGAGGAGTGGCACATGCAGAACCCCGACAAGAGCTATCTCGATTTCCCGCTGAATATCAAAAAGCTCTCGGTCTCAGGCTGTCTTTTCGACATGCAGAAGCTGACCGACGTTTCAAAAAATGTTATTTCCCGCATGGATGCAAATCATGTATATTCCTGTCTGCTCGAATGGACGGGAGATTTCGATTCCGAGTTCCACGCGCTGCTTGCACGTGATAAGGACTATGCCGTCCGTATTCTCTCGATAGGCAGAGGCGGACGCAAGCCGCGCAAGGATCTTGCATCATGGGCTGACGCGAGACCTTATATGGGCTTCTTCTACGACGAGCTGCTCTCTCGCGATGAGCAGCTGCCGGACAGCTTTGACCGCGGCGATGTGCGCGCGGTGCTTGATGCGTTTGAGCAGAGCTATGACGAGGGAGCGGATTCCGCAGCATGGTTCGACGGCATCAAGGCGATAGCCTCCGCGCACGGGTTTGCGGCGGATATGAAGGCATATAAGGCTGACCCCGATGCATATAAGGGAAGTGTTGCCGATGTCAGCATGTTCCTGCGTCTCGCTGTTACCGGAAAGACTACATCACCAGATCTCTATGAGGTAATGCATATTCTCGGCAGAGAACGGGTAATGCAGCGTATCGCACAGTTTCGTGAATCGCTTTGAGCATAGGCAGTATCTGCGGCGCCGAGCATTATATGCGGCGGTGCTCCGAATGATATAAAATAAAAAAAGGAAGGACCGAACATGAGCGACATCCTTGAAAACGAAGGCCCCGAGTGCGGCTCGGCAACTAATTTTATACACGATATAATTGATGAGGATATGCGGGAGGGTGTGTGCGATACAGTGCATACTCGTTTTCCGCCCGAGCCTAACGGTTATCTTCATATCGGCTCCGCAAAGGCGATATGGATAAACAGCTCTACCGCAAAGAAGTACGGCGGGCTCTTCAACCTCCGATATGATGATACCAACCCAATGAAAGAGAGCGACGAATACGTCCGCTCGATATACGAGGATCTGTGCTGGCTCGGCGCGGAGCCGAACGGCGGTGTATACTACGGCTCTGATTATTTCGAGCAGTGCTACGAATATGCCGTAAAGCTGATACGCGACGGCAACGCATACGTGTGCGACCTCTCGCGCGAGGATCTTGAGCGCTACCGCGGCGATGCGGACGACTATTCGGATAAGGGAATAGTATCTCCCTACCGCGAGCGCCCGATAGAGGAGAGCCTCGACCTCTTCCGCCGCATGAAGGAGGGCGAATTCCCCGACGGCGCACGCACCCTGCGCGCGAAGATAGACCCGAATTCGGATAATTCCTATCTGCGCGATCCGGTCATATACCGCATCCGTCACGTTCATCATCACCGTCAGGGCGACGCATGGTGTATCTACCCGATGTACGACTTTGCGCATCCGATACAGGATGCTATCGAGGGCATAACCTACTCGCTCTGCTCGACCGAGTTCCGCAATCACCGCCCACTCTATGACTGGGTGGTTGAAAAGTGCGGCTTTGAGCATCGCCCGAAGCAGCGTGAGTTCGGAAGAATGAACGTCACCTATACCGTCATGAGCAAGCGTTTTCTGCGTTTTCTTGTCGAGCACGGCGTTGTCGACGGCTGGGATGACCCGCGTATGCCTACGCTCTCCGGCTTGCGCCGCCGCGGCTACACACCCGGCGCTATCTTCGATTTCGTCAGCCGCTCCGGCGTGTCGAATACCGATACCACCGCAGCCGCCGAGCTGCTCGACTACTGTCTGCGCGAGGAGCTCGGAGAGACCGCGCCGCGCCGCGTCTGCGTTACAGAGCCGATAAAGGTCGTTGTAGATAACTATCCCGAGGATAAGACCGAATATTTCCCCCTGCCGAATCACCCCGCACATCCCGAGCTCGGCACCCGTGAGGTCGCCTTCACGCGCGAGCTATATATCGAAGCGAGCGATTTCGCGGAGGTCCCGCCGCCTAAGTTCCACCGTCTCCGTCCCGACGGAGAGGTGCGTCTGATGGGAGCATACATCGTCAGACTGACCGACATTGTCAAGAATGACGACGGCAGCATTCGCGAGCTGCATGTGACCGCAGACCTTGAAACGGGCAGCGGAATGCCGACCGACGGGCGCAAGGTAAAGGGCACCGTGCACTGGGTTAGCGCCGCACATTGCGAGGATATCGACATCGTGCTGTACGACCGTCTGTTCACTATTCCCGATGTCGCGTCATATACTACCTCGGACCACAATGTTGAAGAGATACTCGAGTTCGTCAATCCCGACTCTGCCCGCAGACTCTCGCATGCAAAGGCAGAGCCCTCGATCGCCGAGCTGCGCCCGGGCGAGGCTGTTCAGTTCGTCCGCATGGGCTACTATACGCCCGACTCAAAGGAGAGCGGAGTATTTAACCGAATAATCCCGCTCAAGGACGGCTACCGTCCCGGCTGATCGGGCTGCAAAGCATAAGGAAAACCGTCGGCTGTATTCGGCGCGCCGTGCAGTGCGCGTCTGAGCCATAATATACCATTTTATAATACTTAAATCCGAAAGGCAAATATCATGTTTACTGTTGAAAAGAAGCTCCGTGCAGGCATAATCGGCGCTACCGGTATGGTAGGGCAGCGTTTTGTAATGCTGCTGCAGAACCACCCCTATTTTGATCTGACAGTTCTCGCCGCAAGTGCCCGTTCCGCGGGAAAGCGTTATGAGGATGCGGTCGGAGATCACTGGAAGATGAAGGATCCCATGCCCGAGAGCGTGCGCGGCATGGTTGTCGCCGATGCCTCCGACGTTGCGTCGGTCGCCGAGCAGGTCGATTTTGTTTTCTGCGCCGTCAATATGGACAAGGCGGCTATAATCGAGCTCGAGGAGGCTTATGCAAAGGCTGAAACCCCCGTGTTCTCGAATAACTCCGCTAACCGTTGGACTCCCGACGTTCCCATGCTCATGCCCGAGGTCAACGACTCGCATCTTGCGGTGCTCGAGACTCAGAAAAAGCGTCTCGGTACTAAGCGCGGCTTCATCGTCGTAAAGCCTAACTGCTCTATACAGAGCTACACTCCCCTCCTTACCCCTCTGCTTGATTTCGGACCCCGCGAGGTCGTTGTGTCGACCTATCAGGCGATCTCCGGTGCCGGCAAGACCTTCGCAGACTGGCCCGAGATGAACGACAATGTCATCCCGTATATCGGCGGAGAGGATGAAAAGAGCGAGCGCGAGCCGCTGCGTATCTGGGGTACGGTCGAAAACGGCGTGATTGTCCCCGCGACCCGCCCCGTTATCAGTGCACAGTGCATACGTGTGCCTGTCACCGACGGTCATCTTGCTGCCGTGTTCGTCAGCTTCGACCGTAAGCCGAGCAAGGAGGAGATACTTGAGCTCTGGCGCAGCTTCCGCGGCAAGCCGCAGGAGCTCGGACTGCCGCACGCGCCCGAGCAGTTTATCACATACTTTGAGGAGAACGACCGTCCGCAGACGCATACCGAGAGGGATATCTACGGCGGAATGGGTATCACCGCAGGCAGACTGCGCGAGGATAATAACTTCGACTGGCGCTTTATAGGTCTGTCGCATAATACGCTGCGCGGCGCAGCGGGCGGCGCGATGCTCGGCGCAGAGCTGCTTACCGCTCTCGGTTATCTGACCGCAAAGTAAAACGCAATAACGCCGGCTTATTTCGGATAAAATCAGGGCGTAACAAATTTAATCCGATTTCGGGTAGAATCAAAAGAAATATAATGCATGCCGAATATCGGTGTGCGTTGCATCCCGCATCGAACTGCGCAGCGGCTCGATGCGGGATTTTTCTGTATTTTATCATTCGGTCTCCCTTTTAGCCGATTCCTTCCTCCCCGCATATAATGTAAGGCGGGCTTGCATCCGCTGCGTGCGGCGGAGCTGCCCGTACGTTCGATGCGGCGGTGCCCGCATCGGGACTTTAAAATAAGACAATATTTTCGGAAAGGAAAAGAATATGGCTCAGTTCACAAATCAGGCGCAGCTCTCCTACGGCGGAACGGTGCTCAATTCAAATGTGGCTGTCGGTGAGATACGCGAGGTGCTCAGCGCGGCGAAGGCGACTACCTCTTCGGGCTACACGGTCGGCGAGGATGTCACCTATATCGTCAGCATAGTTAACTCGGGAACATCGCCCTATACGGGCGTTACCGTGACCGACAGCATGGGCGAGTACGCGCTCGCGACGGGTGCGAGCGTCTATCCGCTGACCTATGTCGGCGGCTCTGCGCGGCTGTATATAGACGGCGTTCTGCAGACTGCGCCGACCGTAGCTGCGGATAATACCGTAACCTTCAGCGGCATCAATATCCCCGCGGGCGGCAACGCAGTGCTCGTCTATGAAGCAACGCCGAACTCCTACGCGCCGCTTGCTGTCGCCTCGTCGATAACTAATACCGCGACTGTCTCGGGCGCGGGCATCGTCACACCTATCACGGTGACCGAGACGCTTCCCGTAACCACAGCCGCGTCGCTCTCGATAACCAAGCAGATATCTCCCGTCCCCGTTAACGAAAACGGTACGCTCACCTACACCTTCCTCATTCAAAACTACGGCGGAACGGCTGTGAGTGCGGGCGAGAATGTTATCCTCCGTGATACCTTTGACCCGCTGCTCAGCGATATCTCAGCCGCCCTGAACGGCACGGCGCTCACGAGCGCAGACTACACCTACGACACCGTAAGCGGTGTGTTTGCGACGAATGCGGGCGTCATCACCGTTCCCGCAGCGACCTTCTCGCAGAACGCGACGACGGGCGAATGGACGGTTACACCGGGTCTTACCACCGTTACCGTGAGCGGAACGATCTGATGTGAGCGCTTTAATGCGGATGACTTGATGCAAACGTTTTGATGTGCAAGCCGTAATGCGGATTCTTTGAGGTGAACGCTTTAATGCGATTGCTTTGACATCAGACCGCCTGTACGGGCGAAAAAATAAAGAGAGCAGGGGAGTCGGCGAGAGTCGGCTTCCCTGCTTTTTCCGAATTCAGCCTTTTTATGCTATTGACAAATCCGCCGCGCGGTGTTATTATCTTACTTGTGCTTTTTTCGGCAAATTACGCAGCCGCACGGCGGCAATACATAGACATAGGAGAAAAATAAATGGAACTGACACGTATGCAATTCGACGTTTTGACGGCGCTGCTTGAGCGCTCCGGAATGTCACAGCGTGCATTACAGAAAAAGACGGGCTACTCGCTCGGAAGTGTAAATAAAACTCTGCACGAGCTCAGCGATGCAGGGCTTGTCGACGGCGGCGCGGTCAGCGCGAGCGGACTCGATGCGCTTGAACCGTATAGAGTAAAGCGCGCGGTCATTATTGCCGCAGGCTTCGGCTCCCGCCTTGTTCCCGTAACGCTCAACACGCCCAAACCGCTCGTTCGCGTAAACGGCAAGCGCATAATCGACGGAATTCTCGACGCACTGCTTGCAGCGGGCATAGAGGATATCGTCATAGTGCGCGGATACCTTTCCGAGCAGTTCGATCAGCTGCTGTACAAGTATCCGATGATACGCTTTATCGAAAATCCCGCATATAACGAGGCGAACAACATATCCTCCGCAATGTGCGCGAGATATCTGCTTTCGGAGGCGTATGTCTGCGAGGCGGACCTGCTTATCTCCAATCCCGCAATAATCAAAAAGTATAACTACCGCTCTAACTTCCTCGGCATAAAGAAGGATCGCACCGACGACTGGTGCTTCGACGTTGTCGACGGCATTATCACCGCGCAGAAGGTCGGCGGAATCGACTGCTATCAGGAGGTCGGCATCTCCTACTGGGATGCGTCGTACGGGCGCAAGCTCGCAGAGCACCTCAAGGCCGCCTATGAGATGCCCGGCGGTAAAGAGAGGTATTGGGATCAGGTCCCGTTCCTTATTTTCCGTGACGAGTATAAGGTCGATATACGCGAGTGCTACGATGACGATATTGTTGAGATAGACACCTTCCGCGAGCTTAAGGCTATCGACTCGACCTACGACGTCTGAGTCCGACAGAATCAAACACAGCTGCTTTTTGCCGCCCCTGTACGGGGGCGGCAAATTTTTAGCAACAGAAAACCACTGGTTCAATTGGAGTTTTTCTATTAAAAAAAACAAACGCTTTAGAGGCGGCTTGTGAACGCTTGCAGCCAGCAGATCTTTTAGCCTCGCGGTATCTGCGGCTTTCAACTGCAGAGCAAAGGGAAATATTAAAAAATACGGGTTGAAGAAGTGAATAAGGAAAAAATGATATAGTACGGCAGAACGTCTGCAATAACTGGCGGATTCATTGTATTTCTCTGAAAGGAATTAATTCGCCCTTTCTGTGTGTATTTTTATCCCATAATGTATGCCTGTGCATTTAGAGGAGTAAAAAAACTCACGCCCAATATTTGCCTATTTCTCACAATTAAAGCTAAATTGCTATGTGAAAAATGTGCTGACTTTAGCCATTATTGAAAAACTATTGACATATTTGCTTTTGTATGGTATTATGTGTACGGCATAACGTTCTTTGAATTTTATTTTTTGGTATAATAATGGTGTGACTTTTAATGTCATATGAGTGGGGTAAAAAATAAAACAACTATACAGTATGTGTAAAAAGAAATTCATTGATATGTATACGGCGTTGTTGTCTACATATGCTTGCAGAGTGGTGTTTTGCGTTTGATAAGCTTTTTTGAAGATGTGAAAAAGTATGTTGATGCAGACGAAATGCTTAGCTTCTTCATTTATTGTGCAGAGCGTCGGATTGTGGCCGTTAATATTTTCTTGTGTGCAAATTAGTGTTGACTATATAGGAAGTCGTGTTGTGCCCCAAATAGATATACTCGGGGCTTAGCGCGTTTTCATATGAAATCTGGATGACTATTTACATATTAGGATAAATCCTTTTTTGCAAGACAACAGAGCGTGTTATTGAACTTAACAAAGGGGAAAAGTACGATGAGTGATTACAGAACCTGCAGAATAGATGCTGACATAGTTATCATTGATAGTGGTTTGGACAAAACACTTCAGCTGAATGAAAATATAATTGGTGGCGTGAGAATATGCGTTGATGATGAGGAAAATGCTGTTATTTCTGAAAATTTTTAGCCAAAGAGTTATGAAGATATATTCAGAGAAAAAATGTAGCCAGGTTGTTTCTGCGTGTATTGACCAATACCCGGATGCAATGCGGATGCCGGTTTTGGAATGTTGGAAAAAATATAAACTTGTGGCTTGCATTATTGTACTTTTGTTAAGTGTAATGTTGGGTGTTGCAACAGTTAAAACTTATAAGGATGTTGCTTTATTTGTTAAAAATACATTTAGCTGCTGGCGTTTGATGGTTTTGGTTATCGGATTCTTGACTATTGTCGTGATTGAGACTCTTTGCATTTGTATCCATGAATTTATACATATGCTGGGGTATAAAATATTTTGTTGCAAAAGTGTGTTTGTTTATACAAAAAAAACGTTTACGTTTTCTGTTTTAGGAATTGGTTGGTTAACAAAAAAGCAAGTGCTGATCATAACGGTGCTTCCTTTTTTGACCATCAGTGCAGTTTCATTCTTGGTTTCTATTATAACAGAAAGTGGGCTGCTATTAGCGTGGCTATTGCTTATTAATCTAGCTCTGTCTAGTTCAGATATTGTCTGTATGTTTGTGATAGCAAAGATTCCTTCAAACTCTTTGGTTTTGGGGCATTATTATAGGCGTCAACAGTAGGATGGTAATGGTTTATGACTTGGATAAAATGGCGATAAGGAAATATTCGGAATACGAGAAAACGATTACATCGGATATGTGCTTTGATTATTTCGGTAAATATGATTATGAGTATGATATTCTAAGATGCAAACTTGGATTTCGTCTTGAAAACAGGTCGGATTTAGAAGTTGCTCAAGTATTGCTAAATTTCACATATAAGGCTTTGTTGCCGGGCAATGGTGATTATGAAAAGATTAGATACAACTGCAACTCGCTTTCGATTATGGAAGAAACGGAGAAGAATCGAATCAAAAGTAATTGCTATATGTATTGTACTTTGCTTACTGAACTGTTGCTTGCATATGGAATAAGAGCTCGTATGATAGTATGTAGACCGTTGAATTTTCACAACAACACTGATTGTCATTGTATGGTCCATGCATATATACGTGATTTCAATAAATGGATTGCATTAGATCCAGCTAATTGTGCCAGTTTTAGGGATGCATCTGGAAATTTTATTAATATTTCAGAAATAAGACGATCGATTGTCGATGGTATACATTATAGTGTGTTTTGTGGCACCAAAAAGAATTCTAAAATGATAAAAGATTATTTACAGCACTATTTAGTAAGCTTTTTTTCGTTTGAAAAAAACTATTTTAATTCATATTCGTATGATGAGTCTAACCGGACGAATGTTTTGCTTCCGCTCGCACTTAAAAAATATATCAACATATTGCCATGTGTAAGAATTTCTTATAATGAGAAACAATATTGGAGTATATAATATTACAACTTAATATACTATTTGAGATAATATAAAAGGTTTTGTTAAATAACGACATTTATAATATTTACTTAATGTTTGTACAATCGTAGCTATTGGAGACTTAGATTTCAAGTGAAAGGAATTCAGTTATGAAGCATATGACGAATTCACTCAAAAATATTATATTACTAATAAAACCATACTGGAAGTATGGAAAGACATACATCATATTATCAATAATTATGAGTGTTGTTGTTGCTCCGGTGAATGCTTTGGCAAGTGTTTTTTTTACCCAATCTGTAATTGATGCGGTTGCACACGAAGTTTCTTTTTTCGAGGTTATTATAATAATACTTCGATTTTTGTTTGTACTACTTTTTACCTTGTTAATACAGAATACTTTTGATATCTTTTATAAGGAGAAGAAATCAACTGAAATTCAATTAAACCTCAATCAAGACATATATAGACAGATACTGTCGACAGATTATAAATACTTTGATGACCCTGAGTTTTATAATAATTATACTTTGACAGTTAATGAATATTCGAACAAATCCAGAGAAGCTGTTGAATTGATAATAAATATTCTCAAATCTTTATCTACAATTATCTCTATGGGTTCCGTAATAATAGTTCTTGGACCGTGGCTGGTTGTTATTACCGTTATAGAAATGATTATAACCGTGTTTATTGAAACACAAAAGAACAATGTCAATATAGACAAAAGGATGAAGTCATTGGCTTTTGATAGGAAACTTGGCTATGTTCACCGTGTTTTTTACCAAAGAGAATATGCAGCTGACATTAAGGTTACAAAACTTAAGAATTATTTATTTGCACTGTATAGAGAAAGCGGCAAGTCAAAAATAGGGATAATTAAAGCTTATGCCGGGGTGTTATTTCGTTGGTTGTTTACGCAAAATTGTATTGGAATCGTATATAACGCATCTATCATGATTTATATAAGTTACGGATTACTGGTAAGTAAAAAGATAATTGGTGTGGGAAAGTTTATGAGTCTTATTACTGCAAACACCCAACTAATGCAGTCAATGTATGGTGTTTTTGGCTTGTTTTCACAAGCAAATAATCTATCATTATATGCAGAAAAAATAAAATTGTTTTTCGAAAGTGAGTCATCAATTGAAAATAGTATTAAAGGTGACGACGAATTGGGTTTGGTTTTTCCTTTTAAATTAGAATTAAATAACGTATCTTTTCATTATCCAAACTCAAATTTTGGGATTAACAACATATCATTTAGTATTGATCCCGGAGAAAAAG
Organism: uncultured Eubacteriales bacterium; assembly: GCA_900545935.1. Taxonomy (GTDB): domain Bacteria; phylum Bacillota; class Clostridia; order Oscillospirales; family CAG-272; genus UMGS911. The sequence goes on from URAP01000015.1 coordinate 16,878, forward strand.
TGGCTATTGTTGGAGAGAATGGCGCTGGTAAAACTACCATTACTAAACTCATAATGAGACTTTACGATCCGGATAAAGGCGGCATATTTATAAACGATAAATCAATTTGTGACTATAACCTGTCAAAGCTCCGAGAAAAAATCGGCATTGCCTTTCAGGCAACAAATGTATATGCTCTCTCACTTGCTGACAATTTGAATCTGTATAGAGAAAACAGCGATGCTGAATTATTGAATACAATTAAAGAATTAGATTTTGATAATATTTTTGACAAGTCACGAGGTGATTTAAGAATAGAACTTACAAAAGAGTTTGAACAAAATGGGTTAATGCTGTCGAACGGAGAAATTCAAAAAATAGGCATAGCAAGAATTCTTAATAATAATTTTGGGCTTCTCATACTTGACGAGCCATCGTCATCGCTTGACCCGATTGCTGAGTATAAGTTAACAAATATTTTATACAGTCAGGCTAACAAAACAACAACTATATTAATTGCACACCGATTGTCAATGGTTAGAGGTGCGGATTGTATTTATGTGTTAAAAGATGGTGAAATATGCGAAAGTGGGACTCATGATGAACTGATGAAAAAAAGGGGGATGTATTATGAAATGTTTATAAAGCAATCTGAAAATTATCACATATACCCACAAGAAACATAGTTTCAAGTGAGGTATTGATACATGTTTGAACAAATAAATATTTGTAAGTTGTGGATACTATGATGTTTAATAAACATAAGACGTTGCGCTGTTGATGCTTGGATTCTCAGATGTTAATCACGATATGTTTCAAATTTTGTTCTGTGTGCGTATTGAAATACGGCGAATGTAGCTTGGTCACATGGAATGCGGCTACGTTATATTTGTGATTCCGTCGCAATAGTGATGTTTTTGGAATGTGATATAGTTGGCATATAAGGCTAATGCCGATGGCTTTATGATATAATTTGACCGAGTATGTTATGCTTTTGCAGAAGGCGTGAACAATATCATCTCTTGTTTGTGTTATATTTTGCTATGAAGTGATTGAGTTTTCTCCAAAGAGTCAGTTGACTGTAAAGCTACTCTGGGGGGATTCAATCACTTTTTCTATGTTTGCTGCTTTTGGCTTTATATAAATTGTAACGCTATAGTGAAGTGAAAAATGTCAAAATATCCGCAAAAGCTTTACAAAGCGGCGTATGTATGATATAATAATGCGGTTATATTTACGAAGACGGGGCTGCTCCGTCGATCCCTGACGTTTTTGGCGGCGTTCTGCCGCTCTGAAAGGAAATGTGTATGCGTAGATCAAATGCAGAAACTAAGAGCTGCGGCAAGCTGTACGAGCTGTGGCACGACCGCCGCTCCTTCCCCGTGCGGCTCCGCATCGCGCTGCTTTGCGCGGCGGCATTTTGCTTTACCGTTATAGTGTTCGGTCCGCTCGAGCTCTTTATCGGAAATTCGGGCTTTTTCCCGTTTTCGTTCGGGGTTGTTTGGCCTGTTATGGCTGTGACGGGCGTTGTCGCCTGCGCGGTCATAACGGCGGTGCTGCTGCTCGTACGCGGCAAGGTTTATAATACGCTCGTCAGCCTGCTGTTTTCGGGGCTTCTGTGCGGCTGGCTGCAGCGCAACCTTCTTAACGATATAACAAATCACGGCTCGCTCGACGGCTCCGCTGTCGAATGGGAGCACTTCATGAAAACAACGGTGCTCAACCTTGCGCTGTGGGCAGCAATATTCACACTCGTATTCCTGCTGCTCTATTTCAGCCGTAAGATATGGTCGATGGCCGTGCAGTGGGGAAGCGCACTTCTCCTCGGCGCTCAGGCTGTTGCTCTTGTTATGCTGCTTATTCGCACCGATATCCCGTCCCCGCAGAACGGCTATCTCTCAAAGGCAACGATGTTCGACGTTTCGCCGAAGCAAAATGTGGTCATGTTCCTTCTCGACCGCTACGATAATACCTTTGCGGATCAGGTTTTGGAGGAGGATCCGGAGCTATGGGAGGACTTTTCCGGCTTTACATACTATCGTAATTTCACCGGCAGCTACTCTCGTACCTTCCCGTCGGTCAACTACATTCTGACCGGAAGTAAGTCGGAGTATGTCACTCAGCCTGCCGAGTATGCCGAGCAGGCATGGGGCGGGCAGACGCTTGTCCGCCGTATCCACGATGCCGGTTACGGTACGAAGATATATACCGACTCCCGCTATACGTTTATCAATACCGACTATCTCGGAGATTCGGTCGACAATGTCGTTCATGAGGCTAAGTCCGCCGATGACCGCCGCCTTGTCTGCTCGATGCTCAAGCTCTCGGCTTATCTCTATTCGCCCGAGTGCCTCAAGCCTTCTTTCAGAATCTATACAGGCGACCTTGACGGCATTATCTCCACCGAAGACGCATGGATAGACGACGAGGTCGCACATTTCCGCGGCATAGTGCCGGACGGTGTTTCGATAGGCGACGGCGAGAACGAAAACGGCAGCTTCATCTTCTATCACTTCCGCGGCTGCCACGATCCGTATACGATGGACGAAAACGGCAATCCGGCAGAGTTCGACTATAATGATCAGGAGCACAGCAACACCCTCTATTCTCAGCTGCGCGGAGATCTTAAGATGATAAAGAGCTATATGCAGCAGCTCGACGATCTCGGATTGCTCGACGATACCACCATAATCGTTACCGCCGACCACGGCAGAACCGGTACCGTTCCGGATCTGAGCGACGGAATGTCCCGCTGCCCGACGCTCTGGGTCAAGCCTGCAGGAGCCGATCGCTCCGAGCCTATGCAGATCAGCAATAAGCAGGTCAGCCAGGACAATATGCGCTCTACCGTGCTCGACTGCTTCGGACTCAAGCAGGACAGTGATCCGAGAACGCTCGATGAGATAGGCGAGGACGAGGAGCTCGAGCGCTATTTCTGGGCGCAGTGCTGCGACGAGAGCGCGACGCACCGCGATTACAATATGCTTACCTATCGCATTACCGGCGACGCTACCGATATGAATAACTGGGAGCTTGTAAGCACCGAGCGTATTCAGTGCCCGTTCTATGATGCGGGTACGGACAATCCCAACGAGAAATAAAAAAACTTTCAGACGACAATCGGACAGATTCGGTACTATATTGACCGAGAAAGGCAGCTTTCGCTCAGAAAGCTATGGAGTTGTGAATGAAAAAGCTGATTAAGTATCTCTATTATTCGGCAGCGCTCGCACTGCTGCTGACCGTTTCCTCCGCTGCTTATATCGACCCGTCGGCAATGACCTATATCATTCAGATCATTGCGGGAGTTGCTATTGCCGCAGGCGCTGCCTTCGGTTTCTACTGGCGCAGGATAAAGCGTTTCTTTACAAAGAACAAGGACAACGCATATGTTGTCGACGACGATGACGATGATGACGACGACTACGGCATGGACGATTATTCGCTTCCGGATTCGGCCGGTGCTGCCTCCTCCGGCATCGCATCGCCCGCTGCCTCCGCATCGGCCGCCGCCACTGCATCGCCCGCCGCTCGTGCAGCAGCAACATCGAGCACCACTGCGACAGCCGCATATGCCGAGCCCGCCCCCCGTACGGTATCCGGCTATGCAGATGATGTCATAGACCTGCCCGAGCTTGATAAGTACGACGATGGCAGTTCGAACTCCGCACTGCTGCGCGAGAATCGCGAGCTTCGCCGCATGCTTGCCGAGGAGAGACAAAAGGTTGAGGATCTCCGTCGAGCTATCCATATCTGCACCGAAAGGAAGTAAGGCATGGAGATAATCAATACCGTAATTGGTACGCCTCTCGGCTACCTTATGCGTTTTCTGTATAACCTTTTCGGAGGCAACTACGGAATAGCCATTATAGTTTTCACCCTCTGCACGAAGATAATCATGTTTCCGATATCCCTTCTCGTGCAGAAAAACTCCATTAAAATGGTCAAGATGAAGCCGGAGCTCGATTCGCTTCGCTTCCAGTATGTCGACGACAAGGATGCGTTCATCGACGCACAGACCGCGCTGTATAAGCGAGAGCATTACAGTCCGATGGCGGGTGTGTGGCCGCTGCTGCTCCAGCTGCCGATAATCTTCGGACTGCTCGACGTTGTATATAAGCCGCTCAAGCACCTGCTCCATATAAGCTCCGGCGTTGCGACGTCGATGGTCGCGCGTGCCGCGCAGCTGCTGAACATGTCGGTCGACGATCTCGGCTCTACCGCGCAGCTCAAGGTCGTTCAGCTCATTCAGGGCGGACGCGGCGCGGAGTTTGCAGATATTGCGGGCGCACCCGATGCTATCGACAAGATAAGCACGCTGAATATGACATTTCTCGGAGTAAACCTCTCCGAGTCGCCAACGCTCGGCGTTATCAATGCCTGCTTCTTAATCGCGGTGCTCTCCGGTCTTTCCGCGCTGCTGATGTGCATTATTCAGAACAAGATAAACGTCCTCCAGATAGAGCAGAACAAGCTCTCTCAGTGGGGAATGACCGTATTCATGGTCGCTTTCTCTACATTTTTTGCGTTTATCGTACCCGCAGGAGTCGGTCTGTACTGGATGTGGGGCAACCTCTTTGCAATCCTTGTGATGTACCTCGTCAATATCATCTATTCGCCTAAGAAGTACATAAACTATGAGGCACTTGAACAGATGAAGAAGGATGCCGCCTCTGAAAAGGCGGAGGCGAAAAAGAATAAGGCGCTCGCAAAGAAATACTATAAGGAATTCTTCTCTAAGGATAATCAGAAGGATATGCATATAGTATTCTATTCCGAGGGCAGCGGCTATTATAAGTATCTCGGCAATATCGTCGAGGAGCTGCTACGCCGCGCAAAATACACCGTTCACTACGTAACGAGCGATCCCGCCGATGCTATCTTCAAGAAAAACGATCCTATGCTCCGCGCATACTATGTCGACCAGACGCGGCTTATCTCGCTTATGATGAAGCTCGAGTGCGATATCGTTATAATGACGACGCCCGACCTTGAAAAGTACCACATCAAGCGTTCGCGCGTTAAGCCGAATATCGAATATGTCTATGTCGACCACGGCTGTACCTCGCTAAACCTTACCTACCGTACCGGTGCGCTTGATGCATTCAATACCGTGTTTGCCGTTTCTCGTCCGCAGGCCATCGAGGTCCGCGCAATGGAGCGCCTGCGCCATACAAAGAAGAAGCGCATAGTCGAGTACGGCTACGGACTTATCGACAACATGATAGCCGCCTATGAGGCGTGCGACAAGACCGAAAACGGAAAGAAAACCGTTCTTATCGCACCGTCGTGGCAGTATGACAATATTATGGACTCCTGTCTTGACGGACTTGTCGAGGGCCTTTATAACAAGGGATACCGCATAGTTATCCGACCGCACCCGCAGTATGTCCGCCGTTTCCCGCTCAAGATGCGCGAGATACTTGAGAAGTACCGCGACCGTTTCTCGGACGACTTTACGATAGAGACCGACTTTTCGTCAAACGTAACGGTCTATACCGCCGACCTCGTGATAACCGACTGGTCGAGTATCGCTTATGAATTCTCGTTCACTACCGATAAGCCTACACTCTTTATCAATACTGAGATGAAGGTCGTCAACCGCGATTATGACAAGATACCGTTTACTCCGTTCGATATCACCGCACGAACCGAGATAGGCAGATGCATAGAAAAGAGCGATGTTGCCTCGGTCGGAGATGTAGTCGCCGAGCTTTTCGAAAATCAGGACAGCTACCGCGACCATATTCACGAGATGAAGCAGGAATACTTCTATAATCTCGGTCACAGTGCAGAGGTCGGTGCGGATTATATTCTTCACCGCGTCGACCGTAAGGTCAGCCGACGCAATAAGGCTCTTGCCGCAGCGGCTCAGAAGAGCCGCAAATAAGCCGACACAGCACACACGACGCGCACAGCGCAAGCGCGCCGGTACACTCAATAAGACAATAAGAATATCGGCATCGCAGAAGTGCAGGGGAGCTTCGCCGCATGTAAGCGGCGGGGCTCTTTTTTTATGTTTACTTAATCTTACGTGGGCAAAGCTGATAAATAGAAGCGACGGTATTTCGGTATAGAAGATATATGAGACGGAACTGCGCCGATGTGCTTATCTGCGTGATATCCGAGTTGCGTTTGATCGCCTCTGAGAGTATCAATGTACCGAATAATGCAATCCGCCGCTTCTTTTATCCAATCAAGCGATTGTTTACATTTGGGACACATTATAAGACAAAAAATGTCTTTATTGTAAACAACATATATGATATAATCGACAAAGTAAACGCGGATGTTCCCGTACAGCCGATATGTGCCGCCGTGTGTCCTGCGTTTGAAGAATGTCGGACGGTCGGTCGAACTCGGAAAAAAGACGGAATTCGGTATGACCGCTTGGATACAGTACCGCTTACGGAAAGGGTAGATACCTTGTATGAAAAAGATTGACCGCACCGTGCTGCGCGAGACTGCGTATATAGCGCTCTGCGTCACCGCAATGACGGCTGTTGTGTGTCTCGTTTTTCTGCTGATAGGAAAATGGAGCACATCTGTGCTGCTCGGAGGATTGCTCGGCACTGCCGTCTCCGTACTGAATTTCTTCCTCATGGGAGTTACCGTTCAGTCGGCTGTCGGTATGGACGATAAGTCCATGCACCGCCGCGTTCGCGTTTCATGGCTGCTGCGCATGCTGCTTGTTGCAGGTGTTGTCGTGCTCGGCGCACTTGTTCCGTGCTTCAATGTTATTTCGACTATACTTCCGCTGTTCCTGCTCAAGATAGCGCTTTTTATACGTCCTTTGTTCGGTCACACAGACTGATCGGCATCCGCCTTCCTTAGTGATAGCGGAGGATCGGCAGATCGGATTCGGTCTGTCTGTAATCGTCGAATTTTGACGAATTTCCGTATACGGGAGATGATATAATGAAGAAAAGATCTGCGGCATTCATTTTTGTCGATGTGCTGCTGATAATACTTATGATCCTGCCGATAGCGGGGCTGATAACTCTGTATATCCTGACAACGCCCGCGAGCGAGGGTATACAGATAACCGGAGCGCGGATATACTTTACGCTTGATACCCCTATTCAGCCGTTCCCGATAACCGAATCGCAGGTCAATTCGCTCGCCGTAGTGCTCGTTGTTTTCTGGTTCTGCCTGTTTATCACACACGGCATCAAGTCAAAGCCGACCACCCGCCGTCAGCTCATCGCGGAGTGGATAGTCGAAACGACCGAAAATCTCGTCCGCACGAATATGGATCCGTATTTTGACGGCTTTGCTCCCTTTGTGGCGGCAATTATGGCATTGTCGGCGCTCTCAAGTCTGCTGACTCTGTTCGGTCTGTACCCGCCGACCTCGGATCTTAATATTGTCGCAGGGTGGGCGCTGCTCGTGTTTATTCTGATAACGCACTATAAGATGAAGGCGGGGCCGCTCAACTACCTAAAGAGCTTTGCCGACCCAATCCCGCTCACCCCGCTTAACGTAATAAGCGAGATTGCGACACCGGTTTCTATGTCGTTTCGTCACTACGGAAATGTGCTTTCCGGTTCGGTAATTTCGGTGCTTGTCGCTGCGGGACTCGGCGGACTGTCGAGCATTGTGCTCGGACGGTTGCCCGGTGCGCTCGCATCGTTCCCGCTCTTCCGCATCGGTATACCCGCCGTGCTCTCGGTATATTTCGACATTTTCAGCGGTTGCCTGCAGGCGTTTATCTTCGCAATGCTGACAATGCTGTATATAACCAACGGCTTTCCCGCCGACGAATATGCACGCCGACGTGCGCGCAAGGCGGCTAAGGCAAAGCGCTGAGCACTTGTGTAATGATGTTGCTCAAATAAGCCACATGAGTATTTCATTAGTGTATTTGAGCGCTTCACAGCATTTCGGCTCATCTCAGCATCTGCGGTTTGTATTCGCCGCGGCGCAAGCCGTCCGTCGACTGCCTGCCGTGCAGCTCGTTAAATGCAAAACGGGACAAGCAGTGCTTGCCTGTTAATATAAACATCCATCAAAACCTTTAAAAATCGGAGGAAATTAAAATGGAACTCGCTATAGGTATTATTCTCGGTTGCTGCGGACTCGGTGCAGGACTTGCAATGATTGCAGGTATCGGACCGGGTATCGGAGAAGGAAATGCTGTCGCTAAGGCTTGCGAAGCAATCGGTCGTCAGCCTGAGAGCAAGGGCTCGGTAACAACCACCATGCTCATGGGTTGTGCAATTGCCGAGACCACCGGTCTTTATGCGCTCGTTATTGCGATACTTCTTATCTTCATGGCACCCGGCAGATTTGTAGATATCCTCGTAAACACAATGGCTAAGCTCGGCTGAGCTGCCTGAGTGCTCTCGACTGCCTCGCATAGGCACGGTCGAGACGGACGGAGATGAGGTGCAGCGCGGCGTAAGCAGCCGCAGCACCTGTTCATTTGCGGTTGCCGCCGCGTAATACCTGAGAAAGGAATCGACCGCTGCTCCGGCATCGGTCGTGGCAAAAATTATGGAGACCCAAACGCTTGAGGTCATATCTATAAACATATGGCAGATAGTCGTTTCTCTGTGCAATCTGATAATCCTCTTTTTCGTGCTGAAGAAATTCCTCTATAAGCCGGTCAAAAAGGTGCTTGCCGAGCGCAGCGCCGCAGTAGAAAAGGAGTATTCGGATGCGCGCAATGCCTCCGGCATCGCCGAGGAGAGCCGCATGAAGTGGGAGAATAAGCTCCGTGATGCGGATGCAGAGGCAGCCGCTGTCGTTCGCGATGCAACAAGCGCGGCTCAGACGCGCAGCAGCGAGATAATCGCCGAGGCGCGTGAGCGTGCGGGCGGAATTATCCGCGAGGCAGAGGATGAGGCAAGCCTTGCAAAGAAGAAGGCACAGGGTGAGATCCGCGAGGAGATAGTAGATGTATCCGGCTGTCTTGCGGAAAAGCTGCTCGAGAGAGAGATAAACGAGGGCGACCATCAGAAGCTCATTGACGATTTTATAGGCGACCTCGAAAACGACCGTAAATAAAATTCGGTTCTTTCTTTCACGTGTCGCGGTTTTACGGCAATATATAACAACTGCTATGCGCAGATGAAATGCGCCGGAGCAGCTGTACGGTACTGCCTTTGACCGCTCTATAACCGATAACCGATCGGAGAACGATATGACAAGTACAGAAAAGGAATATGCCGCAGCGCTGTTTGAGCTTGCCTGCGAGAGCGGCAAGGAGACCGAGTACGGCGACGCTCTGCATACCGCGCAGACGGTGATATTTGCCGATGCGAGATATCCGCAGCTGCTGTCGGTGCCGTCGATCCCGTCCTCGGAGCGTACAAAAATGCTCAGGGAGGCGATAGGCGATGCCGTGCCGGAGGTCGTGCGTGATTTTCTCTCGCTGCTGACCGAGCGCGGCAGGATTGAAATGCTTCCGCGCTGCGTCGAGGAATATGATATTCTTCTGCGCGAGCGTCAGCGTACTGCGGTGGCGGTCGTTACCAGCGCCGTTCCGCTTACAGAGGGGCAGCTCGAGCGGCTGCGCTCGGCGCTTGAGAAAAAAACGGGCGAGCATATTTCGCTTCGCACCGAGCTTGACCCGTCGCTGATCGGCGGCGTGCGCGTCCGCGTGGGAGATACTCTAATAGACGGAACGCTGTCGGGCAGACTACACGATATCAGAGAGAGCATTTCGGGCAGATGATGCCCGCTGTGCTTCCGAAAGGATGAGATCAGCAGATGAATTCAAGACCTGATGAAATCAGCAGCATAATAAAACAGCAGATAAAGGAATACGAGTCGCATGTCGAGATGTCCGAGACGGGTACCGTCGTACTTGTCGGCGACGGCATCGCGCGTGTCTACGGTGTGACCGGCTGCATGGCAGGCGAGCTGCTCGAATTTGACGACGGCAGCTACGGCATGGCGCAGAACCTCGAGACCGAGACGGTCTCGGTAGCCGTTTTGTCCGATAAGAACTCCATACGCGAAGGCTCGAGGGTCCGCCGCACGGGACGTGTCGTTTCGGTTCCCGTAGGTGAGGGATTGCTCGGACGAGTCGTCGGACCGCTCGGAAACCCCATCGACGGCAAGGGCGATATTGAGTCAACAGAGACCCGCCCGATAGAGGCTGAGGCGCCCGGAATAATCAAGAGAAAGAGTGTATCGGTGCCGCTGCAGACGGGTATTAAGGCTATCGACAGCATGATACCGATAGGACGCGGACAGCGTGAGCTTATCATCGGAGACCGCCAGACGGGTAAGACAGAGATAGCTATTGATACCATTATCAATCAGCGCGATCAGAATGTTATATGCATCTATGTTGCGATAGGACAGAAGAATACATCTGTCGTCAAAATTCAGAATGAGCTTGCGGCTGCGGGCGCGATGCCGTATACCATCATTGTTGCCGCCGGTGCCTCCGAGAGTGCACCGCTGCAGTATATAGCACCGTATGCGGGCTGCGCTATGGCGGAGTATTTTCGCGAGCAGGGCAGAGATGTGCTCATCGTTTATGACGATCTGAGCAAGCATGCCGTCGCCTACCGCGCACTCTCGCTGCTTATCCGCCGTCCGCCGGGACGAGAGGCTTATCCGGGAGACGTATTCTATCTCCATTCGCGCCTGCTCGAGCGTGCCGCTTGCGTTGCTCCGGAGTACGGCGGAGGCTCGATAACCGCACTGCCGATAATCGAGACTCAGGCGGGCGATGTTTCGGCTTATATCCCGACAAACGTAATTTCTATTACCGACGGTCAGATATTCCTCGAGACCGAGCTGTTCCATTCTGGCGTTATGCCTGCTATAAATCCCGGTATCTCGGTATCGCGTGTCGGAGGCAGCGCTCAGCTCAAGGCGATGAAGAAGGTCTCGGGACCGCTTAAGCTGCTCTATTCGCAGTACCGCGAGCTGCAGTCGTTTGCACAGTTCGGCAGCGACCTCGACGCAGATACAAAATCCCGTCTCGCGCTCGGCGAGCGTATCGTCGAGGTACTCAAGCAGGGACGTAATTCACCCGTACACGTCGGTTGTCAGGTGGCTATCGTATATGCGGTTGTCAACGGTTATCTAAGCGATGTTCCGGTCGCAGAGGTGCATAATTACGAGGAGCGGCTGTACGAGAAGCTCCGCACCGACGCACCCGAATTCCTGCGCCGCGTGACCGAGGGTAAGTTTGAGGAAGAGGATGTCGAGACGCTCCGTGCCGTTCTTGCTTCCATGCAGAGGTGAGTACTATGGGCGGAGATATCAAGAATCTTCGGGCAAGAATAAAGAGTGTTGACTCGACACTGCATCTGACAAGCGCTATGGGGCTTGTCGCATCGTCCAAAATACGCCGCGCGGGCACGGCGATGCAGAACGGCAGGCAGTACGCCGCCGCTCTCGAAGATACTGTGCAAACTCTCGCGTCGTCACCGGAGTGCCGCCGTACACCGTATATGACACCCCGTGACGGCGCGCCGGAGACGGTGATAGTTATTGCCGGTGACCGCGGTCTTGCAGGCGGCTATAACACAAATGCATTTCGTGTATGTGATGCGCTGCTTGCTGAGATTAACGCTCGCGGCGCAGAGAACCGCGTTATTCCGATAGGAAAGCGCGCATGCGACCGATACTCCGACAGCGCGGGCTCTGTGAACGAAGAGGGCGACGGCGGAAACGATGCCGCACGTGAGAGCTTTGCCTCATCCGAGCGTATAACATATGCCGAGGTCCGCGCGCTGTCAGAGCGGATATGCGAGGAGTTCACCTCCGGTGAATGCTCGAGGCTGTGGGTAGTTTCTACCTCTTTTGTTTCAATGATGAAGCAGGTGGCGTGCACCGAATTGCTGCTTCCGCTGTCGCCCGACCGTGCCGAGAGGCGCGGCGGTTGTGTGCTCTACGAGCCGGACGGCGCTGCCGTGCTGAATACGCTAGTCTCGGAGTATGTTGCCGGCAAGATATATGCCGCAGTTAAGGAGAGCTTTGCAAGTGAGGTCGCAGCTCGCCGGATGGCGATGGACTCTGCCGAAAAGAACGCAAAGCAGATGATATCCGACCTTCAGCTCAGCTATAACCGCGCACGTCAGAGCGCGATCACTCAGGAGATTACCGAGATCGTTGCAGGCAGCGGCGATTGAGGCAGATCCGACCCGTTCGGCTCGAATTATTTGATCATTATTATTTACCGTTTGCCGCGGCATAAAAGTGCCGCATGATACCGATCGGCAAACGCTCTGTGTGGGAGCATTGCTTCCGCATTATACGAAAAATACCGTAAGGAGATATGTTATGGCAGAATCTCGCAAGGGCGTAGTTACTCAGGTAATGGGACCTGTCGTCGATGTTCGCTTTGACGACGAGGGTTCGCTGCCCGATATATATAATGCGCTTACAATGCCGATAGGCGATAAGACGCTGACCGTCGAGGTCGCGCAGCATATCGGCGATAATACCGTTCGCTGCATAGCAATGGCTTCTACCGACGGACTTACGAGGGGAACCGAGGTGCTTGATACCGGCAGAGGGATTACCGTTCCGGTCGGCAGAGAGACGCTCGGACGCATTCTCAACGTGCTCGGTGATGTCGTAGACGAGGGCGAGCCGCTGAAAACCGCGAATCGCAGTCCCATTCACCGCGCTGCTCCGTCGTACGATGAGCTCTCTACCTCTACCGAGGTGCTCGAGACAGGTATCAAGGTCATTGACCTTATCTGCCCGTTTGCGAAGGGCGGTAAGATCGGACTGTTCGGCGGCGCAGGCGTCGGCAAGACCGTGCTTATCATGGAGCTTATCAATAACATAGCCAAGGAGCACGGCGGACTCTCGGTCTTTACCGGTGTCGGCGAGCGTACCCGTGAGGGTAACGACCTATACAACGAAATGACCGAGTCGGGGGTTATCAAGAATACCTCGCTTGTCTACGGTCAGATGAACGAGCCGCCCGGAGCGAGAATGCGTGTCGCGCTCTCCGGTCTCACCGTTGCGGAGTATTTTCGTGATGTTGAGGGTCAGGACGTGCTGCTCTTTATAGATAATATCTTCCGCTTTACTCAGGCGGGAAGCGAGGTCTCCGCGCTGCTCGGCAGAATGCCTTCTGCGGTCGGATATCAGCCTACGCTTGCTACCGAGATGGGCGCGCTTCAGGAGCGTATCACCTCCACAAAGCGCGGCTCTATCACGAGTATTCAGGCAGTATATGTCCCTGCCGACGATCTGACCGACCCTGCGCCCGCAACGACCTTTGCGCATCTTGATGCCACAACGGTACTTTCGCGTTCGATAGCATCTCAGGGTATCTATCCCGCAGTTGATCCGCTCGAGTCGACAAGCCGCATCCTTTCGGCAGATATTCTCGGCGAGGAGCACTATAATACCGCGCGTGAGGTCCAGCGCATAATTCAGCGCTACCGCGAGCTGATGGATATTATCGCTATCATGGGTATGGACGAGCTTTCCGACGAGGACAAGCTGCTCGTCGGCAGAGCGAGAAAGATACAGCGCTTCCTGTCGCAGCCGTTCCACGTCTCCGAGAAGTTCAACGGCTTTCCCGGAGTGTATGTTCCGCTGTCCGAGACTATTCGCGGCTTCCGTGAGATAATCGAGGGTAAGCACGATGATCTGCCGGAGTCGGCGTTCCTCTTTGTCGGAACTATCGACGAGGCTGTCGAAAAGGCTAAGGGGCTTGCAAAATGAAGCAGTTTACGCTTGTGATATCCTCTCCTGACGGTGAGATATTTCGTGGTGATGTTTACGGAATCAGTCTGCGCGGTGCGGGCGGAGATCTTGCCGTTCTTGCCGGTCATATTCCGCTGATAACCACCGTGCTGCCGTGCGACGTTAAGATAGATATAAACGACGAGCATGATTCCATAGGTCACACCGGCGGAGGAATGCTCACCGTCGGTACGGATAAGGTAACGCTGCTCACCGGTGATTTTGAGTGGATTCAAAAATAATATTTGCCGTATGCAGTGCTGCCGTGCGGTGGTAATATGTATTAAAAGAGCGGGGCGCTGCCTCGCTCTTTTTGCGTCGGGATGAAGAACATATTTGTTCAAATGCACCGAGCAGTCTGTGTTGTCTTGCTTTTTTTCAGCGTCTGAACCGGGTAGAGAAAAGGTCAGAGCGTCGCTTTCGTTTCGTGCTTTTCCGGTGCCCCGTGATGTCTTAGCCGGCTGCGGCGAATGAGGGCGCCAACAGCGAATCGCATCCGCGTATCATCCGTTCGATAAAAATACCGTACCCCTTTGTCGGATCGGTTATCATAACGTGTGTTACCGCACCTACGAGTTTTCCGTGCTGGATCACCGGGCTGCCGCTCATTCCCTGTACGATACCTCCCGTTATCTCGAGCAGCGCGGGATCGGTTATCTCGATAATGAAGTTGCGTGTTTCTTCCCCGCTTGTGTCGAGTTTGCTTATTTTTGCCTTATAGCGTTTAGCGCTTCCCTCGACAGAGCAGATTATTTCGGCATTGCCTATCTCGACATCCTCCTCCGGCGCGAGTGATATCAGCTTGTCACTGCCACTCGGCGCGAGCGAGAAAATACCGTAAACACCGCTGTCGGTGTTGGATAGCGCCGTGCCCGAGCATGCCGTGCCGAAATAGCCTTGCAGCTCGCCGGGCGCGCCTGCCTTACCTTTTTTTATTCCGGTCAGTATGACATCGGAAACGCATCCGCGCTTCATCGGCATAAGGATTCCGGTGTCGCTGTCGTATATTCCGTGACCGAGCCCGCCGAAGGCGAGCGTCTCGGGAATGATATAGGTCAGTGTGCCGATACCTGCTGTGCTGTCCCGCACCCACACGCCTATTTTATAACCTTTTCCGTCGTCAACCGGGATAGGGCATACAGTGTGTGAAATGCCGTCGCGCTCGAATGTGACAAGTGTACTTTTACCCTCAGACTCGGATATGCGCTCGTTAAGCGACAGGATGCTGTCTACGGGCTCATCGCCGACTGCGGTAATGATATCGCCTGCCTTTATTCCGGCATCCGCCGCAGGAGTAACGTTGCCGCCGGGACCGCTGACCTCTCCTACACCGACGACGAGCACACCGTCGGTCTGCAGCTTTATGCCGAAGGTTTGACCGCCGGGATAGACCTTCATCTCGGTTATATCGGCGCTCTCTGACAGCCCGACAGTCAGTCTCGAACCATCGCCGCCGGCAGCTGCGGCGGATAACGGAGCGCTGAGCAGCAGAACGGCAGAGACGGCGGATAAAATTGCTTTTTTGCAGATGTTACCATAGTTCACTATGCTTTTCCGTCCTTGACTCGACCGCGTTGCGGTCGATTTTTTGTGCAGTCATGCTGCACAAGCATAGTTTTTACGTGCGGTGTGATTCTATGTCATGCAAAATTTCTCTCGATTTCATCTCGCCCGAAAAGCCTCGCTGCGACGCGGCAAATAGGAAATTATCAGTTTATGTAATATGTTCAAAAAAAATACATACATTTTCTTCTGTAATGTAGTATAATATTTTTAGTGGGTTCGGTCTTGACCGTCTCAAGCGCATTTCGGTAATGTGGAGAACGGTTCTGGAATTCAGCGGATGCGCAGATGTGCGGACAGATGTATGCCGAACCATATATTTTCGGAGGGAGAGTCTCGCTGTGCGGGGCGATGCTTATATTATGGAGTATATCGTTCACGGAAGAAACCCCGAGAACTTTTTTCATTTTTTCGAGGAGCTTTCGCAGATACCTCGCGGCTCCGGAAATGAAAGCGGAGCTGCCGACTACGTGTCTGCCTTTGCCGCGTCGCGCGGTCTTGAATGCTATCGCGACGAAATGAATAATGTCCTTATCAAAAAGCCTGCGAGCAGCGGTTATGAGACGCATTCCGCCGTCCTGCTTCAGGGACACCTCGATATGGTGTGTGTCGCGCGTGCGGGGGTAAGTCACGACTTTACAGCAGAGCCGCTGCGCCTGGTCGAGAAGAACGGTTTTCTCTCGGCTGAGGGTACAACGCTCGGTGGTGACGACGGCTTTGCCGTTGCGACGATGCTTGCACTTCTTGACGATCACTCGCTCGTGCACCCGCCGCTCGAATGTCTGTTTACCGTAGGCGAGGAGACGGGGCTTGTGGGCGCGCTCGGCTTTGATGTATCGCTCCTTTCTGCCGATAAGATGATAAACCTCGATTCCGAGGAGGAGCATCTTGTGGTCAACGGCTGTGTCGGCTCTGCCGATTATACCGTCAGGCTCAAGCCCGAGCGTGTCGAGCTGTACGGACGCGTGCTCGATATTAATATCGGCGGATTTTCCGGCGGACACTCCGGCGGCGATATCGACCGCTCGCGTGTAAATGCATTGCGTCTGTTCGGCAGACTGTTTGCCGAGCTGTATGAGCGTTCGCCCTTTAATCTCGTTTCGATAAATTCGGGCTCGGTCTCAAATGCCATTCCGTGCGAGCTCAGCGCCCGCATCGCCGTGTCCGATGAGCCGTTTGTTACCTCTCAGCTCGAGCAGCTGTTCGATGCCGTCCGCGCCGAGCTGCCGCCGGAGGAAAAACGAGGCTATCTGCGTGTTGAATGTACCAAGGCATCAAAGCTGACCGAGAGTCGTATGCTTACCTTTAAGAGCACCTCAAATCTGCTTTCGCTGCTCGCGCTTGCGCCCTGCGGCGTTACACGCCGTTCCTGCGCCGACCCAGCATTTGTCGAGGCATCTGCGAATATTGCCTCTGCTCATGTCGATGCGGACGGCGATATAGTTATCACACTGATGTACCGCTCCTCGGATGAGAGCATGCAGGATCACATGCGTACGCAGCTGCTGCGCCTCTGCCGCCTTATCGGAGCTCAGCTTACCGAGCTCGGCAGGTATCCCGGCTGGTCGCCGGTATATGATACCGAGCTTCAGCGCAGCTATATCTCGGCGTTCCTTGCGGTAAATCCCGAGTACCTTGCACCGGAGGTCAAGCCTATTCATGCCGGACTCGAGTGCGGCGTTATAGCGGGCAGAAGCGAGACCGAATGCGGCAGGCATATAGAGTGCATCTCGATAGGACCGGATATCTTCGATATCCATACTCCGTCCGAGCGGATGGATATCGACTCGTGCGAGCGCGTATATGCCGCGATTGCAAAGGCGCTGTCAATGCTTTGACAGACCGCTTCGCTTTGCCTTTATTGCGGGTTAATATTTGATATTATTATCTCCCTGCATATGGCGGAATATGAATCCGATTACGCTTTTCGGCACGAGACTGCCGAATCGCTATCTTCGGAAGC
This sequence comes from uncultured Eubacteriales bacterium, assembly GCA_900545935.1. Lineage (GTDB taxonomy): Bacteria > Bacillota > Clostridia > Oscillospirales > CAG-272 > UMGS911. The sequence continues at coordinate 34,057 of URAP01000015.1, forward strand.
ACTTCATTTCCTCGCCGGTCTATGCAGGGAGATTTATTATGCTCATTTTTTCGTGTCAGAGCGTCTATTTGGTATATAAAGTGTAAACTTTTTTTATTTTTCTTATGCAGTTAATAAATGCGGTATAAGATAACGGTACTAACGGTACAGAAATGAAATAGGATAGGAAATTATGCTGCATTTTATAAAAGACAACCGCTCCGTGATAGTAAAGATGATCGTGAATCAGATAGGTATGATATTCTTCGGTCTCATGCTCTCGATGGCAACGAACCAGAATAACCGCCTTTTCCTCGCGGCAAGTATATTCTCGGTGCTGTTTTATATGTTTCTTGAGTATACGGTAGGATGGGATCTCGGCGCGCACGACAAGATAAAGCTCGACGGCGGCAGAATAGAGTATCAGCCGTACAAGGGATTGCTCGTCTCGCTCTGTGCGAACATACTCAATATCCTTTCGGGACTGCTCACGGTTATCGGTTATTTCTGCATCGCGGCAGCCGACCGCATACCGCATACTATCGTCGCCTACGACCACTCGGCTTCATGGGCTGCAAATCTCTACGCTGTGCCGAACGCTGTCTGCCGTGCGCTTCAGCCGATGTTTATGGGTATCGTATATAACTTTTCTCCCTATAATCCGATAGTGCTTGCGTTTCTCCCGCTTCCGATAATCGCAATATCCGGTCTCGGATATTATATCGCTATCAAGGGAAAGAGCATCTTGGGAATGCTCGGCATCAAGACAAAACGCGATAGCAGAAAGCACTGAAGGCGGCAAATGCGTAAACGCGTTTGCTTGCATGAGTACTTGCTCGCATAGCGCGCCTAAAACTAAAGAAAGCGGCGCAATATCCGAAAATCAAAAGCCGATGTACCGGTTATAATTCTCAGCTGCCGTAAAACGGCGCACGTATCAGAAAAGCCAAAGCCTACCGACCGTCGCAGCGCGACAGCCGATAGGCTTTTAGTTATTCGATTGAAAGGTTTAACTTAGGCTTTGCGGTCTTACTGCTGCTTTTCAAATTCAGCAGCAACCTTTTGCAGCAGCTCGCGTATATGCAGATGCTGCGGGCAGGAGCGTTCGCGGCGACCGCATTTGATGCAGTCGCTCGCCTTTCCGTTGCGTTTTGTGTAGACCTCATCATAGTAGTACTTACTGTTATGGCTGTGATGTATCTCCATTGCATTCAGGCAGGAGAAGAGGTCCGGAATGCTGATGTGCTTCGGACATCCGTCGATGCAGTCGCGGACGGCAGTTTCGCTCTGCCCCTCAAGGAAGACGCGTGCGGTATCAAAGTAGTTGAAGCCCGCATCCATATACATATCGACCATCCGTGTGAACTCATTGTAGTCCGCCTCTGCGCCTTTCATCGGCAGACGCATACAGCCGAAGCCGAAATAGCGCTTTTTGCTTTCAAAGCCGGTCACGTTGTCTCTCCTATATGATGTGATCGTCCGCTTATCCCCATGGCAAAAAAGTACCGCGCGGTATCATAGGCATCTCGGGTATAACCGTCTCGGTGCAACGGTATCGCACGGCAGTTGCCGCTCCGCACAGTTATTTTTTCAGCGAAAACGTGATGCTTACATCCCCGTCTCCGAGCAGCGAGCGCAGAGTCTCCTCGTCGGTGTTCTGTATCTTTCCGAGGCGTGTCAGGCTGTACATGTTTTCTCCGTAATACAGGCATACTGTATTTCCGTTGTACAGTATTAGGTCGCCGGGTCCTGCGGCAAGCGGTATGTTGTTTGTCGGCAGACTGCGCTCAAGCTCCGCGATTTTTTCAAAGCCGCCGTTATCCCGCATATCGAGAGCAATGTCTCCGCGCTCGAGCAATGCGATGAGCGCATCTGCGGAGCTGTTTCCGGACGGCAATACCGTCAGCACCGTATCGCCTATGCGGATGTATACGGGTACTGCGCTGTTCTCCGGTACAAGCTCTGCCTCCGTCGAACTCTCCGCTCCGTTCTCCGGCTCTGCGATAACGCTTGATGTCGACAGAGGCGCTGTTCTTTCGGCGTTTGTTTCTTCTGCGCCTTTCCCTGAGCAGGCGGTAAGAGCGAGCAGCATTGCGGCGATAATTGCAAATGCAACAAAAATCTTATTCATTGGCTGTCTCCGTGTCGGAAGTTTTTTTCGGCGGCGGATCTTATCCCCGCTCTCCGGTCGGGCGTGGTGCTGCATAACTATTTGAGCGCCTTTCCGTCGCGGAATGCCGTACCGACGGTATCGCCGAGTACAACATATTTATTGTTGAACGGGTCAAAGGTTATCGGGCGTGCCTTAGAGACATCGACCGCACCGTTTTCATCAAACACACGCTCGTCTACCGATACGTTGACTATCTCGCATACCATGCGGCACGTCTGAGGGTCATAGCTCTTGAGTCGGCACTCGAGCGCGATAGGCAGCTCCTCGATCAGCGGTGCGTCTACAAACTCAGAGCGCTGTGCGTGAAAGCCCGCGCGGGCGAATTTGTCGGGGACATTATTGCCGGAAACGATGCCCACATAGTCGCATGACTCCATATGCTCTGCATCAGCCATGCTGACGGTGAGAGCGCGGCGCGCAAGAATGTCCTTAGTCGTGCGGTGTCCGGCGCTGATGCACATAGACAGCTCGTTTTCCTCGCTGATTCCGCCCCATGCAGCATTCATAGCGCAGGGCGTGCCGTCCTCGCCGTATGCGGCAAGGATAAATACCGGCTGCGGATAGGATAAAGGCTTAGCTCCGAAATTCTTTCTCATGACTTTTTCTCCTTACTTATAATTTTTTTGATTTACATTTGAATGTTTTCCGTCTGCGGCAGCATATGTTCGCGCGGGCGATACCTATATTACTTCTTTTTGTCCGATGCTGTGAGATGGCTGACATCGCACTTTCCGTCGTTCCACGAGAGGAGATCGGTTTCAATTGCGCGCTCGTAATGCTCTATCCTGTCGCTGAGGCGGTCGATGGTCGACTCTATCGCAGACTTTTTCTCAAAAAGCTCCTCACGCTGCTCGCGCAGCAACTCGAGACGTGCGCCGAGGGTGCCGTCTTCCATACGGAAGAGCGTGACATACTCTATTATGGCCTATATCGGCAGCCCCGCGCCGCGCATGCACAGCACGAGCTCGACCCGGCCGAGATACTGCTCGCCGAAGCCGCGGATGCCGGACGGTGTGCGGGCTGCCGGAGGTATCATGCCGACGCGCTCGTAGTTCCGCAGGATGTCGCAGCTTATGTCGAATTTATCGGCGACATCCTTTATCGTCATACATGTCACTCCTTTACTTAGTATATTATATACCTTGGAGTTTACTCAAAGTCAAGGGGGTAAAGATATTTTTTTTCGATTTTTCGAGAAAAAAATGCCATATCGTGATACATTCCCGTTCGGCGCCGCCGCGCGTCATAGTTTTGCCGCCTGATTCATATATATCTGATAATCGGTATGCGGTGATAATATCCGCGCGGCATATTCCTTTCGGCTGTCGGTGCAGGTTCGGCCTTCATGTGCGATAGTCGGATTATGTGTGATAAACATATCGTTATCGCATACTCCGGCGATTGCTGTCGCCGCAATATAACAGAAAACGGCGGGTGATTTTAATGTCAGTCAGTCCCACAAGGCAAGCGGTATGGTATGCCGTGAAATATTTTGTGTTCATAATTATTCTTATGGCTGTTGCGGCGGTACTCAGCGCTGTTTTTCAGTTCGTAAAGGTCAGCACGGAAAGCCGCGCGGCGTATAATCCCGGGCGGCAGAAGATAATAGTCGATGCCGGACACGGCGGAGGCGACGGCGGTGCGGTGTCTGACAGCGGTCTGCTCGAAAAGGAGCTGAACCTCGAGCTGTCGCTTACACTGCGCGACATGCTGTGCGCTGCGGGTTATGATGTAATAATGACACGCAGCGACGACAGCATGCTGACGTGGGAGGGCGCGCCGAGCGCAAAATCAGGCGATCTGCGCGCACGCACCGAGATAGCGAGCGCAAACCCGGATGCACTGTTTGTCAGTATTCATATGAATAAGTTTCCTTCGGCATCCGTTCACGGAGTTCAGCTCTATTATTCGCCGAATCACCCGGCGAGCAAGAGCATCGCATCCGCAATACGCGACGGTGTGCGCGCGCAGCTTCAGCCGTGGAACGAGCGCCCGCTCAAGGAGGCGGGCAGTAATATCTATGTGCTTGACCGAATCCGCTCTCCCGCCGTGCTTGTCGAGTGCGGCTTTCTCTCCAATGCCGGCGAGGCTGCAATGCTGTCACACGCCGAGTACCGTCAGGCGCTTGCGCTCGTAATATGCTCCTCGCTGCTTGATTATCTTGACAAAGCGGGATGAATGTATTATCATATTCCTTGATGAAAAACGGTGACGCACCGTATCCAACTATGATACTTGATAAAAGAGGAAGTATAAATGAAAGGTCCGAAAACGATATATATCTGCTCCGAATGCTCATATAAAAGCGCGAAATGGCTCGGCAAATGTCCCGGCTGCGGCTCGTGGAACACCATGGAGGAGACTGTCGAGGCTGCTGCTGCCGCTCCGACCGCTTCGCCGCGTCGTAGGGTCGGTTTGCTCGCTGCCGACGAGCGCGGCGCGGAGCGCCTCTCCGAGCTTACCGTTCCCGATTTTATGCGCACGGCTACCGGAATGGGCGAGCTTGACCGTGTGCTCGGCGGAGGAATAGTCAGCGGCTCGGTCGTGCTGCTGACCGGCGAGCCGGGTATAGGCAAGTCGACGCTGCTGCTTCAGATATCCGACATACTTTGCCGCAACAGACGAGTGCTGTATATCTCGGGTGAGGAATCGCGCGGACAGATAAAGCTGCGCGCACAGCGGCTCGGCACGGTCGGCGACGAGCTGTATATTTATACCGATCCTTGCGTTGAGAAGATTATCGAGGAATCCATGAAGATAAAGCCGGATATTCTGATAGTAGACTCTATTCAGACGGTGTATTCCGACCGCGTAAGCTCCTCCTCTGGCAGTGTAACGCAGGTGCGCGAGACTGCCGCGGCGCTTATCGCATATGCAAAGTCGAGCGATACCTCGATAATTCTTGTCGGTCACGTAAACAAAGAGGGAAGTATAGCAGGTCCTAAGGTTCTCGAACACATGGTGGATGCCGTGCTCTGCTTTGAGGGCGAAAAGCAGATGGCATACCGCGTCATTCGTGCGGCAAAGAACCGCTTCGGTTCTACGAATGAGATAGGCGTATTTGAAATGACCGCGCAGGGGCTCCTCGAAGTGCCGAATCCCTCCGCCGCCATGCTCGAGGGCAGACCTACAGGAATGCCGGGAAACTGTGCTGTGTGCATAATAGAGGGTACTCGCCCGATAATAGCAGAGGTGCAGGCGCTTGCCGCTCCGACCGTTTTTTCGGTGCCACGCAGAACGAGCAACGGTATCGACTATTCACGGCTGTATCTGTTGCTCGCAGTACTGGAAAAGCGGCTCGGAATACCGTTCTCAAAATATGATGTTTATATAAATGTAGTCGGCGGTCTGCATATAGATGAGCCGTCCGCCGATACCGCCATCTGTCTTGCGCTAATATCGTGTATGCGCGATATCCCGGTAGACGACCGTCTTATCGCAATGGGCGAGATAGGACTGAGCGGCGAGTGCCGCGGAATTTCCGATGTCGACGCAAGGGTGGGCGAGGCTCGCCGGCTCGGCTTTGATAAGGTCGTACTTCCGCGTCTGAGCATGAAAAAAACGCATGCGTGCGAAGGCGCTGAGCTATACCCGGTAGGCGGCATATACGATCTTCTGAAGGTATTCGCAGACAAAAGCAAGGCGTAACGGCGGAATGCAGCACGCGCAGCCAAGCTGCCGCGGCGTCGGCATAACAGCCGGATATAGTATTATACGGCGGCATTGCATCGTGCTTTGTCGTCGTTTTTTCGGAAAGAGCTCCGAATGGTTTAAATTTTAAAAATTAGTTTTCTATATACTATACCCGATAGGAAATAGCTTCTTCCCGCTCGGTTATAATTGACATGATACGTCTGATTTTACGTATGATTTGTCTGAGATTTATCAAAAAATAATTATCCGAGCAGTTGACAAATGACAGTTATCGTGATATCATACCGTAGTAGATAATTCAAAATTCAGAACATATTACGCACTCCACGATTGTAAATACATACAGAAGTTTTTTTCTGCCTGACAAAGGGTGATTACATCGTACATCGGTATCATACCGATGCATTAATATATTTACAATATTATAATATTATAATATATTCAGGAGATACCAATATGAAGAAAGCATTATCATTTTTACTTACGCTTGTTATGTCACTGACTGTTGTCGCAGCAGGGGCATTCTCGGTCGACGCGGCAGAGAATCTGTTCCTGAGGTTTGATGATCTTATCGCATATGTTTTGTCGATCGGCAATAAGGCAGACATAGACTCAAACGATATCGGATATTGGACATTTTGCCAGTACGATTCGGTCTACGGTGATGATTACACCACGGGACGCTGGGAGAATGGAAAGTTTAATGCGGTCGAGGACGGTCTCGGATTGGATATTTCTTATCCGGCAGATAAGTTTGAGACGGTGGCACATCGACTGTTTACTTTTGACGGTACTCTCAAAGATATGATCGAAAAAGAAAATGATCCGGACAGTCAGCTTGTTTACGATGTCGAAAATAACAGATATGTTTATATGCTTCGCGGAAAAGGCGGAATACCATTCAGAGTAAACGGATATATTCCGCAGGATAACGGAAGCTTTGATGTTTATATTCAGGAGGGCGATTTTATCGAAGATGGCGAAACATACGGAGAGGTTTGGTACGATAAGTACTACAAGCTAAATGTTTCGTTTGACGATGTTCTGACGAGAGTTAACAGCTGCGTGGTGCTCGATGAGCTGCCGAGCGAGAACCTTGTGGCAAAGCCCGAGTATACATATGACTGTGAAGATGATATCGTACTCAATGCAGACATGACGCTTCCTTTCCCGGACGGTACGCACATTTCTGCCAAGCACGCCTCCGATGAGGTTGTTGCGGCAGCAAAGAAGGCTCTCGCAAATACTGCCGGACCTAATATGGTCGTATTTGATATTACCGCTACGCTTAACGGCGAAGTGGTTCAGCCTGCCGACGGTACGGTCAGTCTGACCTTCGTTGTTCCCGAGACGCTTTCGATGGACGGACTCAAGCTGTTTCATATAGACTCAGAGGGAAAACTCACGGAGATTACTCTGAACTCAGTCAATAAGGATTCACATTTCGTAATCGCTGAACTGACTCATTTTTCGACCTATATTTTCTGCAATGTCGGAGATGTAAACGGCGATGACTCGCTTGATACAAGGGGTCTTGTACGCTTGATGAAGTATATTGCGGTCGACGGCGTTGGCATTGAGGCTTCCTCTCCCGATGTAAATGCGGACGGTACTGTCAATACCGCAGATCTCGTTCGTCTGATGAAGATGATATCCGAGGGCTGATCTCCGACAGCGGAAAACAAATCACGATAATTTTGAGACCTACGGAGACGTAAGTGCGCCTCCGTAGGTCTTGATTATATATTGCGTAATTATGCCGTGCCGTTTTGATATTGCTCTGTCTAATATATGCGGTTGATGCATACGAGTGAGTATTGTACATCGGTGTTAGTTTAAGGCTTGGCAAATAATATCCGAAGTTTGGATTTGCCGGCGAAATGACGCAGTGAATAATATAGCCGGAGCAGGGAAGGCTGCTCCGGAATAAAAAAATGCTATATATGGTTTATCCGAGATATTATCTCGTCTGCTTATCTGTTCCGTGTATCCCAGAGCCCGAGCGAATCGTTTATACCGATTATGTGCATGATAAGCTCTTCCGTCGACGCAAGTGCCGCAACCGAGCATACGCCGATCGCATAAACGGTGAAGAATGAGCAGTTGACAAGGTACGGAGCAAAGAACACTCCCGCGCCGGTTACCTTATTGAGCAGGGTATGCACCGAAGCAAAGCGGTGCTGCTTTATCGCGCTTACCGCATACGAAGCGAGTCGGACGACCAGTACCGCTGCTACCGCATACCAATACGAATGCGGCAGAACGCTGTAATACTCCGGCAGTACACGCGATATCATCACAATATAAAATGTAATATCCGAAACACTGTCGAGTTTTGAGCCGAAATCCGTGACCGCGTCGAGTTTTCTTGCAATAAAGCCGTCGCAGGCATCTGTAAGTCCGCAGATCGTGTATACCGCAAAGAATGGTGCAGTCATCGGCGGAACGAAAAGCAAAATAATTGCCCCGAAAAGTCTCACAGAGGTTATCATATTCGGAATCATTTTGTAATTCATAAAAAACCTCAAACGTCTGATATCGTACACTGCGGCATCTCTCCGAAGCATCCATACTTTATTATACCACGTAAGGAAAAAAAGTGCAAGTTATTTACCAAAAAAATTGGTATTACATTTGTGTAAGCTTTGTATTTTTTTCGAACGGGTATATTTCGCTTAGGACGATTTCTTTGCTTTTTATCTGTTTTGATTGTAGTCGCATGCCGCAGCTCTTATTCACCGTTTAACAGATATAAATCGAACAATTATATATATTTAATCGGCAATATTATTATGCATAATATACACTTGATTTTCGCTTATAAAAGTGATATAATCATTATGTTACATCAATTAAACATTTAGGGGTATAGCTCAGTTGGTAGAGCAGCGGTCTCCAAAACCGCGTGTCCAGAGTTCGAGTCTTTGTGCCCCTGCCAATGCCTTGAAAGCCCTGAGTTTCTTAGAGACTCAGGGCTTTCTTTTTGTTGAAATCCTGTTGATTTCGGATTGTTTTTTTCATCCTCATAACTTTCCCTGCGTAGATCCTGAATCAGTTTGGATTCTTTGTTGTATGCCATATGTCCGGACAGACACTCTAAAAGCCGCCCCTTTTCCGTGAACGCAATAGGTGCACAGATGATGATGTCGGCATAGTCGGTGGCTCGGAGCTTTTTCGGGTGCTCTGGCAGGCAGGCGTTCAGCTCCGACAGCCGGGTCGGGTCAACATAGCGCTTCAGTATATCAAGGATATTCATAATGAGCAGTTCTTTTTCGGTTGTTTTAGCATCAAGCATCCTCAGATAATTTAATGAACGAGTCGAAGTTCTTTATCTTATCCGCATCTCCCCGACGGTTCAGCGAAACAAACAGCGCCGCCGCTCTCGCCTGACAGTTCAGACTCCTCTCGGAATTGAATTCGATGTCCGAAAAGGAATCGTAAGAGAGAAGAAGCTTTGCAAGACTTGGATTTTCGAACAGCGCATTACAGTAAATATAATCGTAAAACGCAGTTTTCGGCTCGGTGGGGAACTCTTGTCCCTCAAAGGTAAATCCGAC
>URAP01000016.1 GCA_900545935.1 uncultured Eubacteriales bacterium
CGTCGGATATCTCACCGCTTCGATAAAGACGGTCAGCGAGACGCGCGTCGGGGATACGGTAACACTCGCCGAGGGCGGCACATCCGAGCCTCTTCCGGGCTTCAAGCGCGCGCTGCCGATGGTCTATTCGGGTATCTATCCCGCAGACGGAGCGCGTTACGGCGATCTGAGAGAGGCTATCGAAAAGCTGCAGCTCAACGATGCTGCGCTTTCCTTTGAGCCCGAGACCTCCGCTGCGCTCGGCTTCGGCTTCCGCTGCGGCTTTCTCGGACTGCTGCATATGGAGATAATCCAGCAGCGGCTCGAGCGCGAGTTCAATCTCGACCTTATTACCACCGCACCGAGCGTTATCTATAAGATAGACAAGCGCGGCGGGGAGACCGTTTACATCGACAACCCGTCAAACTACCCGTCCGGCGACGAGATAGAGGTGGCGAGCGAGCCGATGGTGCGTGCGAGCATCATTACCCCCACCGATTATGTCGGCGGAATAATGGAGCTGTGTCAGGATAGGCGCGGTATCTATAAGGATATGACATATCTCGACGGAAAGCGCGCCGAGCTGCATTACGAGCTTCCGCTCAACGAGATAGTGTACGACTTTTTCGATGCGCTCAAGAGCCGCAGCAAGGGCTACGCTTCACTTGATTATGAATTTGACGGCTATAAGCCGAGCAAGCTCGTCAAGCTTGATATCCTGCTCAACGGTGAGATAGTCGACGCGCTGTCATTCATCGTTCATGAGGAAAAGGCATATGCCCGCGCAAGAAAGATCGCCGAGCGGCTCAAGGAGAACATTCCGCGTCAGCTGTTTGAGATACCGATACAGGCAGCAATCGGCGGTAAGATAATCGCCCGCGAGACGGTCAAGGCACTGCGTAAGGACGTTCTTGCAAAGTGCTACGGAGGCGATATCACGAGAAAGAAGAAGCTGCTCGAGAAGCAAAAGGAAGGCAAAAAGAAGATGCGCCAGCTCGGCTCGGTCCAGGTCACGCCCGAGGCGTTCATGGCGGTATTGAAAATGGACGAGGAATGATCCCGCCCGCGAAAAAAGGATGTGACAGTATGGATAACAAAATAGGTCTTTATCTCCATATCCCGTTCTGTATGAGCAAGTGCGCTTACTGCGACTTTTATTCGAATGCGGGCGAGTCGGATTATGAGAGATTTGTCAATGCTATGGCGCTGCATATGGAGGATTACGCTCCGTCTCTGCGCGGCAGAGAGATAGACAGCGTTTATATCGGCGGCGGAACGCCCACCGTCCTGCCTACCGAGCAGCTGACGACGCTGCTTGACTGCGTGTACGAGAATTTCAGTGTTTCGCGCAGTGCGGAGGTCAGTATGGAGTGCAACCCCGCGACCGCCGATACATCAAAGCTGAAAAAATGCCGCAAGGCAGGGGTGAACCGCCTCTCGATAGGTATTCAGTCCGCATCGGACGCGGAGCTGCATGAACTTTCGCGCATACATACATGGAATGACGCGGTGGCTTGCTATAATGATGCACGCCGTGCGGGCTTTGATAATATCAACCTTGATATAATGTACGGCATACCGCTTCAAACACCGGACAGCCTGCGCGATACGCTCGATGCCGTTACCGACCTCGATCCCGAGCATATATCGCTGTACTGTCTCAAGCTCGAGGACGGAACGCCTATGGCGCGCAATCGCCATAGGCTCGCGCTGCCCGATGATGATACGGTGGCAGATATGTATTTCGACTCGATAGATCTGCTCGCATCGCGCGGCTATGATCAGTATGAGATAAGCAACTTTGCCAGAGAGGGGTACGCCTGTCGGCATAATATCAGATACTGGCAGCCCGGCGAATATCTCGGTCTCGGACCGGGAGCGCACTCATATCTCGGCTCCTGCCGCTTCTCGTTCCGCCGCGATACAGAGCTGTATATAAGTGCGATGGAGCATCCCGAACGCAGCTATAATATTATCGATGAGCGCTATACCATAGGTCAGAACGACCGCATAGGCGAGTATGTTATGCTTCGCCTGCGCACGTCGTACGGTATCGACCTTGGCGAGTTCCGCGAGCTGTTCGGACGCGATTTCGATGCGCTCTACGGCTCTCGCCTCCCGCAGTACGAAAAGGGCGGATATATGAAGCGCGAGGACGGCAGAGTGTTTCTCACGCCGGAGGGAATGTTCGTCAGCAGCTATATCCTCTCAGACCTGCTCGACTTCGACGGCGATATCGCCGAGGGCGAGGCAAGCGGAAAGAGAGCATGATATAGTATAATATATAGTTCCCGATATATTAGGATACAGCAGATAAAGCATTGCTTGAAGATTATCTTTGAGCAATGCTTTTTTAATAAAAAAGAAAAGCACTCGCTTTCGCAAGTGCTTGAAGAGAAACGATTTATCTCTTGGAGAACTGAGGTGCACGACGTGCAGCCTTGAGACCGTACTTCTTTCTTTCCTTCATACGAGGGTCACGGGTGAGCAGACCTGCTCTCTTGAGGAGAGGACGATAGGTCTCATCAACCTGAAGAAGTGCACGGGAGAGGCCGTGGCGGATAGCGCCTGCCTGACCGGAGATACCGCCGCCCTTAACGGTGCAGATGATATCGAACTTACCCTCGGTGCCGGTAACGGCAAAGGGCTGATTTACGATGAGCTTGAGAGTCTCGAGACCGAAATACTCGTCAATGCTGCGCTTATTTATAGTGATAGCGCCGGTGCCGGGAACGATGCGTACTCTTGCAACAGAGCTCTTTCTTCTGCCGGTGCCGTAGAAGTACGGCTTTGCGCTTGCGTAAGAAACTGCCATTTTAGATAACTTCCTTTCTTAATAATTCAAAGTCAAGCTTCGTACGGAACGGGCTTCTGTGCCTGCTGACCGTGCTCTGCTCCGCGATAGGTGCGAAGGCGCGTAAGGCTCTTAGCTCCGATGCTGTTCTTGGGAAGCATACCCTTGACAGCGAGCGTCATAGCAAGCTCGGGCTTGGTAGCCATAAGCGTCTTGTAGGAAGTCTCCTTGAGTCCTCCGATGTAGCCGGAGTGTGTGCGATGGAACTTCTGAGTAAGCTTATTTCCTGTCAGAACTGCCTTCTCGCAGTTGATAACGATAACGAATTCGCCGCAATCGACGTGAGGCGTGAACTCGGGGCGATGCTTACCTCTGAGGATCGTTGCGACTGTTGCAGCGGTCCGACCGAGAGGCTTGTTTGCAGCATCAATTATATACCACTTGCGCTCAACGGTCTCTTTCTTTGCCATATAAGTGGACATGCTGAAATCCTCCATGAATAATAGTTTTCTAAGTTGCTCGGCTATTATATCATAGCGCCGCAGCTTTGTCAATACAAAAAACAAACTTTTTTTGATTTGTTTAATTTAGCTTATGCATATCTCCGTTTTTCTCGTTTTTGCTCGCTTTTTCTATACATTTGCTCACGCGACATCCCGAAAAAATTTTTGATTCATGACTGCTTTGCTGATTTTTGTGCGCTTATGCTCTTCGTGCGCCGCGTGAGAGCCTTGCCGTCAGCGCTGCGGCGATGATCAGAATTATCGGAAAAACTACCGAGAACAGCATTCCGAGCGACAGATCGTCTCCGTGGCTGCCGGCGATAAGTCCGATAAGCGTGGGACCGCCCGAGCTTCCGATATCGCCGGCGAGCGCAAGAAACGCGAACATCGCCGTTCCGCCCGTAGGGCACAGCTCGCCCGCCATCGAGTACACGCCGGGCCAGAGAATGCCGACCGAGAATCCGCACAGTCCGCAGCCGAGCAGCGCAAGCGCGGGATGCGGTGCGAGCGCGGCGAGCAGGTAAGAGGCGGCGCAGAGGGCTCCGCAGCCGATCATCAGAGAGAATATGCTCGTTTTCACGTTGACACGTGAGCGCAGAAAGCGCGCGATGCCCATCAGCAGCGAGAACATGCATACTCCGAGCAGATCTCCTACCGTCTTTGAAACGCCGAGTCCGCTCTCGGCAAAAGCGGACGCCCACTGGCTCATAGACATTTCACATGCACCGGCGGCAAACATGAGCATAAGCAGCGCCCAGAACAGCGGCATAGACAGCAGCCGCTTTACCGGCATACTGCCGTGCACCTCTGTCATGCTGTATATCGGAACGCGCGAGAAAAACAGCGCATTCCCGAGCGGGAGCAGCGCCCATATAGCGGCGATCACGCGCCAGCTCTCCGAGCCGAAGATGCGCAGTGCGAGCGTAGATATCAGCACGACTGCAACGGTGCCGAAGCAATAAAACGAGTGCATCAGGCTCATGAGTGAATGCTTATTCGGTGCGGGGCACGCCTCGATTATGGGGCTGACGAGAACCTCGATCAGTCCCGAGCCTGCGGCGTACAGCACAACAGAGCATATAAGCCCCGCATACGGGTCTGGCAGCAGCGACGGCAGCACGGAGAGCGAGAGCAGACCAACGGCGGTCAGCAGATGTGCGAATGTCACACAGCGGCGGTAGCCCACGCGGTCGATGAGCTTTGCCGATACGAGGTCGACTGCGAGCTGCGTCATAAAATTGACGGTCACGAGCAGGGCAAGGCGCTCAAGCGAGATGCCGAGATTGCTCTGAAATATCAGAAACAGCAGCGGCAGAAAATTGTTGACTACCGCCTCGCTGATATAGCCTATGCAGCAGGCGGTGACGGTTGGTATGTAGCTTGGGCTTGTCTTTTTCGGCATAGTTCGGTATTGCTCCGGTCTGAGCATCCTTTCGGTAGTTATTAGCATTATTCGGACCGATCTTGTCCGTTTATCCCGCTCGGATAGCGCGGTGTTTATTCATCGGCTCTGTTTTGCTTTAAATGCTTGTCTGTTTTTCCGTGGCGGCATTGACCCGATACTGCTGTGTGTTTGCCTATTATGCTCGCCGTGCAGTGGGTGCGACGCACGGATTTTAACACATGCGAGCGTAATTTTCAAGTATCGGCGAATAATATTTTCAAAATAAGGGGAGAATATGCAGGACAGCTGACGGCGAGGCGGATGTCGAAAAAATAGCAGCGTAATTATTACATCAATTTGGCAGGATTTATTTTAGATATTTTTATCAGGCGAATGCCGAAAGGAAGCAGCTTATGCTCGGAAAGAAATCGTACAAGGACTATGCAGCATCTCACGCACCCGCGTCGCATATGGCGGGAAACTGTGCCCGCGCCTTTCTGTTCGGCGGAGGAATATGTGTGCTTGCTCAGGCACTGTGCGCACTGTATTCGATGCTCGGTGCAAGTGAGGAAAATGCGCGGCTCTGCTCGACCTTTACCCTTATCGTGCTTGCGGCTCTGCTCACGTCGCTCGATGTGTTCGACACGATAGCCGAGCATGCGGGCGCGGGTACGCTCGTACCGATAACCGGCTTTTCGAATGCCATATCCGCAGAGGCCATATCTGCGCGCAGCGAAGGCTTTATAACCGGAATTGGCAACAAGATATTCACGATAGCGGGACCGGTCATTCTCTACGGAACGGCGGCATCGGTGCTTTACGGTATCATCTATTATATTGCGGGAATGTTCATGTAGGCAGTTCTGTGTTTGACAAAACAAACCGACTGTGTTATAATCGACGGAGTGAAAGCGGTGCACGCCGTCGGTTTTTGTTTTCGGACGGCGGCAGACCGATTATTATCATATTATTAATCTTATTCATCAATTGCCGGAGACTTCCGGCACGGCAGAAGAATGCCGCTGAGAGGAAACAACAATGAAAACAGTAATGCTCGTTTTCGGTACAAGACCGGAAGCTATAAAGATGTGTCCCCTTGTTCGTGAGTTGCGCTCGAGAGACGGTATCAGGACCGTCGTCTGCGTGACAGGGCAGCACAGACAGATGCTCGATCAGGTGCTCGAGGCGTTCGATGTTGTCCCCGACTACGATCTCTCGGTAATGAAGCAGGGACAGACCCTCTTTGATATCACAACGAATATTCTCTCGAGTATAAAATCGGTGCTCGAGGAGGTAAAGCCGGATACGGTGCTCGTACACGGTGATACCTCCACGACCTTTGTCACCGCGCTCGCCTGCTTTTATCTGCAGATACCGGTCGGTCATGTCGAGGCGGGACTTCGTACGTATAATATATACAGTCCTTTTCCGGAGGAGTTCAACCGTCAGGCGGTATCTATCGTCTCGGAGTATAATTTCGCTCCGACCGAGAATGCCAAGGCAAATCTGCTGCGCGAGGGCAGAGACGGCAGCAAGATCTATGTGACCGGCAATACCGCCATCGACGCGCTGAAAACGACCGTCCGTGACGACTATACACATCCCGAGCTTGAGTGGGCTGCGGGCAGCCGCTTAATTCTCATAACAGCGCACCGCCGCGAGAATCTCGGCGAGCCGATGCATCATATGTTCCGTGCTATCAGACGTGTTATGGATGAGCATCCGGATGTTCGCGCGATATATCCTATACATATGAATCCCGTTGTTCGCCGCGCAGCGGATGAAGAGCTCGGCGGCTGTGACCGCATACACATTATAGAGCCGCTCGAGGTGCTCGATTGTCATAATATAATGGCAAAGAGCTATATGATCCTGACCGACTCCGGCGGAATTCAGGAGGAGGCTCCCTCGCTCGGAAAGCCGGTGCTCGTTATGCGCGATACCACCGAGCGTCCTGAGGGCATTGCTGCGGGCACTCTCCGTCTCGTCGGAACGGATGAAGAGGTCATATACGATAATTTCCGCCGCCTGCTCGAGGATAAGGATGCATACAACGCAATGGCTCACGCAGCCAATCCGTACGGCGACGGTCTTGCGTCCCGCCGGATTGCGGATATTCTCGAGTTCGGAAAGACGGATATCTGAGCCGCAGATGCGTGATGCTTCGCGCGTCGGACTGCCGATGGTCAAATGATATCCGAATAGAACAGCTGCCGTCTCATGCACTGCATGGGACGGCTTTTTCGCGTATCGGCGAGTCCGGCTCCCGGCTGATAACGGATCGGAAATTCCGCGTGTATTTATTTCCCGCGTGTCCTTGCGTCCTTGATGCTGTTTTCGTATCGCGTGTATATTTTTCTCATGCCCGGACAAAATATCCTATGTAAGGCGGGAACGCGACCGTTATGCAGGCGCTTGCCGTGCATTAAGCCTGCGGTATGACGGCGCTGATGATACGGTATACGCCGTGCGGAGTTTGGTCTTTTGTTTTCGGAGGCTGCGGCACGGCTCTCCTGCCTTTATTATAGATCACGCCGCCGTACGCATATAATATGCGTCGGCGGCGATACATCGGGAAAGGCGGGCACGATATGTCGGATTGGGTCAAGGACGGCGATAGATGTGATTATCGGCGGCTGAGAGCGCCGGTGGTCATAGACGGCTGGGCATCGGTGGTCGGGCGGCACGAATATGA
The DNA here is from genome assembly GCA_900545935.1 of uncultured Eubacteriales bacterium. Taxonomy (GTDB): domain Bacteria; phylum Bacillota; class Clostridia; order Oscillospirales; family CAG-272; genus UMGS911. Next base: position 7,356 of record URAP01000016.1, read on the forward strand.
GGGACCGCTCGGCTCGGAATTTGACGCTCACGACTCGAGCGGCAGATTCGGCGCCGACACGTGGGAGCGCGCGGAGTCGGAGATGCAGCGGCGGGCGATAAACCTCGCCTTTGCCAAGGCAGGTGTGTGTGATCGGGATATAGACGCGCTGTTTTCGGGCGATCTTGTAAACCAGTGCACCTGTTCCTCCTCGAGCAGTCTGTGTCTTGATATACCGTATTTCGGACTGTACGGCGCGTGCTCGACCTCTGCGGAGGGGCTTATTTTGGCTTCCTCGCTGATAGGCGGCGGGGAGCTTTGCCGCTGCTGTGTATCGGTCTCATCTCACAACAGCACGGCTGAACGGCAATTCCGTTTTCCTCTCGAGTACGGCGGTCAGCGCACGCCTACCGCACAGTGGACGGTTACCGGCTCCGGCGCGTTTGTCCTCCGTGCCGCCGCAGCCGGAGATACCGCGCTGCCGAGGATAGTCGGAGTGCAGGCAGGTGTGACCGTTGACCGCGGGATAACCGATTCCGCAAATATGGGTGCGGCAATGGCTCCCGCTGCGATTCTCACGCTCTCCCGCTGTTTCAGACAGACCGGGACCGCTCCCGCAGATTACGACCTTATACTGACAGGCGATCTCGGTGCGGAGGGAAGCGCCATTCTCACCGAACTGATGGCGGGAGAGGGCTACGATATGAGAGGCGTTTATAATGACTGCGGAGTGCTCATATATGACCGTGCGGCGCAGAAGATGCGCGCGGGAGGCTCGGGCTGCGGCTGCTCCGCCTCGGTGCTTGCGGCGTATGTACTGCCGAGGCTCTCACGCGGAGAACTGAAGAATGTGCTGTTTGTCGCGACCGGCGCACTGATGAGTCCGATGAGCGTAGCGCAGGGCGATCCAATCCCCGCCGTGGCGCATCTCGTGCATCTGTGCAGTCCGTTATAATACTGCTGCTACCGATAATGTACGGTCTTGCACCCGCTGCATGGCATCGGTATTATCTGCCGGTGTCTATGCGGGACATTGCCGGACGGTACATTGACCGCCGTGGAAATTTTTGACCGAATGTCATCCGGCAGAGCGGTATCGGCAGTGAATTCATATTAAACTTAAACGATCTCGGCTAAACGAAAGGACGGACAGAGCTTGATATACCTATATGCTTTTCTTATCGGCGGCGCGCTGTGCGCCGTCGCACAGATAATAATAGACCTGACGGCGGTCACACCCGCTCGGGTCCTTGTCGGCTATGTCTGCGTCGGCGTGCTTCTGACGGGACTTGGGTTATATGACCCGCTTGTCAGGCTGGCGGGCTGCGGGGCGACCACTCCGCTCACCGGCTTCGGCTACTGCCTTGCGGAGGGAGTGCGGCGCGCGGTGGACGAGCGCGGACTTATCGGTGCGTTTACCGGAGGTCTGAGCGGCTGCGCGGGCGGTATCGCAGCAGCGCTGCTCTCCGGACTTGCCGCCGGTACCTTTGCCAAGGAACGCGAAAAATAGAGCTGTATCTATGCCGCTGCAGTATACCGGAGGTCGGTGCGCTGCAGCGGCAGAGATTTTTTTGCGCGTCGGCGGAGAGATTTTTTGCGCTTTTTATGTAGACAAAGCCGTGCAGAAGTGGTAAAATAAAAATATATGCGGGTCTTTCCCGCAGAGAGGAGATGCATCATGGCAGAAACGGCATACGAATACATATGCTCGGTTCTTTCGGAGCGCCGCGGCACACCCGCCGAGCAGCTGAGAGAGGATTCGCGCTTTATAGAGGATATAGGACTCAGCTCACTTGATGTCGTTGTGCTTTTGTCGGATGCAGAGGATGAGCTCGGCATTACCGTGCCGGATGAGAACATCCTCTCGATGAAAACGATCGCTGGCGCAGCCTCGGTCATCGCTCCGCTTGCCGGGATACCGTCGGGCGTTTCGGAACAGGAGGACGGCGCGGAGAATAGCTCGGAGAGCAGCTTTGATACCGAGGATGGAAGCGGCGACTGACGCTTTCGATGCCGTCCGATAGGTGATGCTCGCGCGCAGCTTGTGAAAATACCGCGCGTGCGGCTGTCGGTCGGAAGAGCACCGGATACCGTAAGGCGAATATTTTACTGCCGAAAGGCAGAAAGGATACATAAAATGAAGAAAGCAATAATGTACGGCGGTGGAAACATCGGCAGGGGCTTTATCGCTCAGCTGTTTTGCCTGAGCGGTTGGGAGACCGTCTTTGTAGATGTAAATACCGCGCTTGTCGACGATATGAATACCCGACACGAGTACCCGATATTCATAACGGGAGCGGAGGATTACGAGCGCTTTACCGTGACGAATGTCCGCGCGGTATGCGGCAGCGATCCCGATGCGGTGGCGGAAGAGATTGCGACCGCCGATATCATGGCGACTGCCGTCGGCGCAAATATTCTGAAATTCATAGCAGAGCCGATAGCACGCGGCATCAAGCGCCGTGCGGAGCTCGGCGGCGCACCGCTGAATATCATCGTCTGTGAAAATCTCATGGATGCCGACAAATATCTGCGTTCGCTCATTGCCGGAAAGCTCGAGGGAGACGCTGCTGCGCTCGATTATCTCGCGCACTCGGTCGGCATCGCGGAGGCTACCATCGGACGCATGGTTCCCGCTGCACCCGAGCGCATAAAGGCGCTTGACCCGCTTGCGGTCTGCGTTGAGCCGTACTGTGAGCTGCCCGTCGACAGCGCCGCTTTTGTCGGCGAGATACCCGAGCTGTACGCGATTAAGCCGTTTGCGCCGTTCGATTTCTATATCCGTCGCAAGCTTTTCATGCACAACATGAGCCATGCGGTGCTTGCATATCTCGCAAAGGGCAGGGGCTATACCTACATATGGGAGGCAGCGGGCGATTACGAGCTGCGCTATAAGGCGCTCGGCGCGCTGCTCGAGGCATCCGAGGCGCTCAGTGCCGAGTACGGTGTTGAGATGGGCTCGCTCATTGATTTCTCGTATGAGCTGCTCTCGCGCTTTGACAATAAGCTGCTCGGCGATACCGTCGACCGCGTCGGCAGAGATACCGTTCGTAAGCTCGCGCGCGCAGACCGTCTCACCGGAACTGCGCTGCTCTGCATGAAGCACGGAATAGAGCCGAAATTCATCCGCGAGGGAATGCTTGCAGCTCTTGATTTTGTCGCAGACGGCGACGCATCGTCCGCCGAGGTCGCGGCGTTTGCAAGCAAGGCCGGAAAGCGTTCCGCGTTTGTCAAATACTGCGGTCTCGATGAAAAAGATGAGGGAGACCGTGCGCTGCTCGATTATCTGCTCGAGCGGTGATCTGACGCAGGCAATGTGAGGTACCGTATGGTACTGCGGAAAATAACACGGTAAATCGATCAATATATAAACAGACATATACAGATAGGATGAAATTATGTACGAAAACGATATTTTCTATGGTCCGCTTCCCGAGCTGCTGCGGTTGAAGGACGGCAGCGAGGTCAAGACCGCCGCCGACTGGGAGAAGAGAAAGGCAGAGTATCTGTCCGAGGTGATAGATATCGAATACGGCGGAATGCCGCCGAAGCCCGAGTATTTCCGACTCGATCATGTTTGTCAGGGCTTCGGAACGGGCTTTGATACCTACCGCATCACAACGGGACCCGAAAAGAATCCCATCACCTTTGTTCTCCATATCTATTATCCCGGAAACATCGACGACAAGAACAATCACGACCGTTATCCCGTTATTCTCACGGGCGACGGCTGCTGGCTCGACTGCGACCGTGCGGTGCTCGAGGAGGCTCATAGCCGAGGCTACGCCGTTGCAAACTTCGACCGCACCGAGCTTGCGCCCGACATGTATAATACCGACCGCGACCTCGGTATCTATCCGCTCTATCCGGACTGTGAGTTTTCCGCCGTTTCGGCATGGGCATGGGCATATATGCGCTGCGTCGACGCGCTCTGTATGCTCGAGCATATAGACACCGACCATATCGCTGTTTCCGGTCACTCGCGCGGAGGAAAGGCGGTGCTGCTCGCCGGTGCGCTCGATGAGCGTATCACCTATACGAACCCGAACTGCAGCGGAACGCACGGCTGCGGCTGCTATCGCTACGTCTCCCACGATATGACCGACGATGGCGATACCCGCAGCGAGCCGCTCTGCTATCTGATGGGCATCGTTCCTTACTGGCTCGGCCCGAAGATGAAGAACTATATCGGCAGGGAGACGGAGCTGCCGTACGATATGCACTTTGTCAAGGCGCTGATAGCTCCCCGCTATCTCCTCGAGACGGGAGCATATGACGATACATGGGCGAATCCCCGCGGCAGCTATCTGACGTTTACCGAGGCTCATCGCGTGTACGAGCTGCTCGGTGTGCCGGAGCGTGCCGAGTCATGGTACCGCACCGGAGGTCATCGCCATCAGCTGCCCGAATTCCGCGCGCTTATCGACTTTATCGAGCGCAAGCGCGGGCATTATGTCAAGAACAACGATTTTGTGACCGTCGACCCGTATCCGGGACTGTTCAAATAAGAGGTACGCTATGGAATATTACGATAAGATATCACTCGCGGCAGACACGCTCATTACGCGTCTTGCGGGCAGAGCGCCGACCGTCGGCATAATACTCGGCTCAGGCTGGGGCAGTATAGTCGAGCGTGCAAAAAACGCGGTCGAGATACCGTATTCCGATATACCCGGCATGGCTGTTTCCACCGTTCCCGGTCATGCGGGAAAATGGATATGCGGCGAGGTCGGGGGAAAGACCGTGCTTATCATGAGCGGCAGGCTCCATGCATACGAGGGGCACGAGCTGCGCGATATTGTCATGCCCGTGTATATGATGAGGAAAGCGGGCGTCGGTACGCTCATCGTTACAAACGCTGCGGGCGCGGTTAACGAGAGCTACAAGGCGGGGGATATGATGATTATCTCCGACCATATCAATTTTGCCTCGCTCAATCCGCTGCGCGGCGCAAACGACGACCGCCTCGGAACGCGCTTCCCCGATATGAGCGCGGCATATGACGGCGAGCTGACTGCACTTGCCGAGACAGTCGCAGCCGAATGCGGAGTGTGTGCTCACAGAGGCGTATATCTGCTCACCGTAGGTCCGAGCTTCGAGACCCCCGCAGAGATACGCGCTTTCCGATTGCTCGGCGCGGACGCGGTCGGCATGTCTACCGTGCCCGAGGTCATAGCGGCACGCCATGCGGGACTTCGCGTGCTCGGTTTGTCGTGTATGACGAACATGGCGGCGGGCGTGCTTCCGCAGCCGCTCTCGCATGCCGAGGTGCTCGAGACGGCTGAGCGTGTACGCGGCTCGTACCGCGATTTTACCGAGCGGCTTATCACTCGGATATAATAATTCATTCTTTTAAAAATGCAATGAAATTTCGATAAAAATGCGGCTTGGTCCGAGCATTTCGTCCGAGACCGAGCCGCTGTTTTTTGTCTGTGGAAATATGCTGTGATCATATTGCGTTCGGGGTGTTATTTCGCCTTGATTCATGCGCGCTTTTACATTTTATCGTCGTTTGCCGGCGAAGTATCAGCCGGGCGTATATCCGTACCGACGGTGAGAGTGTCTCCGCTGACGGTGAACGGCAGATCGAGACTGCCGTATACGAGGCGGAATATCCTGCCGTCGTCGGCACGGCGGTATCCGGGGCGCGGATCGTCCTCGAGTGCTGCCGTCAGACCGTCTATATAACCGTCCGGTATCTGCGCACGCGCCTCGGACGGGATGCATACGCGCAGCCGATGCAGCTTTGTCTGCGCGGTGTAGCCCTCGCTCGCTTCGGGGCGGCAGTCGCTTATCGGGATATACGGCTTTATGTCATATATCGGTGTTTTGTCGGTCATGTCAATGCCGGAGACGAGCAGCGTCAGCGCACGGGATGTGCAGTGACCGCTTGAGAAGAGAGGGCAGCGCGGTTCATCACATTCTCCTCCGCCACAGACACGCAGCAGCCGTACGCAGGACAGTCCGAGCGAATTCGGACGGTAGGGCGAGCGGGAGGCAAATACCCCCACCCTGCGATTGCCGCCGAGCCGCGGCGGGCGTACAGTCGGGCTCCATGAGTCGGTATGCGCCTCGGAAAAATCCCATATCAGCCATAGGTGAGAAAAATCCTCTATCCCGTGCAGCGCCTCAGCCCGTGCGTACTCGCCGTCGAGCGTCAGCGCACCGAGCAGCTCCTCCTTTAGAGAGCTCTGACGCGGGAGCCCGAACTTTTCGGGAAAGAGGGTGTGTATATGCCCGATGGGGCGAATGGTTCTGCTCATTTGTCGGCTCCTCTGCTTGTTCTTTGCGCACCGTCTCGCGGCGTTTTTTCGTCTTGTGCTTCTGTTCGGTATAGGTTCGCTTTTCTTTCGCGTGTTTCCGCTTTAGCCTTGATTATAGCAGAGAAATATGATAAAATCAAGCATAGAGCATATAACGCGATCCGCATCACCGAGCATACTCGTATTGCATCGGCTCGGATGGCATATATTTTTCTGAAAGGAACGGCTCTCTCGGGAGCTTCGGTTAAAATAATGAACGATACTGTTTCGGTACGCCGCTGCAACGGCTATGATACAGAGAAGATAGAGAGTCTGATACGGCTTCAGCTCGAGGATATCGGTATTGATATGTCCGCGCTGCGCGGGAAGCGCGTCGCGCTCAAGCCGAATCTTGTCGTTGCGCAAAAGACAGATATAGCTGCATGCACAAGTCCGGCGGTCGTGGAGGCTGTTGCACGCATACTTGTCGGCGCGGGCGCAAAGGTAGTAATTGCCGAGAGTCCCGGCGGGCCGTACGCCGCAGCGATCATGAAGCACAATTACCGTATAAACGGTATCGACACTGCAGCAGAGAACAGCGGCGCGGAGCTTAACTATGATATGGGCTTTCGCACTCTCCCGTCGCCTAAGGGCAGAACGAGCAAAAATTTCAATGTCATTAATCCGATAGCCGATGCGGATATTATATTCAACGTCTGTAAGCTGAAAACGCATACGCTTACCGGAATGACATGCGCGGTCAAGAACTTTTTCGGCGTTATCCCCGGTACGCAGAAGGTCGAGATGCATGCAAGATTTTCAAATCAGCAGCGCTTCGGCAGTGCGCTCATCGACCTATGCGAGATGATATGCGATCACCGCCCGGTCGTCTGCATATGCGATGCGGTCGTCGGCATGGAGGGCAACGGTCCCTCGGGCGGTACCCCGCGTGATATCGGTTGTCTGATAGCATCGCGCAGTCCTTTCGCGCTCGACGCTGTTGCGGAGCATATTATCGCGCACGACGGAGAGGTACCCATGGTGTCAGAGGCGAGACGGCTCGGGCTGTGCTGCCCGTATTCCGAGCTTGAGATCGTCGGCGACGGCGCGGATGCATTTATAGTGCCGGACTACAAGCATTCGGATGCCAAGCGCGGACGCATATTCTCGATTCTTCCGCCGTTTCTTCAGCCCCGCCCGTCGGTCATGCGCTCGATGTGCGTAGGCTGCGGCAGATGTGCCGAGAGCTGTCCTGCGCATACCATTGAGATAAAGAACGGCAAGGCGGTCATCGGACGCCGCGACTGTATAAAGTGCTTCTGCTGTCAGGAGCTGTGTCCGAAGCACGCAATAGAGGTCAAGAAGAACTTTATTTTCAAGCTCGCGCACTGATCGGCGGTGGTATTGATGGAGAAGAGCATAACAGTCACGGCGGCGGGAAAGATAAACCTCTCGCTCCGTGTTACCGGACAGCGACACGACGGATACCATACCATTGATACGGTAATGCATGAGACAGGGCTTCATGACACGATCACGGTAACGCTCGGCGGCGAAGGCATTACCGTCGACTGTCCCGGTGATATCGAACCGCAAAGCAATCTTGCCTACCGTGCAGCGTGCGCATATCTTGACGCATGCGGAGCGGAGACGGGCGTACATATAGCGATAGAAAAGCATATACCGGTCTCCGGCGGAATGGCGGGCGGAAGTGCCGATGCGGCTGCGGTGCTGCGCGGACTTGATAGCCTGATAGGCACTGTAGATAAGGAGCGACTGTACGGCGCTGCGCTCTCGCTCGGCGCGGATGTGCCGTTTTGCCTTGCGGGAGGAGCTATGCGCTGCACAGGCATAGGCGAAATAATGACCCCGTGCCGTCCGCTTCCGCCGCATAAGCTGATGATAGTCGGCGGCTGCGGTGAAAAGCGATCGACCGCCGCAATGTATTCCGAGCTTGACAGCCGCCTCGGACGCGGTGCCGACGGGTGCGGCGGCGAAAGCCGCATAGATATCGGCGGCGATATGGTGCAGGCTCTTGAGTCCGGCTTGCTTGACCGCATTTGTGCGGCGCTGCACAACGATTTCGAGCTTGTCAATCTCGGCTGCGCCGAGGTGCGCCGACTCCTCGCGAACTGCGGTGCCCTCGGCTCGCTGCTCTGCGGAAGCGGCCCTACCGTTTTCGGACTGTTTGAGCCGGCTTTTGATACCGCTCCTGCCGTCGATAGACTAACGGCGGCAGGGTATAGAGTGCTGTACGTCGGTATATAAGTGTATAGGCGCGCTGTCAGACGATGCGCGGCAGAGATATATCGGAATAGATGAGCATGCATGCCATGGCAATTATTTTCTTCAAGAACAAATTCACAAAAAATGCAAAAAACTATATATAGCTCCCTGCTTTTAATAGTTTTTCTTGACAATCGGCGTTTATTGTGATATTATTAATTTTGATGTATGTTCTTATTAATGCAACATGGCAATGAACATACGGCAGAACTGTAATTTCTTGCAAGGCGGTGATTGGAGTGCCTGAGGGAATAGGCTTTGTCGACATACACAGCCACATACTTTTCGGCGCTGACGACGGTGCGGAGACCGCTGCGGTCAGCGAGAGCCTGCTCGATATGGCGTACCGCGACGGCGTTCGCGGTATATGCTGCACGCCGCATTACTATAACCCCATGGTCGCCCGCCCGAAGGTTCCTGTCGGCATTGATGAGAGCTATGCATACCTTGTACGGCTTGCGGGGGAAAAATATCCGGATATGAGGCTGTGGCTCGGAAACGAGATATTCTATCATCACGGCTGCATAGACGAGCTTTCCGCTGGCAGGTGCCGCTCGCTCGGCGGCGGGAGATATGTCCTTGTGGAATTCTTTCCCGACGAGGACAAAAAGAAGATAAAAGCCTCGCTCGCCTCGCTAATCGGCAGCGGCTACATACCGGTGCTTGCGCATGTGGAACGCTATTCCGAGCTCGCCGGCAATGTTTCCGAGGTACGCAGTCTGCACGAGAACGGCACGGTAATATCGGTGAATGCCCGCTCGGTCGTAGGAGATCACGGCAGAACCTGCCGACATTTTATCCTTAAGCTGATGAAGGCGGGGCTTGTCGGCATAGTCGCAAGCGACGCTCACGATACGGATGAGAGAAACCCTATACTGTCGGACGCATATGCGCTTGTGTGTGACAAGCTCGGCGAATCGGAAGCGGACGCGATGTTCCGCGAAAATGCACTTGACATATTGCTCTGAGCCGCTGCGCTGTGCGCCCGGCAACGGCATGTGATAAATGAAAGGACAAAAAGGAATGGACAGAATGGAGAACGGACCGCTCGCGCCGAACGGCATGAACGTTACCGAGACCGAAAGCACAAAGCAGATAGATATCGGCGAGCTGCTGATATATCTATTAAATCGTATATGGCTCGTTGTTCTTATAACAGTGCTGTGCGGTGTGGGCGCGTATTTCTATGCAAAAATGACCACCGTACCGCTGTATAGCTCGACGGCGGAGCTGTTTATTATCAATAAGGGAACCTCCGATTCAACGTCAACGTCTGCGGTCTCTGTCGCATCCAAGACCGTCGGCGACTGCATGCGTCTTGTCGCGGGCGATACGATAGTAGATAAAACGATAGAGAATCTCGGTCTTAATATTTCCACCCAGGCGCTCAAGTCAAAAATAAAAACCAGCACGCCGGATGCGAATTCCTCGCTTATTATCGATGTGTCGGTTAGCGATCAGGATCCGCAGCTTGCCTGCGATATAGCAAACGAGCTGTGCAGGGTATCCACAACCGAGATTCGTGATATCATGGGCCTTGACCAGGTCAATATTGCCACTGTCGCAAAGCCTGCCACCGCTCCGTATAACCTCACCTTTGTATCCACTGCGGCAAAATTTGCGGCTGTCGGCTTTGTATTTACCTGCCTCGTGCTGTTTGTAATATTCTATTTTGACGATAAGATCAAGACGGCGGATGATGTCGAGAAGTATCTCGGACTCACCGTTCTCGGCGTTATACCTAATATCAGTAAGGAGTAAGCGGGAGGCACAAAATGCAGGTACAGAAGATAGAACTTACCGGGCTTGGCTTCGGCGGTGATTTTGCTGCCGAGGAGTCGTATAAGACGCTCTTGTCGAATATTCAGTTCTGCGGCGGAGATGTCAAGCTCATTTCGATAACAAGCTGCTTCCCGAACGAGGGAAAGACCACTATATCCATCGAGCTGTCGCGCGAGCTTGCCGAGGCAGGCAAGAAGGTGCTGCTCATCGACGCGGATATGCGTAACTCCAGAGTTGTTCAGAAGCATACGAGGGCAAAAGGCATCAAGGGCCTGAGTCAGCTGCTCTCGGGTCAGATATCGCTGACCGAGGCGCTGTACGAGACTCAGTACAAGGGCTTTTTTGTGATATTTGCGGGTCAGACCCCGCCTAATCCGGTCGAGCTCTTCAACAGCAGTAAGTTTAAGTCGCTGCTGCGGTCGGCAGGCGAGATATTCGATTACGTATTGATAGATACTCCTCCGCTCGGAATGGTCATTGATGCTGCCGTTATTGCAAGTCAGACCGACAGCTCGATGCTTATTCTTGATGCAGGAAAGATAAGCTACCGTGTCGCTCAGTCGGTTTACAAGCAGCTCGTTAAGAGCGGCAGCCGCGTTATCGGCGCTGTCCTTAACAATGTCTATTCAAAGAAGAGCAAATACGGCGGTTACGGCGGCTACGGAAAGTACGGCTACGGTCGCTACGGCTACGGCTATGGTCGCTACGGCTACGGCAGGTACGGTTACGGAAAGGATCCCGCAGAGCTCGCGCCGAACACCGACAGCGAAACAAGCGGTCAGGATTCGGACAAAGCGTAATTTTCGGAAGAAAAGTACGAAAAACTATAGATATGCTTTTATAGCGGACGGCGGGTGTACATCTGCCGTCCGCTTATGTATATTTAAGAACATAAACAAAGGATTGTTTTTTATTATTTTATTTGAGCATATGAATGGCGAGATAGACAAAAGAAATAAGAGGCTGCACGAGCTGAGTGCAAAGCTGTGCTTGAGCGGGATCGGCTCTATGACCGAGCGCGAGCTGTTCGAACTTGTAGAGATGTATGCATTCGGCGTGCAGTGCCCGAGCGCACGGGAGTCGATGATGCGCAAATATAAGAGCTATGCCGAGCTTATTCGCAGCGACGGCAGGGGAGACGGCAGCCTTGTTCAGGGCTTTATCCGTCTGGTACAGGAGAGTGCGCTCGTGCTTGCGCGAGGCTCGGATCCCGCACACGGTGCCGGAGGCGGAAAGAAAGGCGGAGCGGCGGCGAATGCAGCCCGCTTTTTGCAGGATGAACGTCAGATGCGGCTGCGCGAGATATGTCGCTCTCTTGCAGGTAGATTCTATGACAGTACGGTAGAGAGCTTTCGGGCAACATATCTCGACAGCGCGGGCAGATGGCTTATGTGCGAGGAGATAGCGGAGGGCACGGTCGGTGAAGTCCGAGTTGATACAAGACGTGTATTTCGTCGTGCGCTTGAGCTTGGCGCTTCTGGCTTGCTCCTTTCGCATAATCATCCGAGCGGCGATCTAATGCCGTCGGCTGCCGATATGCGTTTTACCGACAGGATCCGTGTTGCTTGCGAGTCGGTCGGAATAGAGCTTGCAGACCATGTGATAGTGAGCGACGGCAGATATCGTTCGGTTATTCGCGGCGACGGCTTCAGCGGGAGCATGAGCTTCGCTTTTGACGGCGCAGACGGGGATGTCAGCGAGGTGAGCGACGGCTTTGCCTACGGCAAGAGTGACGGCTCGGAGCAGCTCGGCCATACCGGAGTGTATCGCTCGGGCGAGGAGGACGGCGGAGCAGTGCGCCCTGCGCGCAGCAGAGCACGGACTGCGGCGCCGACCGTGTCTGGCGGGTCTGAGGATGATACCGAACAGCTGTCGCTTCTGCTCGATGTTAAGGACGAACCTATATCACCGTCCGAGGAATGACGGCGATGAACAGCAATGAATAAGGATAAAAGGACTGCGGCATATCTGTCTGCCGCAGTCCTTTAAAATATACAATACTCTGGAAATACTTGCCGAATAAAAACGGCGATGCATGAATGTGCGCGTCAGCTGCGTCTGTCGGGATTTGCACAGAGAATACGCCGCTGCTGTTTGAATGAGCTTTGCTCGACGGTGACCGTGCCGGTCGTGCTGCCATGATCTGTGCTTATGCAATTCCTGCTTTTATTCGGTCGCTTGTACCGTCGGCGTGAAAACTCGCGAAATGTCAGCGCCGCTATCTGCTGCCGCTCCGGCAGCAGAGCAAGCAGATTAATTATCGTCATTGCCGCAAGCGACAGATCGGCGAGCGACCATATCGCGCTGCCCGATATTTTTACCGAGAGTGCTGCCGCAGAGCAGTAGACTGTTATGTACAGAGCATCGGTACGCGGGAGCAGCTTTTTTCTGCTGCGAGGAAAGATAGCGGTGTCGCTCGTCCCGCAGTATCCTGTGGAAGTATGTCCATTGCCTGAGCCTGTGCGGCGAGGATCGGTATATCCATGCTGCGCTTCTGAGCTCTGTTGGGATTTTGTGCCGTCGCTCTGCATATCGGCTCTGTTCCGTTTCCTGCTGCGTTCATGCCTGCTGCGCCTGAGATAGCCGATAGCCTCGGTCGCGTAATGAGCCCAGCATACAAGCGTTGCAAGCGCAAACAGTGCTACCGAAATCGAAATAAACAGTCCTGCCGTATCGCCGAGCCACGAGGAAAATGCCGCGATAACAAGATCTATTCCGGTGCCGTCGCCCACCGTCGACAACGACGAGTCGGGCGCAAGCAGGATAACGAGAGCGGAGAGAGTACAGAGCAGAGAGGTGTCGGCAAAAACCTCGAATATTCCGTAGCAGCCCTGCTCGGCAGGCGAATGACAGTGAGCCTCGGCGTGGGCGATAGGTGCGCTGCCGCAGCCTGCCTCGCTTGAAAACAGTCCCCGCGTTATCCCGTATCGCATAGCGCCCCACATCGTGCAGCCCGTGCCGCCGATACCTATCGAGGCGGGCGAAAAGGCATCGCGGAGCACTGCGGCAAGCGCCGACGGCAGAGCCGCCGCTTCGCTGATTATGATATACAGCGAGGCTCCGATATAGCATAGCGCAAGCAGCGGTATCAGCGCCGCCGTAAACCCGCTTATACGTTTGCCGCCGCCGACGAGGATTATACCGCAGATAAAGGCAATGAGCGACGATGTGTATATCTCGGGTACGCCGAATACATTTCCCACAGCCTCGCTCGCCGCCTTGACCTGAAGAATGTTGCCGATGAAGAACGAGCCGAATATCACGAGTACGGCAAAGCCCGAGGCGGCCATCTTATTTTTTATGTAGTACATTGCGCCGCCGTGGTATACGGTGCCTGTGCCCGGCAGGAACTCACTGCGCCGTGTCCGTACCGCCGCGACTATTTCGGCGAACTTTACGACCGCCGCGAACAGTGCGCTTATCCACATCCAGAACAACGCGCCTTTGCCGCCCTCGACGAGCGCCGAGGCGACGCCGACTATGTTGCCTACCCCGAGCGTGCCCGCGAGCGCGAGTGTCATTGCGCGGAGGGAGGAGAGACTGCTGCGCATTCCTCTGCCGCGCGGGAAGAATACCCGTGCGAGCTTGCACGGTCGGCGAAACGGATAAAGCCGCAGCAGCACCGCGAAGTATCCGCCGCTCGCAAATATCATAACGCACAGCATGGGGACGGTCGTGTCTGCTGCCCATCCGAGAATACCGCTCATTTTCTATCCTGCCTTTCGGTTCTGATTGTCATTACCGCATAAAACAAAACTGCAAAATATAAATTATATATTATTACCGCAGCTGTCCGGTGTCGAATACCGTTTCTTTACGGAGCGCGTCCCGATACGGACGGCGTATCACTCATACGGTCTGCTTCCGCGTGCGCGCGATGCACGGAGCCGGTTCGGCACCGGGCATATGCGCTGCGGCGCTCCGAAACCAATCACCCAATACCGTCGGGTATGTGTGCTGCTGCGCTCCGCTACGTATAACCGAATGTATCGGGATATGCGCCGTATCGCAGCTATAATGCAGCCCTGAGCTTTCCGAGTATCTTTTTCTCTTCGCGCGATATCTTTACCTGCGACAGCCCGAGCTGCTCCCCGGTTTGCTTCTGCGACAGACCGCCGTAGTAGCGTAGCATTATGATTTGCCGTTCGCTGCCCGACAGCTTCGAGAGAGCCTGCGCAAGCGCTATTCTGTCGGTTCGGTCGGTTATCCTGTCGGCAGGGTCGGGCAGCGAGCCCTCGAGCGTCAGTCCGTCCTCGCCGAGCGGCGCGGACAGCGAGCTTATCTCGGAGCATGCCTCGAGCGCCTCGTTCGCCTCCTCCTGCGTTACCGAGCAGCGGGCGGCGAGCTCCGATATTCTCGGCTCCCGTCCGTACTCCGATATAAAGCCCTCGCGCTCGCGCATCAGAATGCCGCCGAGCCTGCGCAGCCCTCTGCCGACCTTTATCGGACCGTCGTCGCGCAGGTGGCGCTTTATCTCGCCGATTATCAGCGGTACCGCATAGGTGGAAAATGCCGTGCCGAGCGAAAGGTCAAAGCCGTCTATCGCCCGCATCATTCCGACCGCACCTATCTGACACAGGTCGTCGTAGTCGGTACCGCGTCCGCAGAAGCGCCGCGCTATCCGATGTACGAGCGGCAGATTTTCACACACGAGCTGCTCTCTTGCCTCGACATTCCCCGACTGAGCAGCGCGGAGCAGCTCGGCGTTTTTCTCCCGTCTGCCCTGAGGTGAGGTCGATGTGCCGGACGGCGGTATGTATTCGGCTTCCGCTGTATCGGTCTCTGTTGCAGAGAGCGGCTCGATCGACATTGCCGTGGCTTCCTTTTCACGCAGCGGTGCTTCAGTCGGCATTGCTGCTTTGCCCGATGCGCTTGATAAGTGTGACGGTCGTTCCGTGCTCGGGAGCGGACCTTACCGTCATTCTGTCGGTAAAGCTCTCCATGATGGAGAAGCCCATTCCGCCGCGCTCTCCGCTCTCGTCCGAGGTAAACAGCGGCTCTCTCGCACGCTCGATATCGGCAATGCCGCAGCCCTTGTCGGATATGCGTACCCGCAGCACGCCGCCCTCCGAATATGAGGCGCTTACCTTGACGATGCCGCTTCTGCCGCGATATCCGTGTATTATCGCGTTTGTTACCGCCTCCGATACCGCCGTGCGTATCTCGGTCAGCTCGCCTACAGTCGGGTCGAGCTGCGAGGCAAAGGCGCAGACGGTGCTGCGTGCAAAGCTCTCGTTTCTTGAGTCGGAGAGAAATTCGAGCCGCATTTCGTTCAGTGCTTTTTTTCTGCTCATTTCGATTTCCTTTCGTTTTCTGTTTTTTGCATTTTATCGCCGCTTCCGACGTATTTGCGGCATAGCGCCGCGCTTTTGTTCATTGAAGCTCGGCGCATATTACTCGACATAAATCATTTTTTCATACGCTCAGCTGCTCTTTTTCTGCCCGCCACTGTCACCGGGTGATTTTGCCGAGACTGTACGCAGCGCGGCAAGGTGGGTCCGCTCGCTGCCGCCCTCGACTATCGCAAGGCGCTTATCTATCCCCGCAAGGCGCAGGATGCGCATTATGTCGGCGCCCGGATCGAGCAGTATCAGCTTCCCGCCGCCCGCCGAGACATGGCGCAGCCTGCCGAGTATCAGCCCGAGCCCCGCACTGTCCATAAAGTCGACCTTCGACAGGTCGAGCACGAGCCGAGTCACCATACGGTCGGTTACTGCATCATCTATCTGTTCTCTTATCGGGCGCGCAGTATGATGATCTATCCCGCCGGAGGGGACGGCGTAGAGTGTCTGTCCGTCATAGTACATCTCGCAAATAGGAATATCCATGTTTTCACCTTCCTTTTTATGGTTATATTCTACGCTGTTCGGCACGAGAAAACGCTCGCTTTCTGCGGGCGAAAACTGATTTTTTAAATAATTTGTTGTCGGAAGGCTACGAATTATTCAAAATTATTTCACATATTGTTATCGAGCGAAAAATAAATTTATCGTATAATTACATGATAACAATTTTGCCGAGCCGTGCGGCATCAGCCGACGCGGACAGGAGTACATTACAGACTATGGAAAGAAACATAAAACGAATCACCGAGGAGCAGATCGGTACCCAGTACGGTTATATGGCTCGGGTGCGCGAGCTGCTCGGAGACCGTCCGAGAGGGGTATATATGCAGACCTTCGGCTGTCAGCAGAATGAGGCGGACAGCGAGCGGCTGTGCGGAATGGCGGAGGAGATGGGCTATACGGTCGTATCGGAGCCGGAGGAGGCAGACCTGATACTTGTTAACACCTGTGCGATACGTGAGCATGCGGAGCTTAAAACGCTCTCTATTGCCGGTCAGTTCAAGCATATAAAAGAAAAGAATCCCGACCTGCTTATCGGTATCTGCGGCTGCATGGTCTCGCAGGAGCACCGCATAGACGATATCAAGAACAAATATCCTTATATTGATTTTCTGTTCGGAACGTCGGATAACTATCGCTTTCCCGAGATACTCTACGACAAGCTGACGCGCGGCAAGCGCCAGTTCTTCGAGAACGGCGAGGAGGGCACGGTCGCCGAGGGGCTTCCCGTACACCGCTTCTCCGATTTTAAGGCGTGGGTCAGCATCATGTACGGCTGCAATAATTTCTGCACCTACTGTGTCGTGCCGTATGTGCGCGGCAGGGAGCGCAGTCGTCGGAGGGAGGACATTCTCGAGGAGGTTCGCGGGCTTGCCGATGCAGGCTATCGCGAGATAACGCTGCTCGGACAGAATGTAAACTCATACGGCAGCGACGGGGTAAACGGCGACGGATATGCTTTTGCCGACCTGCTCGAGGATATCTGCAAGATAGACGGCAATTTTACCGTCCGCTTTATGACCAGCCATCCGAAGGATGTTTCGGAAAAGCTGATAGACGTTATCGCGGATAATCCGAAGATAGCGCGTCAGTTCCATCTGCCGCTGCAGTCTGGCAGCGACCGCATTCTGCGCGAGATGAACCGCCACTACGATACCGCTCGTTATCTCTCGGCGGTGGATTATATGCGCCGCCGCATACCGGATATTTCGCTCTCGACCGATATAATCGTCGCATTCCCGGGCGAGACCGAGCAGGATTTTGAGGATACTCTGTCCATGCTCCGCCGCGTTCGATACGACTCTATCTATTCGTTTATATACTCGCCGCGCAAGGGTACTCGTGCCGCCGCAATGGATGGTCAGATACCGCCCGAGGTCAGCCGCGAGCGTTTCGCGCGTCTGCTCGAGGTACAGAACGGCATCTCGCTCGAGCTCAACCGTGAATTTGAGGGCAGGGACGTTGATGTTCTCGTCGAGGGAATAAGCAAGACCGATGACAGCAGACTGACCGGGCGCATGGAGCGCGGCAGGCTCGTGCACTTTGCCGGCGATCCGTCGCTCACCGGCAGCCACGTCCGCGTGCATATCGACCGCGCAGAGACCTACGCGCTGTACGGCACGCTCGTCTGCGGCGAATAATTATCGGCATAACGAAAAAATATAAATAATCAAACACCCGAAAGGAAGCAAAAAAATGACTATACTCGAAATGGCTAATCAGCTCGGACATATGCTTGCGGAGACCGATGTAATGAAGCGCTCAAAGGCTGCGGAGGCTGCCTTTCAGTCGGATGCCGATCTTCAGGCGGATATAGCGGAGTACAACGCGCAGACCGCCGCAATGCAGAAGACGGAGGACGACGAGAGCAAGGCTGCTATACGCGAGCGCGCTGACGCACTGTACGGAAAGATCATCTCCTACCCGACATATGTCGCATACTTTGAGGCTAACAACGCCGTTATGAATCTCATGAACGAGGTAAACGAGGAGATAAACTTTGCTATCACCGGCGAGCACGGCTGCGGCGGAAACTGCTCGTCCTGCGGCGGCTGTCACTGATATAGGCAGCTCCGACGCTCGGACAGCGGGTGAGAGCACCGCATATTGATATCCGGCGATGCCGTCGGATCACACAAGGAGATGGGGGATAAGAAAATGACACCGATGATGGAGCAATATCTGCGGATAAAGGCGCAGCATGAGGATGCTATACTTTTCTACCGTCTCGGAGACTTTTACGAGATGTTCTTCGACGACGCAAAGCTCGTTTCGCGCGAGCTCGAGCTTGTTCTGACCGGCAAGGACTGCGGCATGGACGAGCGCGCGCCGATGTGCGGAATACCCTATCACTCGAGCGAGAGCTATATCGGACGGCTCGTAGCCAAGGGCTATAAGGTGGTCATTTGCGAGCAGACGGAGGATCCGGCTACCGCAAAGGGCCTCGTCAATCGCGATGTTGTCCGTATCGTTACCCCCGGTACAATAATAGAGACCGGATTGCTCGACGACAGTCGAAACAACTACCTATGCACCGTCTGTGTGAACGGCAGCAGAGCGGGACTCTGCTTTGCCGATGTTTCGACCTCCGAGGTGCGCGGAACCTTTCTGTCGGGAGAGGATCTCGGACAGATGATAATAAACGAGCTTGCCGCATATTCTCCGCGCGAGCTCCTGCTCAGCTGTCCGGAGGCAGAGGTGCCCGAGGTGGCTGAGTACGCGCGTAATCGTCAGCATACGATGGTCGATGACAGCCGCGGAGCATTCTTCGACCGCAGTGCGGCGCAGACGCTCGTGCTCGATCGATTCGGAAAGACCGCAGCCGATATGGGCGCGGTCGAGGAGGAATGCGCTGTCGCATTCGGGGCAATGGTGGCATATATCGAGGAGACCTGCCGCCACGAGATACCGGATATAAGAAAGCTGACCTTCTACACCGAGGAGCAGTATGTTCAGATGGATTCCTCGACGCGCAGAAATCTCGAGCTGTGTGAGACTATGCGTTCGGGCGAGCGGCGCGGTTCGCTGCTTTGGGTGCTCGACCGAACAAAAACGTCGATGGGTGCAAGGCTGCTGCGCAGATATATCGAGCAGCCGCTCCGCAATGCATCGGCAATATCGCGCCGCCTTGACGCGGTAGAGCAGCTGTGCGGAAATTATATGCAGCGCAGCGAGATAACCGAAACGCTCTCCGGAGTTCTCGATCTCGAGCGTCTGATGGCTAAGGTCAGCTACGGCACGGCAAACGCAAAGGATCTGCTCGCTATCGGAAAATCGCTCGCCCTTGTACCGTATCTGCGTGAGCAGCTGGCGGATTCCTCATCGAGCGAGCTGTGCGAGATAAGAGATTCCATGTCGCCGGAGGAGGAGCTTTTTCAGCTGCTTCTCTGCGCGATAGATGCCGACCCGTCCGCGCTTGTCAAGGAGGGCGGAATGATAGCCGACGGCTACAATGCCGAGGTGGACGAGCTGCGCGGCATTATCGACAATTCAAAGGATTATAAAAATCGTATCGAGGCGCGCGAGCGCGAAAGAACGGGTATCAAGACGCTCAAGATAGGCTACAATAAGGTTTTCGGCTACTACATAGAGGTGTCAAAGTCGTATACATCGCTTGTCCCGGACGACTATGTGCGAAAGCAGACGCTCACCACCGGCGAGCGTTATATAACCGATGAGCTGAAGGATATGGAGGCTACTATCCTCGGCGCTCGTGACAAGCTCTCGAGCCTCGAGTATGATATATTCTGCGGACTTCGTGACCGCGTGAGCGAGCGTGCCGCAGCTATCGCGGCGGATGCCGAGTGCTTTGCACGGCTCGACGTGCTCTGTTCGCTTGCCTCTGTCGCATCGGAGAACAGATATGTCCGCCCGGAGATAGAGTACAGCGACATAACCGATATTCGCGGGGGCAGACACCCCGTAGTGGAGCGTTTTGCCGGCAGCGGAGGCTTTGTTCCGAACGATACCCTGCTCGATACCTCGCACAATCGGCTTGCTCTTATCACAGGACCGAATATGGCGGGTAAATCCACATACATGCGTCAGGTGGCGATAATAACCCTTATGGCGCAGATGGGCTCGTTCGTTCCCGCAGACTCCGCGCGGATAGGCATCGTTGACCGCATATTTACAAGGGTCGGCGCATCGGACGATCTTGCGGCGGGACAGTCGACCTTTATGCTCGAAATGACAGAGGTGGCGTACATCCTTTCGCACGCGACCCCGCGCAGCCTCATCGTATACGACGAGATAGGCAGGGGCACAAGCACCTTCGACGGCATGAGCATCGCCCGCGCCGTCGCGGAATATACGGCGGGCAAAAAGATAGGTGCGCGCACCCTTTTTGCGACGCATTATCACGAGCTTACCGCGCTCGAGGGAGAGATAGACGGGGTTGTAAATTACAATATCACGGCAAAGAAAAAGGGCGACGGTATCATCTTCCTGCGCCGCGTGGTGCGCGGAGCAGCTGACGACAGTTACGGTATCGAGGTCGCCAAGCTCGCAGGCGTGCCGAGTGAGGTAATCCGCCGCGCACGTGCCGTGCTTGCCGGACTTGAGCGCCGCAGTGCGGAGGCCGAGCGGATATGCGAGGAGGAGCAGGAAAGCGGCGAGCCGGATACAGGGCTTGATAATGTCAGCTTCGGCGATATCGGGCAGACCGAGCTGCGTGACCGCATAGCCGCGCTCGATATGGATTCCATGACTCCGCGCGACGCGCTCGAGCTGCTGTACGAGCTGAAAAAACTGGTATATTGAGTTAATGTGATGTCCACGGTAGGCTTTGTCGAACAGCCTTTGCGTGCGATTTTGACGGATGCCCTATATGACATAGCCGCAGTGAGGGTATGAAAGGGAGTGATACTGCTTTGGGAAATAAGATAAACGTACTTGATTTTAAGGTCGCGAACCTTATCGCGGCGGGCGAGGTCGTGGAGCGTCCCGCATCGGCGATAAAGGAGCTTATCGAGAATTCGGTGGATGCCGGCGCGAAGAATATTATCGTAGAGATCCAGAACGGCGGTATCTCTCTCATGCGCGTGACCGACGACGGCTGCGGAATGAGCCGCGAGGATACCGAGATGTGCATCCGCCGTCATGCTACGAGCAAGATAAAGGATGCATCAGACCTTGCATAC
The DNA here is from genome assembly GCA_900545935.1 of uncultured Eubacteriales bacterium. GTDB lineage: Bacteria > Bacillota > Clostridia > Oscillospirales > CAG-272 > UMGS911. The sequence goes on from URAP01000016.1 coordinate 28,632, forward strand.
ATAATAACGCTCGGCTTCCGCGGCGAGGCGCTTGCTGCTATCGCATCGGTGTCGAGGCTGAGAATATTCTCAAAGCGTCGTGAGGATCAGGTCGGAACGCTGCTGTCATCTGACGGCGGAAGAAACGTGACCGTTACCGAGACCGGCTGTGCGAGCGGCACGACGGTCATCGCGGAGGAGCTGTTCGCAAATGTTCCCGCAAGGCGCAAGTTCCTTAAAAAGGACGCGGCGGAGACTATGGCGGTGACCGGAATAGTGGAAAAGGCTGCGCTTGCCCATCCCGAGATAGCCATATCGCTTATCTGCGACGGAAAGCTGCGCTACCGTACATCCGGAGACGGCGATCTGCGCAGCGCGATATATGCGGTAATGGGCAGAGAATGCGCGAATAATCTCATTCCCGTCCGCGCACTGAGCGACGGAATAGAGATAAACGGCTTTGTCGGTACGCCCGAGCTTATACGCAAGAATCGCCACGGAGAGAGCTTCTTTCTCAACGGCAGATATGTCCGTAACACAACGGCTCAGAGCGCGCTCGAAGCTGCATTCCGTACATATATTCCGAGCGATAAATTTCCGATGTCGGTGCTGCATCTCAAGATACATCCGTCGCTTGTCGATGTAAATGTCCATCCTGCGAAGCTTGAGGTCAAGTTTGCGGAGGAGCGTAAGGTGTTTGAAGCTATCTATGCGGCTGTCCGCGGTGCGCTGACTCACAGCATCCCGCGCCCGGAGTACGGAGAGCGTACACCGGATGACAAGCGTCAGGAGGGCGAGGCTGCTCTGTCGTCCTTTGTGCCGCTCCCCGACCGTACGGAGAAAAAAAAGCCTGAGGATCGCTCGCTGTTTATCGAGGCGAGCGGCTTACGTACACGCTCTGCGCATGACTGCTTCGGTACGGGGGCTTCGGGTGTCGGCAGCATGTCGGGAGGCACCGGTTCGGCAAGTCTTGGTACTGTCGGAGCCGGTAATATAGACCGCAGACTTCTCGATATCGAGTATGACGGCGCGCTGCCGCAGGAAAAAACGGCAGGCGGTGTGACCGAAAATAATGGCGCTGCCGTCGGTGTCGGAGACGGAATTGCCGAAAATGACGATGTGTCCGGAAACTACGCCACGACCGATGTTAGCTCCGATATGTCAGGCGGTGCGGACGGTGCTCCTATCAGACGAGACGGTCCCGAGCACGGCTTTACCCCGGCACCCGATCCGTTCGCGTCACGCAGGTCGGCAAGCGTTCACGCAATGTCGTCGGCATGCGGTACGGATAGCGGAGCGTTCGGGAACGGCACCGAGAGCGGAGATCACGGCAACATATCGAATAAAGGAAATGGCGCGGGCGGTGCTGGCGGCTCTGATGCGGGCGACGATAATATCCTGCGTGACCCGTCGGCGGGGCTGTATACGGGAGGAGCTTCCGGGGTATATCCCGGTGCATCGGCGGTCGGCTCCGTCTCCGGAAACAATACATCGCATGTGCCCGTATATTATCGCATAATCGGTATCGCCGCAAACGCTTATGTGTTTGTAGAGGTGTCTGACGGCGTTGTTGTTATAGACAAGCATGCGGCGCATGAGCGCATTCTGTTCGAGCGTATGAAGGAAAATATGTACGCGAGCCGCCGATGCGAGCAGCTTCTGCTCATACCCGAGATCTTGCAGCTCTCGCCGGAGGAGTTTGCGGCGGCGTGTGAGTATCGCGACGAGATAGAAAAGACCGGGTTTTCGTTCGATGCCGATGAGGAAACGCTTGGAGTAAAGCTGACCTCGCGTCCGTCGGAGATCGAGCAGTCGGCGACCGGGGACGTATTCATGCAGATACTCTCCTCGCTGAGCAGCGGCGGAGACGGCGCAGAACGCTCGCAGAGCGATATGTACGAGCGGGCGCTGTTTCAGGCATCCTGCAAGGCTGCTGTCAAGGCGGGGCGTGAGGACGATATCTCGCACATCGAATATATCTGCGATGCGGTGATGAACGACCCACGCATACGCTTCTGCCCGCACGGCAGACCGGTCTCGTTTGAGCTGACCACACGCGATATAGAGAAGCGATTTAAGAGAATATAGGCATATCGGCGCGGCGCAGAGCCGTGACGCGTGCCGGTGCAAAGGCATCTATGCTATGCCCGCCGACGGCGGAGAAAAATCGGAAAGGCTGCTTTTATAATGGCATTCAAACTGTTAAAAAAAGAAGGAAATGCGCGCAGGGGCGTGATGGAGACGGTTCACGGTACCATTCAGACCCCGGTGTTTATGAACGTCGGAACGAGCGCCGCCATCAAGGGCGGAATATCTACCGGAGATCTGTACAATCTCGGCTGTCAGGTCGAGCTGTCAAACACATATCATCTGCATATCCGCCCGGGCGATAAGCTCATTCACGAACTCGGCGGAATACATAAGTTTTTCAATTGGGACAGACCCGTGCTTACCGACTCGGGCGGATTTCAGGTCTTTTCGCTTGCCAAGCTCCGCCGCATAAAGGAGGAGGGCGTGTATTTCGCGTCGCATATAGACGGTAAGCGCATATTCATGGGACCCGAGGAGAGCATGCAGATACAGTCGAATCTCGCCTCGACTATCGCTATGGCATTTGACGAATGCATCGAAAATCCCGCTCCCTATGACTATGTAAAGCGCTCCTGCGACCGCACCTACCGCTGGCTCGTCCGCTGCAAGGCGGAGATGCAGCGCCTGAGCACACTGCCTGAGACCATTAATCCCGAGCAGCTGCTGTTCGGCATCAATCAAGGCTCGACCTACGAGGATCTGCGTATCGACCATATGAAGCGCATCGCAGAGCTTGACCTGCCCGGATACGCTATCGGCGGTCTCGCAGTCGGCGAGGAGGCGGACGAGATGTATCGGATAATCGAGGCTGTCGAGCCGCATATGCCCGCCGATAAGCCGCGTTATCTTATGGGCGTGGGAACTCCGGTCAACATTCTCGAGGCGGTACAGCGCGGAGTCGATTTTTTTGACTGCGTTATGCCGAGCCGCAATGCCCGCCACGGCAATCTGTTTACATGGAAGGGCAAGCTCAACGTACTCAACGAGAAATTTATCATGGACGATAAGCCGATAGACGAGGACTGTCAGTGCCCTGCCTGCCGCAGATATTCAAAGGCATATATCCGCCATCTGTTCAAGGCGCGCGAGCTGCTCGGAATGCGTCTGTGCGTGCTGCACAACCTTTATTTTTACAACGAGCTGATGAGTGAGATACGTCTTGCGCTCGACGAGGGGCGCTTTGAGGCGTTCTACAAAAAGTATGTTCCGATCCTCGGTGAGAAGATCTGATATGGGTGCTGCGCAACCGATTTTTTCGCTTTTTCGTGCCGCGGCGCAAAATTTTCTTTACAAAATTCGTGCAATGTGTTATACTTAACATGCATTATACGGTATCGGCACATACTCCGTAATCAAGTGCATATGGCGGCTTGCCGCCTAAAAAAATAATTTTTCCGGAGGCATATTATGCTTAAAGGTATTCCTTCAATCATTTCACCCGACCTTTTAAAGATCCTTATGGAAATGGGACACGGCGACGAGCTTGTTATCGGCGACGGTAACTTCCCCGCAGCGAGAGTTGCACAGCGTCTTGTACGCGAGGACGGACACACGGTACCCGAGCTGCTCGAGGCTATTCTCAAGCTCTATCCTCTCGACACCTATTCCGACCCGGTATACATCATGCAGAAGGTGCCCGGCGACAATGTCGAGACTCCTATCTGGAAGGAGTTTGAGGCTATCACCGGTAAATATACCGACAAGCCCCTCACTCAGATCGAGCGCTTTGAGTTTTATGAAAGAGCCAAGGAGGCGTATGCGGTCGTTACCTCCGGTGAGACCGCTCTTTATGCTAATATCATCATCAGAAAGGGCGTTGTCGTAGAGTAAGCTGCGGCAATGTGCGCTGCAAGCGGATTCGGTTCGGATCGGCTGCGCCTTACTTTTAATACTTTCGGCTTTTTTATCGGCAGATGAGAGGAGGCGAGACATATGCGGAGATTTATTCGCTGCTGTCCGCTTATGCTCGTCTGCCTTCTTTTTATCGGCTCGATCGCCGCGGTCGGATATGTGTCGCTGCTCCTGCCGGACAAGCTCGTACTTACACGCTCGCTGCTCATTATCGCCGGCGGCGTTACCGCTGCTGCGGGACTTATCCTGTGTGCCGTATCCGGCAGGGGAGAGGGCAGAGCCGCTTTGATTTTTTTCGGCGCGGCGATAGCGGTCGGCTGTGTAATCGGTTCGCTGTATTTCGGAGACTATCGGAATAGAATAGTACAGAGGTTTTCGGGCTCGGACAGGTCGGTGACCGCTGTCGTCGAGCGGGTACGGTATTCCTCGGCGTCATATATGATATTCGATGCGCAGCTGAGCTCGATAGACGGCGAGGGCTGCTCGCTTTCCGCAACCGTCAAGGTTCGCGGCGCGCCCGGACTGCGCGTCGGCGAGCGCTTCGGCATGCATGCGGATATTGCGGAGACCGAGCCGTATGACGGAACTGCGCTGTCGCTTATGTATTCCGCGTCCGAGGGACGCTTTCTCACACTCTCAACCGATTCGCTCAGTATCTACGGCAGAGAGCCGTCCGGCAGTCTTACCGCACGCTTTGCACGGCTGCGTGAACGTGTGGGTCAAACGCTGTCGCTCCGACTCGGCGACGGCGCGGGGCTCTGCCGCGCACTGCTGCTCGGAGATCGCAGCGAGCTCGGCGATAGTATATCGGATGATTTTTCCGCACTCGGAATATCGCACATAGTCGCTGTCAGCGGCCTGCATCTCGGAATAATCACTGCGGTAGTCTCATTCCTGCTGCGCCGTCTGCATGTCCCGAATGTGCCCTCGATAATCGTTACTGCGGTATTCGCGCTGCTGTTTGCCGCGCTTACCGGCTTTTCCTCATCGGTTCTCCGCTCGGCACTTATGCTTATGATAGCGAGCAGCGCAAGAATGGGCGGGAGATCGGGGCATATGCCGACCTCGCTTGCCTCGGCTGTTGCGCTCATTATACTGTTTCGCCCGTGCGCGGTGCTTGATGTCGGACTTGTGCTGTCGTTTTCCTCGACCTTCGGGATCGCCGTGATCGGCGCGCCGCTCTGCCGCCGCATATCCGAGCGTATCAGCCGATATACTCACGATATCCGTGAGCGCTTTTATTCGCGCTCCCCGTCTGCGATGCGCGGTGCGATCTCAGGGCTTGCGGTCGGTATGGCGGAGTTTGCGCTCGACTCGGTTATTATCGGTGCCTCGGCAAATCTCCTGACTGCACCGCTCGCTTTTCTCTTTTTCGGCTTTTCATCGCTGTATTCGATTCCCGCCACCGTCCTCTTTTCGCCGCTCGCAGGGCTTCTGCTGTCACTCTCGCCCTTTGCACTGCTGCCGTCATCATTTGTGCTTGCGCCTTATGCCGCGTCGGTCGTGGCAAGTATTTCAAATTTCGTTTCCCGCCTTGCCTCCGCATGCGCGGTACTTGCCTATGAGATGGGACCGTTCGGCGCGCTCGCCGTTACCGGAATGCTGCTGTACGGTCTGCCGTTTATTCTTCGCGGTCTGCCCTCTGTCGCCTATGGCAGCGACAGCCGCAGACGCAGAGCATTGCTCGCGACACTCTTGCTCGGCATGCTTCTGCTTGTCGGAGGCATCGCGGCGGTCATGCTGCTTGCTTCTGCCGGGGCGGGCACGGCACCGAGCACGCTTTGATGGCTCGGGGCGGTGTTGGCGGATGCGCTCCGATTAGTGCGATTTACTTTGATCCCGATCCTGTTAGACGGATGATTTGCGCCGCTTGTCGGTGCGGACTGCTCGACAAATGCTTTTAGGCACAGCAAATTTAATAACGAAAAAACGGTCATACCCGCCCTGAGGCAGCTACGACCGTTTTATATTTGGGTCAAGCGGTTATGCAAGAGTCCGATTTTTCGGTGCTTTACCCGTCGGACAGCATGCAGATCATCGAATACGGCATTTTACTCGTCAAGCAGCTCGTCGAGCACCGAATATGCTTCGTTTACTCCGTCGAGCGCCTCATCGAGCGCGTCGCAGACAGTCTCGGCATCCTCGCCGCCGGATGTCTCGGCGCGTTCCTCCTCGGAATCGAGCAGTACGCCGAGTCCGTCGCTTATCTTCTCGAGCTGCGCGAGTATACCGAGCAGCTCTTTCTTTGTGTAGTCAAGCATGGTGTTCTCCTTTTTGTTGCGATACTCTGCGGCACATAGATTGGCCTTGAATATATAGACTTTTCAGCCGCTCATATCAATGAATCGCTTCGGGGCTTCGCCGTTTCGCAGACCGTGCCGACAATACATTATATATCGAGGTATGCGCGCCGCGTCGAATGCCGATATCGCCGTGTCGGCTCAGAGTCCCGCGCGATAAAAGTTGATAAGGCAGCCGCAGAGAATTATTTTCTTCTCATCATCGGTCAGCGGTGCGAGACCGAGCGTTATCTTTTTATATGCGCCGTCGGCTGAGATGACATATGCGTCGAACTCGGGCGTGCCTGCCGATACGACCTCGCGGATATTCGGGACGTACAGAACATCGCCGAGCGCGAAGGTGCTCTCGCCGTCTCCGTCATAGAGGAAGGGAAGCATGCCCCAGTTGATGAGGTTGCTGCGATAGCGCTTTGTTGCGTATTCGCGGGCGATATTGCAGTTTCCGCCGAGTACGCGCTGGCAGGAGGCTGCCTGCTCACGCGCAGAGCCGTCTCCGGGCTTTACAGCATATACCGCGCTGCCGCAGGAGAGCTTTTCGGGTGCTGTCTCACCGCGCGCGGCGGAGATGTCGGCGATAGCTCCGAGTACTTCGCCCGAGGGTGCTGCGCCGTGTGCCGCCTTTGCTCTGCCGACATATCCGGGGTCCTTACGGGAGAGTGTGAACTCTGCAAGACCGAGAGGATTGGAGCGGTAGGACGAGGTCTCGCCTGAGGGTATAAGCTCGTCGGTGGTGGTAACGGGATCGGTAATGACCGAGCATACGGTGGAGAGAAGTCCGTCTCCGAGCTCGGGGATCTCGGGCCAGTCGGTGATATTAGGTCCGAATACGAGCTGCTCGTTTTCATCTGCATGACCGTAGCCGTTATAGAAGCGGCTGCGATATGCGGCATCGTCGTAGGTGGGCTTATGCGTCGGCAGCTCGGTGCCGAGAGCGGAGGTAAGGCGACCGCCGTTCTTTGCCGTTGCGGCAATGCTGCGCGCATCCATAAGTGCTACATATGCGCTCTGACCCGCACCCGGCTTGCTGCCCTCGCGGTTCGGAAAGTTTCTTGTCGTATGTCGGATGCTCAGCGCGCCGTTTGACGGAACATCGCCCGCGCCGAAGCATGGTCCGCAGAATGCAGAACGAACGGTGACGCCCGAATCGAGGAGCGAGCTGATAGCGCCCTCGGCGATAAGTGCCGAGAATACGGGCTGGCTCGCGGGATATGCCGACATCGCGAAAGCACCCTGACCGATGCTGCCCCCGCCGAGAATGTCGGCAGCGGCGCAGAGGTTGTCGTACGTACCGCCCGCGCAGCCTGCGATAACGCCCTGATCTACCCACAGCGAGCCGTCATGTATCTTGGGCAGCAGCTGCTCGAGACCCGCCTCGCGGAGAACGCGCTCGGGCTCCTCTATGACCTCGCGGAGTGCATAAGCATTCGAGGGGTGAGAGGGAAGCGCTATCATAGGCTCGATCTCTGAGAGGTTGACCTCGAGAACGCCGTCATAGCCCGCACCGTCTGCGGGAGAGAGCTTTCGGTAGTCGCCCGATCTGCCGTGAAGCTCGAGGTACGCCTTTGTCTCGTCGTCGGTAGCCCAGACGGATGACAGACAAGCGGTCTCGGTGGTCATAACGTCGATGCCGTTTCGGTATTCGATAGGCAGCGAAGCAACGCCGTCGCCGAAGAATTCCATTATCTTATTCTTTACAAAGCCGCACTCAAACACCCTGCCGATAATTGCGATTGCAACGTCCTGCGGACCTACGCCGGGACGCGGTGCGCCGGTCATATGAACGGCTATCACCTCGGGCGCGGGAATGTCGTATGTACGGCAGAGCAGCTGCTTAACGAGCTCGGGTCCGCCCTCACCCATGGCAACGGTGCCGAGAGCGCCGTAGCGGGTATGGCTGTCCGAGCCGAGTATCATCTTTCCGCAGCCCGCAAAGCACTCGCGCATTACCGAGTGAATGACAGCCTGATGTGCGGGAACGTAGATTCCGCCGTACTTCTTTGCGGCGGAGAGACCGAAAACATGGTCGTCCTCGTTTATCGTACCGCCGACGGCGCAGAGGCTGTTATGACAGTTTGTGAGCACGTAGGGTATCGGGAATTTCTTCAGACCGCTCGCGCGTGCCGTCTGAATGATGCCGACGTATGTAATGTCGTGCGATGCCATCGCGTCAAAACGGATGCGCAGGTCGGTCGTGTCCTCCGTTATAGGCGACTCGTTATGCGAAGATAGGATGGAGTATGCGATGGTCTTTAAGCGGTCGGCGGGCTTGACTGCGGATGGGGTGAGCTTGCCCTCCGAGTAGATGTGTCCGCCCTCGACGAGGGTCACGCCCTTGTAGCTTGATTTCATAGGCTTTTCCTTTCCGAAACTGTTGCTTTGAAAAAAATAATCTTACCTTTAATTATACCCGAGATTTTTTCTTTTGTCAATATTGCGGGTTCTGCGTGTTTGTGGTAAAATGATGGGCAAACGCAGACGGCGCATATAATGCAACGCTGCGGACGACGGAGGAAACAATGATTAATATAGTGCTGACCGACTCGGAGTCGGTATTCGATACTGAGGTAAAGCCCGATTCGCTCGGGCTTGATGCGGGGCGCTTTGATGTGCGTGTGTACACGGCGGGAACGCAGCAGGAGCTTATCGAGCGCATGCGCGACGCGGAGATAGTTCTGTGCAACCGCGCCCGCATAGGAGCGGCGGAGATGGATGCGGCACCGCGGCTGCGGATGATAGCGGTTTTTGCGACGGGCTACGACAAGATAGATATCGCCGCTGCGCGCGAGCGGGGCATTGCCGTGTGCAATGTTCCCGGCTACTCAACCGAGGCGGTGGCTCAGCATACCTTCGCATTGATGCTTGCACTGGTTGACAGGATAACGGAGGCGGCGAGCACACCGATCGGCGAATCGGCGCTCTCGCGTCTGCCGCTGCCGCGCTTCTGCCTCGGAGGAAGGACACTCGGTATAATAGGACTCGGCGCTATAGGACGCAGAGTTGCTCGGCTTGCCTCCGCTTTCGGTATGAGAGTGTACGCCGCGGAGCATCTCGGGACGGTCGGCGGCGCTGTTGAAGCTCTGACTCCGCCCGTCGGCACGGCTGAGATTGGCGGCGGGATAAGCAGACTGCCGCTCCCGCAGCTGCTCGCGGAGAGCGATATCGTATCGCTGCACTGTCCGCTCACCGAGCAGAGCAGACATATTATAAACGCCGATGCCGTCGAGCGTATGAAGGACGGCGCTATGCTGATAAATACCGCGCGCGGGGCGCTTGTCGACGAGACGGCTCTCGCCGCTGCGCTGCGGTCGGGAAAGCTCGCGGGAGCTGCGGCGGATGTGACGGAGATTGAGCCAACCCCCGCCGACTGCCCGCTCCGCACCGCGCCTAACTGCATTCTGACCCCGCATGTCGCGTGGGCGTGCGGCGACGCGCGCAGGGCTCTTATGACCGAGGTGCGGGAGAATATTGAGGCATTTTTGCGCGGCGAGCGGCGCAATCGCGTCGACTGACGCTGCAGCATGATTGTGGTATGTAGGCTGCGATATCGCATTGACCGACGAAGCCGCATATATTAGAGTATGTGAGCGGCGCAACCGCGTACATTGACAGCATTGCAGGTCTTGCCGGTGTGCTGCATTGTCAACATCCCGTGTCATCGAAGCTGCGGTCATGTGCGACATATTGACCGTGATAATGCATGCGTGATAATGCATGAATCATGCCTCTTGAAATTTTTTTGATTTTTTTGAAAAAACCTCTTGACAGGGCGAATTCCGCGTGCTATAATGCGGTAAACCGATGAGGAAGAGGAGTAATCCGGCACAACCTGTCAGGGAGAGAGTCGCGGACGGTGGAAGCGCGGCGGCGGGCGCAGGACGAATGGACTTCCGAGGGCAAACAGAAACGGCACAGCCTGAGTATGGGAGACGGAGTGTGGCTCTCCGTAATCAAAGGTCTGCATATGATTGTATGCGTAAGCGGGTGCGTAAAAGCATCAAGCCGGGTGGTACCGCAGGATTGTATATTTATCCTGTCCCAGCAAGAGATTGCAGGGACGGGATTTTTTGTTTTCTGCAAGCACCGTGACGTACAATTAAAGCAAATACGAATATCGGAAGAAAAACAAAAAAGCAAACAAAGAAAGGAACACCACCATGAAAATGAAGAGATTCTTTACCGTACTTACCGCTGCACTTGCAGCCTCCGCAACCCTTATTTCGCTCGCTTCCTGCGGAAAGACCGCGGGCGGTGACGCAGAGACGACCGCAAGCGGCAGCACGAGCGGCACAAAGAACAGCTACCGCATCGGTATCTGCAACTATGTAGACGATGCATCGCTCAACCAGATAGCAGAGAGCCTGCAGAGCCGTCTCAAGGCGCGCGGCGCCGAGCTCGGCGTTGACTTCACCATCGACTATGACAACTGCAATGCAGACGCAAGCGTTATGGGTCAGATCATCTCGAACTTCCAGGCAGACAAGGTAGATCTTATGGTCGGTATCGCGACCCCCGTTGCAATGCAGATGCAGGCAGCGACAGAGGAGAGCGGAACCCCTGTTGTATTTGCAGCAGTCTCCGACCCCGTAAGCTGCCGGCTCGTATCCTCGCTCGAGGCTCCCGGCGCTAACATCACCGGCACCTCCGATTACCTCGATACCCATTCGGTACTCGACCTCATCTTCGCACTCAAGCCCGATACCGCAAAGGTCGGTCTGCTCTATGACGTAGGTCAGGATTCGTCCGCTACTCCTATCGCAGAGGCTAAGCAGTATCTCGAGTCTAAGAACGTTACCGTTATTGAGCGCACCGGCACAAACGCAGAGGAAGTTACCCTTGCCGCTCAGGCACTCGTTGCAGACGGCGTTGATGCTGTATTTACTCCTACCGACAACACGATAATGAAGTCCGAGCTCTCCATCTACACCATCTTTGAGGAGGCAGGCATCCCGCACTTCACGGGCGCGGATTCCTTCGCACTTAACGGCGCATTCCTCGGCTACGGCGTTGACTATGTAAACCTCGGCGAGAATACCGCTGATATGATAGTTTCCATCCTCGTAGACGGTAAGGACCCGGCAACCACCCCCGTTATGACCTTCGACAACGGTACCGCGACGGTAAACGAGGAGGTCTGCGCAACGCTCGGCTATGACTTTGCAACCGTCTCAGAGACCTTCGCTCCCTTCTGCACGAAGGTCCAGGCTATCAAGACCGCAGAGAGCTTCAGCTGATTAGGTTTTGCAAAAAGATTATGATGTATCGCCCGTCGCAGTGCTGCTGAGATCGCCGCATAGCGGCGGGCAAGCTGCGAATAAAGACGGCAGGGGCATTGCACCGCTGCCGCAAACAACAAAAAACGGAGAATTATTATGGATCTGTCAACCGTACTTGACCTTGTTCAGACGGCACTCGAGCTCGGACTGTGCACCTCACTTACCGTGCTTGCGCTCTTTCTCAGCTATTCGATGCTGAATGTCTGCGACCTGTCTACCGACGGCTGCTTTACTCTCGGTGCCGCAGTCGGCGCAATGGTAGCGGTTTCTGGACACCCTTATCTTTCAATCTTCGCGGCTATGGCGGCGGGTATAATCTCGGGCTTTGTCACCGCCTTCCTTCAGACAAAGATGGGCATCGACAGTCTGCTTGCCGGCATTATCGTGAATACCGGACTTTATTCGATAAATATGGCGGTGATGGGAAACTCATCGCTCGTCAATATGAACACGACCGAGACGATATACACCGTCGTCAAGGATGCGCTCAAGGGTACGCCTCTTGCATCGTACTACAAGCTGATAGTTATCGGCGCGGCGGTGCTGCTCGTGATAGTATTTCTGTCGCTGTTTCTGCGCACACGGCTCGGTCTCGCTATACGCGCAACGGGCAATAATCCCGACATGGTCCGCTCCTCGTCGATAAATCCCGTATTTACGACTATCGTCGGTCTGTGCGTTGCAAACGCATTTACCGCGCTCTCGGGCTGCCTTATGACGCAGTCGCAGAAGTCGGTCAGCATCGATGTCGGCTCGGGCATGGTGACGGTAGCGCTCGCGTCGCTGCTTATCGGACGCGCCTTCTTCGGCCGCGGAAAGATACCGCTGCGCGCCGTAGGCGTTGTTGTCGGCTCGGTCGTTTTCCGCCTTGTCTACACGATAGCGCTCCGCTTCAATATACCCGCTTACATGCTTAAGCTTGTATCCTCGGTCATCGTTATTATTGCAATCTCGGGACCGTATCTGCGTCGGCAGCTGCCTATCGTTATCAAACGCATCAGAGCGGGAAGAGAGGGGGCATAAGGATGGGAATGCTTGAAATAAAGGGCTTGCGCAAGGTTTTCGGTGCGGGCACCGTCGATGAGCACACCGCGCTTGACGGCATCGACCTCGATATAGAACGCGGTCAGTTCGTGACCGTTATAGGCTCAAACGGAGCGGGAAAATCCACCCTCTTTAATGCCGTCTGCGGCAATTTTCCGATAGATGCGGGCAGGATAATGCTCGACGGCGAGAATATCACTCACCGCCCCGACTACAAGCGTGCGCGCGTTATCGGCAGACTCTTTCAGGACCCGATGCGCGGCAGCGCTCCCGGAATGAGCATCGAGGAGAATCTTGCTCTTGCCGCGGGTACGGGCTCATGGCTGAGCAGCATAAAGCGCAGCGACCGTCAGCGCTTCCGTGAGATACTGCGCGAGCTCGATATGGGACTTGAGGACCGTATGACACAGCCCGTCGGTCTGCTCTCGGGCGGACAGCGTCAGGCGCTGACGCTGATGATGGCGACCGTCAACCCGCCGAAGCTGCTGCTGCTCGACGAGCACACCGC
>URAP01000017.1 GCA_900545935.1 uncultured Eubacteriales bacterium
TTACCGCCGAAACCCGTCTCTGCCGTACGCTTGTACGGCGACGAGGCGGTTTTCGACGATTCTGCATCTTTTTTATCTCTCCCCAAGCCCCCGTGAGACCAAGACAGCGCAGACCTACTATAAGGTTCTTTGGGATACGAAAAGCACAAAGAAGCTTGACTGTACTTGAATTTAGATTGTAAATAGGCAGATGGGGTGAGAGACACTGCAGACGTGTACGTCTCCCTCATTTACCGCCACACGATTAATTGGTTTACTGAATGTATCAGAAATTCTGCTTTGCAAGACCGCAAAATTGCACTTGTGCAGAGGGCAGCCGCAGAGTGTACGTTGCGCGGATAGTGTGCAGTGTTTATATGAGCAGGTCCGCGATATCCTCATCGGTCGCGCCGAGGATATACTCTCCCGTTCTGCCGTCGAGCGCCGTCAGCAGCGCGTCGCGCTCGCAGCGCGTTCCGACAAGGCTCGAGCAGAGCTGCTGCACCGATCCTGCGCCGAAAAAGTCGCCGCTGATATCGATCTCCTCGATAATTCCGCCCGAGAGCGTATAGCGGACACAGACCGAACCGAACGGAAAACGGCGGCGCTTCTCCGCAGCATATTGCTTTGAGCTGCCGAAATTCCAATTCCATGTGCGATATTTTGCGTCGGCAAGTGCGCCGATCTCCTCAAGCTGCCGCTCTGACAGCGGCACAGGCTCTCCGGGAAAGGACGAATAAAGATACTCGCCGAGTCCGAGCACCGAATCTGGTACGGTAACATCGCTCTGCCGCTCGTCTCCGAGCTCCGCGAGCAGCGCGCGGATATTTCCCACCCTGCTGCGGACGCTTTTTATCCCCTTTGCGGCAAGCTTTTCGGTATCGGGACGCAGTACACCCGCCATAGCGCTGAAATCGGCGTCCCAGAGCAGCGTTCCATGATGCATTACATGTCCGCTGCGCACACACTGCGCCGTTCCGGAGACCTTTCGTCCCTCGGCAAGGATATCATTGCGTCCTGACAGCGACGCATCAAGCCCGAGCGCGCGCAGCGCGCGGACGATAGGCTCGCAGAAACGGGCAAAATTCAGCGAGCCGCCATCGACATCGGGGCTGATAAAGGTATAGTTGATATTTCCGAGGTCGTGAAAGACCGCACCGCCTCCGGTGAGTCTGCGAACAACCTTGATATCATGCTCGCGCGCGAACGACACGTCAAGCTCGGAAAATGCGTTCTGATTCCGACCTATAATGACCGACGGCTCGTTTCTCCAGAGGATAAATATCTCCTCATCGCCCGCCGTGTCGATTAGATACTCCTCCATTGCGAGGTTGAAATACGGGTCGGTTACGTCTGTGCGATAGCTTATCATAATATTTCTTCCCTGTAAAAAGCATCCCGCCCGAGCCGCGTTCTGCCGTGGCTGCGAGCGGGACTGTGTTTAATTATCTTATTTGAACGATTTTGCTTAATTTAATTCGGTTACGACTGCGCCGCTGCAGCGTCGAATCGAGCCCGACCGAGTCAAATCAAACCGAATTTTCAAACTCAGAGACCGAGCTTAGAACGGTTCATCTTCTCAACATCGCTGAACGAGTGCGTCGGAACATGTCCGGGTATGGGCATGAGCTTCTCGTGGATGCAGTCGATGATACCGTCAGCCTGCGGGAAGAAGTACTTCTCGAGCTCGAAGGCGGGAGTTATCCAGTTGCGCGAGCCGTATGCTACGGCGGGTGCATCGAGATAATCGAAGGCAAACTCGTTGATGTTCGCCGCCATATCCTTCATTACCGAGCCTCTCTCGCAAGCGTCGCCGACGATGATTATCTTGCCCGTCTTTTTGACCGACTCGATGACCTTTGTGTAGTCGAACGGAACGATGGAGCGGGAGTCGATGATCTCGGCGGAGATGCCGTACTTCTCCTCGAGCGTCTTAGCCGCCTCGAGAGCACGATAGAGTACCGCACCGATGGTCAGGATAGTGACATCCTTACCCTCGCGCTTGATATCCGGGTCGCCCATTTCGACCTCATAATATTCGGTCGGAACGCCGCCCTCGTGGAACTCCTCGCCCTTGTCGTAGATTCTCTGCGACTCGAAGAAGATAACGGGGTCGGTGCCCTCAAGCGCTGCGGACATGAGTCCCTTTGCGTCGTAGGGCGTGGACGGGAATACTACCTTGAGTCCCGGGATGTGGGCGGTCAGAGCCGTCCAATCCTGAGAATGCTGTGCGCCGTACTTGCTTCCGACGGATACGCGGAGGATGATAGGCATCTTGAGAATGCCCGCGCTCATTGCCTGCCACTTAGCCATCTGGTTGAATATCTCGTCGCCCGCGCAGCCGATAAAGTCGGCATACATCAGCTCGACGATAACTCTGCCGCCGCACATTGCGTAGCCGACTGCCGAGCCGACGATCGCGGACTCGGAGATGGGCGAGTTGAAGAAGCGGTGATAGGGGATGGAATCGGTTATCTTCTTGTATACGCCGAAAGCGCCGCCCCAGTCGCGGTTATCCTCACCGTATGCGATGAGCGTCGGGTCGTCATAGAACTTGTTGATTATCGGCTCGCAGAGACCGTCACGAATATTGTAGACCTTCATCTTCGGAACGGGCTTGCCGTTTGCATCCTTTGCGGTGCGAACCTTAGTAGCCATCTCCTTCAGACGGTCGCATTCCTCTCTCGGCTTGGTCATCTCCGCGGTGCGGGTCGGATCCATCGAGTGAACCTTCTGATTCGAGAACATGATGGAGGAGATAGCGTCGGGGGTCTTGTCAAGATCCATGCGCGGCGAGATGTCGTCGTTTATAGCGAGCTTGATGACCTCGGTCATACGGTCGATTATCGAGCTGTCGATAGCACCTATCTCACTCTCGGTTGCGATCTTGCCCTTGATGAGCTTTTCCTTGAATGCGAGGATAGGATCTGCAGCCTTCCATGCCTCGATCTCCTCAGGTGTACGGTATGTCGAGCTATCGGACGGTGAGTGTCCGGACACGCGATAGGTGACGACGTCGAGCAGAGCCGGTCCCTTACCGTTTACGAGCAGCTCCTTCTTTCTTGTTACAGCGTCGATAACCGCAAGCGGATCGTAGCCGTTTACGCGCTCAGCGTGCATCATGGTCGGATTGAAGCCTGCACCGAGACGAGCTGCCATGTCGTAGCCCATCGTCTCGCCGCGAGTCTGTCCGCCCATGCCGTAATGGTTATTGAATACGTTGAAGAGGATAGGCATTCCCTCGCCCTTGCCGCCGTCCCAGAGCTGTGTTATCTGATCCATGGAGGCAAAGTTGAACGACTCGAGAACAGGTCCTCTGCCGCATGCGCCGTCGCCGCAGTTTGCGACAACAATGCCCTTCTTGCGGTTGCTACGCTTATAGAGCGCCGCGCCGAGCGCGATAGGTGCACCGCCGCCGACTATTGCGTTGTTCGGCATGATACCGAACGGAATAAAGAATGCGTGCATCGAGCCGCCGAGGCCGCGGTTAAAGCCGGTAGTTCTTGCAAATACCTCTGCAAGCGCTCCGTAGAGCAGGAAGTTAATCGCAAGCTCCTTGATGTCGCCGCCCGCGTTCATGTGCTTCTCAACGACACTGAGCACCGTTCCGCCGAGAAATTCCTTCATTATGTCGTACAGCTCGCCGTCCTCGAGCTTGTTTATCGAGGACAGACCCTTTGCAAGTATCTCGCCGTGGCTGCGGTGAGAGCCGAATGTCAGGTCGTTTATATCAAGCGAGTAAGCCTCACCGACGGCAGAAGCCTCCTGTCCGATGGAGAGGTGAGCGGGGCCGGGGTTGTTGTATGCAACGCCGTTGTACTCGCTCTTGGTCTTGATCTCGTTGAGCATCGTCTCGAACTCGCGGATGATGCGCATATCGCGGTAGATGCGGAGAAAATCGTCCTTTTTATAGAGCTTTTTCTCCTCTGCAAGCGTCTTTTTGTATTGGCATACCGGAATATCCTCGAAGTGGATATAACCGGGGGTAAACGCCTTTTTGGGGTCAACGAACTGTGACTTTGGCATAACGTGTCTCCTTTTATATTTAAGAATTATTTTTTACTTATCTCCGCCTCAGCGGGTCTTGTACATTATTCAGATTCGAGTGATATCGTCCGGCGACGATTCACTGGGCGACGCAATGCCGTCAGATACCGAACATTGCCTCGCGCAGCACCTCACCGACGGTGGGATGCGGGAATACCGTGCGCTGAACGTCGCCGACGCGCATGTGTCTGTCGACCATCATTGCGCAGCCGTAGATTATCTCGGAGGCGTATGTGCCTATCATGTGAACGCCGAGAATGTCCTTGTGCTCGCGTCCGATTATCAGCTTGATAACACCGTTTCCGCCCTCGTTCTCTGCGATATATCTGCCGCTGAGCTTGAGCGTTACGGTCTTGACGATAACGTCCAGACCCTTAGCCTTTGCGCTCTCCTCGGTCTCGCCGACCGCAGCGACCTCGGGATTTGTATATATGACCGACGGAATGGCTGAGTAGTTTACGCTGTCGCGGATGCCGAGGATATTGTTGATGCAGACCTCGCCCTCGCGGTATGCGGTGTGTGCAAGCATCGAGCGACCGTTTACGTCGCCTGCCGCCCATACGCCAGCAACATTCGTCTGACCGCGGTCGTTCGTCACTATCGCGCCTCGCTCGGTAAGCACGCCGATGTTCTCCAGACCTATGCCCGCCGTCATTGCGCGCCGTCCGATAGAGATGAGCACCTTGTCTGCGGGTGCGCTGAGCTGCTTTCCGTCAAGCTCGTAGTTCACGCAGTCGGTGCCGACCGACGTGACCTTTGCGCCGAGCAGGAACTCAACGCCGCGCGCAGTGTATTCCTTGCGCAGCATCGAGGATATCTCGAGGTCGGTAGGCCCGCCGATATGGTCAAGCATCTCGATGACCGTCACATGACTGCCGATGCTGTTGAAATAGGAAGCCATCTCGAGTCCGATAACTCCGCCGCCGATAACGACGAGTCTGCCCGGGACCTCCTTCATATCAAGAATCTCGTGATTGGTGAGTCCGAAGCCGCTCTCGACCGACTCGCGCAGCCCGGGAATAGGCGGGACCGATGCGGTAGAGCCTGTGCAGATGAGCAGCTGACGTCCGACATACTCGCCGTCGCCCGCGCGGACAACAAAGCCCTCCGCGTCGCGGCGCAGTATCTCGCCCGCCTCGGTCACTACATCTATGCCCGCGCGCTTGAGCGTCGAGCCGATGCCGCCGACGAGCATCTTGACCACCTTATTCTTGCGCTCGATAACATAGCTGTGGTCTATCGAGGCGTCTCCGAGCTTTACGCCGTACTCGGCACAGTGCTTGGAGTAATCGAATATCTTAGCCGAATAGAGCAGCGTTTTTGTCGGAATACAGCCCTCGTTCAGGCATACACCGCCGAGCGCTCTCTTTTCGATAACGAGGGTCTTGAGTCCCCCATGTGCGGCGCGCTCCGCCGCATTATATCCGGCGGGACCTCCGCCGAGAATTATCAGATCATACATCTCCGTCTCCGTCCTTTCTCACTTAGCCATCAGAAGCCCGAAGTTCTCGAGACCGAGACAGAGCTCGCGCAGGAATCTCGCCGCCGGCGCGCCGTCGAGCGCGCGGTGGTCGAAGGTGAGCGACAGCCCCATAGCGTCATAGAAAACATCCTGACCGTCGACCGTCTTTACCCTGCGCGTGATCGTTCCTACGCCGAGGATACCGGTCTGCGGCGGATTGACAACGGGAGTAAAGCTCTCGATGCCCATCGAGCCGAGATTTGTGACGGTGAACGAGCCGCCGCGCAGCTTGTCGGGCGATATCGTACCTGCCTTAGCATCGGAAATGAGCGTCTTGGTCTGAGCCGAAAGCTCGTTGAGCGAGAGCGTATCGGCAGAGAAAACGGTGGGAACGAGCAGTCCGCGCGGCGTGTCGACCGCTACGCCGAGATTGACATGCGTAAAATAGCGAATGATATCCTGATCGTCAAGGTAGTTCGCATTGAGATCACGGTGACCGCGCAGTGTCTTTGCTACGGCATAGAGCACCATATCGTTGAGGGTGACATTGTTCATGCCGAGCGCCTCGCCCTTAGCCTTGAAGGCTGCGCGGAGCGACATTATCTTTGTTGCATCAAAGGATGCATTGAGTGTGAGCTGTGCCATATTCGAGAGCGATGCGTGCATGCTCTTTGCAATGACCTTGCGGATATTAGGCAGCTTTACATCCTCGTATTCAACCTCGGGTGCCGCAGCTGCCGCGGGCGCTGCCGCCGTCGGCTCCTCTGCCGCACTCGCACCGACATAGATACCGCGATCGAGCAGCGCGTTTATATCACGCTCGATTATTCTGCCCATCGGACCGGTCGGCTCCGCCTTTGAGATATCCGCGCCGGTGCGCTCCGCAAGATGACGTGCTCTGGGCGAGATACGTACAAAGCCGTCTCCGGATGCGGTAACGGCAGGTGCCGCTGCCGAAGCTGCCGCAGGGGCTGCCGTCGGAGCAGGTGCTGCGGCTGCCGGCTCGGGCTTTACCTCGGGCTCGGTCTCGTCGCCGCCTATCTGCCTTTTAGCCTCTGCGACCAGCGCGGAGATATCCTCGCCGGGTTCGCCGATAATGCAGACGGGATTGAGACAGGGAACGTCGTCTCCGTCCTCTGCAAAGGTCTCGAGCAGTGTGCCTGCGACCGCAGCCTCCTCATCGAAAGAGGATTTGTCCGTCTCATAGGAGAAAAGAATGTCCTTAACGGCTACGGCATCACCTTTTTTCTTCTTCCATTCGGTGATAACGCAGCTCTCTACGCTCTGTCCCTGACGGGGCATGATAACGAGTGTTGCCATTGTTTTTATGTCCTCCGTAAATTATTACATTATATTATGCGTATATTATGCGCGGGCAATGCCCGGTCTGCGCTGTTTATTCGCCGATATCCGCTGCGATTATCTGCGTGCCGGCACGCTTTGCCGCATCTGCGATATCGCCCGATACGGCGCGATCGGTTATTATGGTATCGACCATGCCGAACTCGGCAAAGGTGTACGGGAGCGTTCTTCCGAACTTAGAATGGTCGGCAAGAATGATGGTGCGGCGCGCCTTTTCTATAACCTGACGCTTGAACTCGCACTCGGCATAGTTGCCGCAGGTAAAACCGGTCTCGGCAGACGCGCCCGAGGGTACGATAAACGCAACGTCTATATTGATGTCCGCAAGAAACTTCGTTGCGTTATTACCTGATACCGAGATACTGTCGCGGTTGAGCATTCCGCCGACGAGATTAACTATCGGCAGCTTTTTCTTTATCAGCTCGAGCGCGATATTCGGTCCCGTCGTCGTTACCACGAGCCGCTCATCCGGCATTGTTGCGGCGAGCTGAAATATCGTTGTTCCCGAGTCAAGAAAGACCGAACGCTCGGTCTCAATCAGGCTGAGCGCGACAGAGGCTATCTTTTGCTTTGCGGGGGTATTCTCGTTCATCCTCAGAGAGAATTTTCCCTCCATGCAGGTCGTGATAAACTTCATCGACCTTGCGCCGCCGCGAACCTTTATCGCCTCGCTCTGCTCCTCAAAATATTCGATGTCGCGGCGCAGCGTCATATTCGACACTCCGGGAAACATCTCGTGCAGCTCATCAAATGATATAAACGGTCGGTTGCACAGCAGCTCGCGTATCTGTTCCCTTCGGGATGAGTTCATAAGATTCCAGTCCTTTCACGATGGCAAAAGCTATCGGCATCATGCGCCGCGACCGTCTCTCCGCACTCCGCGCACCGTCGAGCTCGCCGATCGGCAGCCGAACACGGACATTGAGCGTCGCTTTGCTCAGCGTCGATGTTAAAAATAACATTTCATATGTTATTATATCACCGGCATGTGATAATGTCAATATGCTTTTCAAGCAATTTCACAAAAACGTGTGATTTTCACATCTTGAAATGTTCATTTTAACATTATTTTAACATTTTTATGCTTACCGCGCGCCACCGACCGTCAATACCGAAGCAATCCCGCCGCAGCGGTAATGTCGGCATGATCCGAAAAAGCGGTTGCATTTTTCGCCGTATGGGATTATAATATCAATATAGCTTACCGAGAAATAAAACATTACCGAAAGGATAGAAGGATGATAACCATATCTCTCGTGCGCTCCTCCGATATCAGCCGCTGCACCGAGATCTACAATTATTATATAGAGAACACCTGCAACACCCTCGAGGAGCAGCCCATCGACGAGGCGGAGTTCTCGGCTCGTGTCAAGCGCATAACGGCGAGCCATCCGTTTCTTGTCGCGCGCGATAAAACGGGTGCTCCGGTCGGATATGCCTATCTCGATGTTTTCAACGCACGCAGCGCCTATCGCTGTACCGCATCTCTCTCTATCTATGTCGACCCCGACCGCAGGCACGAGCACATCGGCAGCACACTTTAC
This sequence comes from uncultured Eubacteriales bacterium, assembly GCA_900545935.1. Classification (GTDB taxonomy): domain Bacteria; phylum Bacillota; class Clostridia; order Oscillospirales; family CAG-272; genus UMGS911. The sequence continues at coordinate 8,395 of URAP01000017.1, forward strand.
GATGAGATAGAACAAGCAGCAGGCAATTACGGAATAGAAAATATCGTCTCGCTGATAGCGAACGATAACGAGGCGTCGATCGCATTTCACCGTCGTTGCGGCTTCTCGCTCTCGGGCGAGCTCGACAATGTGGCGTTCAAGCTCGGCAGATCGATCGGCATCGTATTTATGAAAAAACGCCTCGTCCCTCTCCGTATCACGAAGAAAGGACAAGACGATTCCGACAGCTGTACAAAGGCGAACCGAAAAGCAATGAGGGGATAAGCCGGGAGGCAATAAAAGGGTAAGCCGGGAAGCGATACGATATGATGCGATGAAAATACAATTCCGACGGCTCCGCAATAATAAATAGTCCGCAGCCGAGCGGCAACGGACATCCGAATAACAAGCCAAACGAGGTCCAAATGAAATCTGAAGCAAAAACAATGACTACCGCCGCAGCCGCAGAGCTGCTCTGCGATATCGCCGAACGGCTTGCGGAGAGCCGAGGCAGAACGATTATCGCGATAGACGGCAGATGTGCCGGCGGAAAAACAACGCTCGCACACGCCGCAGAGGAGCTGCTCCTCGCGCGCGGCATCCCGTGCCGAACGCTGCACACCGATGATTTTTTCCTTCGTCCGGAGCAGCGCACCGAGCAGCGGATGAAAACGGCAGGCGGAAATATGGACTTTGAGCGCCTGCGCGACGAGGTGCTGCTGCCGCTGTCACGCGGAGAGAGCTGCCTCTGCCGCCCGTATCGCTGTCACGGAGCACAGCCCGAGCCGTATACGGCAGACGGGAACGGCATCACACTGATAGAGGGCGCGTATTCCTGCCGCCCCGAGCTGAGACGCTTCTATGACCGCACGATCTTCATCGACGTCGAACATACAGAGCAGGCGGAGCGCATACTGCGGCGAAACGGTGCGGAACGCGCACGCGCCTTTGCCGAGCGGTGGATACCGCTCGAGGAGCGCTATATCTCAGAGCTTCACCCCGAGCTGTCGGCAGATGAGGTTCTGCGGCTTATAGAATAAGAGAAAGGTATAGCCTCGCAGACACGCAGATGTAATTCAATATCAACACAACAGCTGTATACTTACATATACTTTAATAAAAAGGAATGCCAAAACATGAGTTTTCAGCATTCCTTTTTATATATAAGTCCAAGGCTCGAGTATTTACTTGCTGTGCGGTCAGAGCGGGGTTATTCTCTTATCCGCAGTCCGTGCGCTTTGAAAAGCCCACATATTAAAAGTTTTGCGGGGGCGCTTTTTCAAAAGCGTTCCCGCATCGTTCTCCCCCGTTCTCCCCGTTTCCTCAGTTAGACGGATAAGGGATGATGGTCTCGGTATGGAAAACGGTCGTAAGATCCTTGCGCCACTGGATAGGCGGATCGGTATCCGGCCACGGAGCGAAGTGCTGCTCCATCAGCTCGCCCCAATGATCGGGGGTATTGTGCGTATTCAGACTGCCCTTAGCCACAAGGCAATTTTCATTCTCGGGATTCTCCATGTAGTGGAAGAGCAGATTTTCGTGCATTGCAATAACGGCGTGCTGCGCACCGCAGCCGGGATCCTCCTCCTGAAGCTGATGATGGTAGAAAATGTAGGAAGCCAGCTTTTCGGGACGAATGGTCATAAGCATACAGAACGGCACCTTTTCGGTATGGCGCATCCATTCCTCGTCGACAACAGGCGCATTATAATGGAAGATATCGAACATCGGGACCCACAAACGCTTCTCCTCTGCGCCGGGCCAAAGCTCGAGAAAGCTCTCCAGCCCGCTCCAGAGCACGTCGGGAGACAGCTCCTCGACATCGCGTGTCTCAAAATAAAGAAACAGTCTCTTGCGCCACGCCGACACGGTGATAGACACGACTGCCTCAGGCGCGGTATAGCTCCCGCCGAGCTGCTTTTCGATATCCGCGAAGCTCACTCCGTCGAGCAGCTGAGCGGTGTAATAATGTCTGTATATCATGATTTTTTCCTTTCGGCGGCGGGCTATCTATCCTCAGCACGTCCGCCCGGTTTAGTTTCGGATGCAGACAAGCATCCTTTTTTACGATTATATCACAGCGGAGAGGAAAATACAATAGCTTTTCGAACGAGTGCGGCAGATGCTGCGTCCGGTCATGACAGCTCAGCCGCCGCGCGGGCAAATGGACTGTACTGCCGAGATTATCATTTTGATGCTCCCGCACATCCAAGCTTTTCTCAATATTGACTTTGCGCGGCTATTAGGCTATAATAATATCGGAAATTATGTTTGAGTTTACCGGAGGTCATAAAGTGATACGAGCAATGGAGCTGCGCGACAAAGCGGAAATAATCGAAATGATGCGGGTATTCTACGCCTCGCCCGCCGTACTCAGCAACGGCTCGGAGGAGATATTCCTCCGCGATATAGATCAGTGTCTCGGAGACAGCCCATATGTGGAGGGCTTTGTTTTCGAGTCGGACGGTGCGATATGCGGCTACGGAATGCTTGCCAAAAGCTATTCCACCGAGTTCGGAAAGCCTTGCATATGGCGAGGATATCTATATAAAGGAAGAATACCGCGGTCTCGGGTTCGGCAGCCGCTTCATCGAGTTTGTCGGCGAGCGCTATCCCGATGCCGTTCTGCGGCTCGAGGTCGAGCAGGAAAACGAGCGCGCCGTCGCGGTCTATGAGAAAAAAGGCTTTTCCGTGCTGCCGTATATGGAGATGAAAAAGTAACGCCGCCTCGGCTGCCGGCAGCGGGCTACGGCATATGAGCTGCCAAGCCGCGAAATGTTTTTAGCTTTTATGACGGCATTTTGCCCTACCTAAGCTTTAACTATCCGTATAACAGATCATATTGTCGGTCTCACCTAATATCTAATGAGAGAAGCAGAGCATTGTGAACCCTGCTTCTCTTTTTTTATTCCGTATGCCGGCACCGAGTCGGAATATGCGTCGATCGAAACGGTCTCCGATCAGAACTTTCCTCCGCCTCCGCCGTGCGATGTGCCGGACGAGGAGGTATGCGTGCTCGAGCCGCCGCCCGAGGATTCGTTTTCCTTCGGCTTTGCGGTTCTCGAGACAGTGCTGTAAAGGAAGAGATCCGAGCTCTGAGTGACCTCAAAGCTATCCTCTACCGTATAATTATTCGCACCGCGCTGCATAGCGACGGTTTTCAGCTTGCCCTTGAGTATCGAGCAGACAATAAGTGCAGCAACGATACCGATAACGATATTGACGCAGACCGCCGTTATCCAGTCCTCTGCGGTCAGCGGTATCGAATAATCAAGATCATCAAGATTTCCGATATCGTAGGATACATCCGTCCGCGCCTGAGTCACGAACTTATCACACAGCTCCGCGTAGGTCTTGAACGCGGTATAATAATCTCCGTCCGAGAGGTAGGGCACAAAATAATCTGACATGGTATTGCGTCCCGCGTCGGTTATCGCCTCGATCCCGTAGCCGCAGGTGGATATATACCAGTCGCGCTCCTCCATGCTGATAAGCAGGAGAACGCCGTCTCTGTCCGCGCCCATTCCGTAGCCGTTGCAGTCGTAGTAATCGTCGGCAAAGGCCTGCGCACTCTTAGCGCCGAGCGAGCCTACGGTAACGATAACGACATCGAAATTCTGACGGACGCTTATCTCGTCGAGCATACGGGATATCTCGTCTGCTTCCTCCGTTCCGAGCAGATGCTCGCCGTCGACAAGGCGAGCCGGGTGATCTTTATCAAGTGCACCGGGCAAGGTCTCGGAGACATTTCCCGCCGCAGCGGTCGAAGCAGGTGCATCCAAAGCAGCAGACTCGAGATCGCTGTCACCGAGAACTATCTCCGCCACCGTGTCGATAAACTCATATATACCGTCGAAATATGTATCCTCATTATTGTACGCACCGAGCAGCTCCGCCTCGTGGCCGAGAACAGCCGAATCGGCATCACCTATGTAATACAGATACGCCGAGCCGGACTCTACCTCGTTCAGCAGTACGACCGCATCGGAGGCAGGGCAGTTGTCGGCATATACATCGTCGATGTATTCGGGCGCCGTATAAACGCCGAGCGAATCGACGATGAGGCAGCTCGCGCCGATGCCGCCGCGATCGTACAGAACCTCCGCACGACCCTCAAGCTCGGAAAGCTCCGAGGCAGTGAGCCGATCGCCCTCGTCAACGATATATCGCGCACCTCCCACCGCCATAGCGGTAAGAGCGAGCGAGAAGCAAAGCAGTACGGCAAGAATTACCGATGTAATCTTTTTCATAGCGGCTCCCCCTCTCACAGCAGATTCGCGATGGCGTATATAGCGGTGCAGACTGCGGCAGTTGCGGCTGTTATAAGCGCAAAGGTTTTTGCGTACTTTGCCCTGTCGAGCGGGAGATTGCCGACGAACTTTCCGGTCTGACCGTTCATTGCGAACATATATTTCTCTCCGTTCCAAGTGGTGTTGAGCAGCCACACGGGAAAAAGAACGTATTTTGCCTTTCCGTTGCGGACGTTCATAGAGCCGCCCTCGGGCATGACCGACGAATAACCGGAAACGGTAGCGGCAAACGCCTGCTCGGTGCTGTGGCGCACGCGCTCATTTGCCCGGTCAATACTCTGCTCGGCATCGACGTCGTATTTGTCCGCAAGAAAGCCTGAGAGATATGCCGTCTGAAAATCTACCGCATCCGAAATATCAAACGGCTCGATAGATTCCATTATATCATCCGGCATAGCGCTCGAGCCGTCTACCGGAACCGAGGCGAACGACACGTTTCCGCCGCGCAAAACGGCAAAATGGCTCGTTTCGGTATAAATGTAGTCTGAGTCGCTCCATGTTCTGATCTGCGTTGCGCGATAGCGGAAGTTTCCGCTGACATCGGCATCGAAAAGCCACACGGGGACATATACGCCCTTTATCTCGTCGATGTGATTCTGCGAGCGGAACACCGCCGGCAGAAAATATTTGTTAGCCAGATGCTTTTCAAGCCCCGCCTTAGCCGCCTTTTTATCCAGCTTGAACGGAATAACGAGGTCGGGACGCAACGCGCCCGAGAGATTACCGGTCATGACGACGGGATTGCCGCAGTAGGGGCATGAGGTTGCGGCGGTATTCTCGTCGCAGACGATCTCGCCTCCGCAGGATCTGCAGGAATACACCCGCATTCCCTCTTCCTCGCCGGCGCGCCACTCGGTGCCGCCGCTCGTTTCCCAATGAATGTCATCGTGCCCGTCCTCGCGCAGCGACTCGTCGTATGCGCGCAGGGTCTCCATTTCAAACTCGGTATCACAATAGGGGCATTTCATCTTCTGTGCTTCACTGCTGAATTCGATGGCACCGCCGCAACAGGGGCATTTGAATTCTCTCAATTCATCCATGCAATTTTCTCCTAAATAATTTGGTCCGCGCTTTTTCGTTCCGAACGGTTTTAGCATCCCTCAGGTTTTTTATTTCCGCAATTCTGACAGAATTTGCCTTGATTCACCGTTCCGCAGGAGCAGGTCCAACCGTTTGCCTCCGGTCGTGCCGCGCCGCACTCCGGGCAGAACTTACCCGTCGAGGTCGCACCGCAGGAGCATTTCCACGCATCGACAGACTGCTGTGCGGGCTGATTCTGCTGATCCTGTTGTGCCTGCGCAACGCCTGCGGCATAGATATTCTGAGCAGCGCCGAAACCGCCCTGACCTCCCATGCCGACCATTCCCATACCCATAAAGCCGGTCATCGCACCGGCGTCGTTTCCGGCGGCGGTCTGCATTGCATCGGCGGTGGCATTGGTCATTCTGCCCGCCATTATAAACGGATTTGAGCCGACGCTTGCCGCATCCTCGATCTCGTTGATCTTCTTCATATCCTCATCGGTCAGCGTTATGGGGTTGAGCGCAATCTTTTCGACCGAAATACCGCGGTTCTCCGCCCACTCCTGCTTGAGCGCGTCGTTCATAGCCGCCTTCAGCTCGTTTGCCTTGGCAGGTATCTGAGCGGGCCGCAGTTCAAGCTCAGCAAGCGCACCGAGCGCAGGCTGAAGAGCATCGACAAACTCTACCCTGAGCTGATCGTCGATCTGATCGCGGGTAAACTCCTCTGTCACATTTCCGCACAGTCTCGTGTAGAAGAGCAGCGGATCGGAGATAACGTAGGTATAAACGCCGTTGCAGCGGACCTGAACTGTGCGGCTCAGCCCGATGCGCTTGTTCGTTACCTCAAAAATAATAGGATTCGGCGTGCCGAATTTGTTGTCGATTATCTCTTTGGTATTAAAGTAGTAGACGCGCTGATCCTTTCCGGGGTCGCCGCCGTAGGTAAAGCGCTTACCGATAGTTCTGAAGGTCTGCTTGATGCTATCACCGAGCTTGCCGGAGAAAATCGACGGTTCTGTCGAACTGTCATATACAAATTCGCCCGGCTCTGCACATACCTCGACTATCTTTCCCTGCTCGACGATCATCATGCACTGTCCGTCGGCAACGGCGATACCGGAGCCGTTTGTGATGATATTGTCATTGCCCTTTATATTCGAGGAACGACCGGTTATCTGCTTTTGTCCGCGACGCATGAGAACGTCATTCGGAAGTGCATCACAGTAGAAAAATTCCTTCCATTGATCCGCGAGAGTTCCGCCGAGCGCTCCCGTACCAGCCCTGATAAGTCCCATAATTTTAATCCCTTTCATGTTTCGTGTTTCATATCCTCGCACCGCCAAGCGCGCGAGACTGTATTTCATGCGCATTATAGCACATTTTTTATCCGTTGTCATTACATTTTTCGAAAACAATCTTTTCTTCGACCGCACAAATTTTCACCGATACAATTATTTGAAATAAATTGCCGTTCACCCTTGAAAAAAGCACTGCTTTAAGCTATAATAGAATACGAACCGATATGCGGCGCCATCACATAAAGAACGATATTCGTTATTACTGCGCCGTCGGATGCATACGCATATACAAAAATGCTTAAACTACGTCCAAAGGCTATGCGGCTCGCCGCATTCGCCTATATTACAGACGGAGGAGATAGAATGGCAAACGGTTCGATTCTTATAAAGGATACAACGCGTGAGGAGCGCGAGAGGATAGTCCGCGAGGGACTCGGCTGCGGCGGATGCGCAGGCTGTGACGGCTGCGATGTTCGTGGCGGCGGGTCAACAGAGGAGATATACCGCCCGTATATCGAGGGACGCAAGGAGCTTGCCGAGATAAATGCCGAGTGGCATCGCGGAACTGTAAAATAATCCTTGCCGACAAATGCATAGCCGCGCAGACTGCGCAAAACAAATAATCACCGACAAAAGCGGGCGGCAGAGCTCTCCGCCGCCCGCAAAAATATGAAAGGCTACATACTTTACCATGAAAATCGGAAACAGAATCATCAGCAGAATTACGACACTTGCGCTCGCGGCGGGCATCGCTGCGGCACTGCTCTGCTCCTGCGGCGGCAGCGGCGACGGGGACGAGACCACCGCGCCCGACTCCGAAACAACACCCGAGGTCACTACCGAGCAAACGACGACGAAGCCGGAAACGACAGAGCCGGAAACAACGGAGGTAACGGAGCCGGAACCCGAGCCCGAGCATCCGACCGACGACACTACCGACGAAATATTGCGCGGACTGCTGAGCCGTTCCGTACCCCAGGCGAGCACCGAGGCAAATTATTCAGAGGGCGGCGATCTTCCGATAGGTCTTATGTATCACCTGATAATGGAGACCCCGTTCAACGATTATTCCTCCCTCTTCGTCCGTCCGGAGGAGTTTGACGATCAGCTCACCGCCATCACAAATGCAGGCTATGCCTTTCTTTTTGCAGACGAATACGGCCCCAAGGACCGTCCCGCAGTGCTCGTGACATTCGACGACGGCTATGAGGACAACTATACCACCATGTTTCCTATCCTCAAGGCACACGGTGCAAAGGCGACTATATTTATGATATCCAATATGATAGGTCAGCCCGGCTATCTGACAGAAGAGCAGATAAAGGAAATGTCGGACAGCGGACTTGTCCGCTTCGGCAGCCACACGGCGAATCACTGTGTTCTCGCAAACGAGGAAGAGGACAGAGTTCGCGACGAGCTCTCCGAATCCGCACGCCGTATCGAGGAGATAACCGGTGTTCCCTGCCGCAGCATGGCATACCCGACCGGAAAGTGGAATACCATGGTCACACGCATCGCGGAGGAATACTACGATGCAGCATATCTCGCACGTCCGGCGGAGCCGCTCGGCGGAAGGACCAACATGACTATCCCGCGTCTCTACGCCGCACGCGGGTTAAGCGGGGCGTCGCTTGTCGCAAGCATCAATAATAAGCTAAGCAGTCAGTAAAACGCCGATTACAGCTGCCGCCCGCATCACAAAAAGGCAAAGCATGACCTCTCGGACCGGGCAGAGCCGAGCAATGTCGGCGCACATTGGAATGGTCATAAATCAAGAAAAGGAAAGGCGTGACCGCCTCTCCTTGCTCCAAGAGGTCTTGTGAGCCTCAAATGCTCTGTTTCCCGAAGCAATACTGTCAAAGCGGTATTGCTCTGCCGAAAAGGCACCGTCAAAACGGCATAGCTGCTCTGCCGAAGAACGCGCTTTCACTCAAAGCATAAATAATATGTACGCCCCGACAGAAGCTGCATGCTCTGCCGGGGCGCTTTATTACCGTAAGTTCGACACGACATAGCCGAATCGACGCGCGGTAGATTAATATTCACAATAGTCATACCCCACCGCAGCCGTACATTTGTGCGGCAGCGGTGGGGTCATGTCTGCGTTTTTATCCGTGTAAGGCTATGAGTTCGATAAACATTTTTCCGTTATTCGGATAGCATTGCTCAGCCAATATCACGGCAGCAGACCTCCGAGGATCGGCAAACGGCTTTCGGCATACCGCCCGCCCCTCCGAATAAACATAGCTTTGATAAAGTATTATATCGTTTCCGAGATCAACCGGCAGCGATTATCCGCATCATTGCCTGAACATCGTCCTGATCAATATCGCCGTCACTGTCGGTATCTGCCAGATACTTCTGAAGGGAAGAGAATTCACGTCTACCACCCAGATAGTTATTAAGGCGCACGATATCAAGCGTTGTGACGCTGCCGCTGTAATTCAGATCGCCGAGCGGAATACCGAGAGTAGAAATATACGCGTCATATTCATCCTGCCCCGGTGTCTTTACAATCTCGCCGAGATCGTCGATAAACGTAACGCTGTCGACCGTCCCGCCGTTTCTTATATCAACGCCGTATGCATAGTAGCTGCCGCTGATATTTGAGCGGTTAAGCCCCGCCGTGCTGAGATCGTAGAGTAGCGTGAAGTTTTCGGTATGCGAGAGACCGTTTTGCCCGTCCTGTGTGGTCGGGTATTCTATGTAAGGCTCCTCGTCCGTGCCGGGTGTTTTAACGATAGTGACCGAGGGCACGGAGTGAGAGGTATTATTGAAGCGCACGCGGACCATAACGTCGTTTACATGCTCGCGCACCGATATAACATAGAAGCAATTGCCCACTCCAGTCTCATTCGTAAAAATACTCCATCTTGCCGCTCTGTGATACTGAGCCAGCTCGCTATCCCAATCTCCGGATATTTCGCTGTGCTGATTTAGCGCGTCATACATTACCCAGATACCGTTTGAGTTACCCGGGCCACCGATAACACGGAACGCTCCGCGCTCGCAATCGGATATCACACCGTCGCCGTTGATGTCCACCGCGATATTATCGTCGTAGCCGACAATGATACCGGAAAAGCAGGCAAGTCCGGGCTTATGGATGCCGAGGACTATCACATCGCCGTAGGAGGTCGACTTTGTATGATTATAGTACGTCATATCAACTCTCGGGAGGTATCCGAGATACAGCTTGGTCTTGAGCGCAATTATCTCGCTGCTTGTCCTGCTCATGCCGCTCGTCGGAGCAATGTATGCCGTCCAGTTGCGCAGGCGCATCTTCATCGCCTCAATCATCTTCGTCTCGTCGGTCGGCGAGATGGCAGTCGAGCTGCTCGTATCGTCGCTGATGTGGAGCGCTCCGTGCTCCTTCAGAAACTTGTAGCACATATCAGCCGAATACTTAGATTGAAATGGTGAGCAGCTGAGCGAATTTCCCACCCAATTCGGAGAATAGACGGTGCTGTCGGAATCGCTGAGATTACCTAAGATGCGGTTAACCTCGTATGTATATTGATAGTATACACATGCCTGCGGAGTAGACAAAGCATAATCTACGGCTATCTTCTCCGGAAAATACGCACTCGTCGTCAGGTCATAGCTTGCGGGTATAGTAATGCCGCTTACCGCCTGAATATCGCTCTCGCCGCCGAGCGGGCAGAGATGCTCGCGCAGCACATCCTCTTCAATGGGCAGGCTGTCGGCGCCTGCCGCTGCTCCGAGCTCGCTCATGTCGGCGTTCTCACTCGCGCCGCCAAGCTCTTCGGCGGATATCGGTATCGAGCTTACGGTCAATACTGCGGCACATGCCAAAACAAAGACTCTTCTTGTCAGTTTTTTCATAATCGTTCTCCTCTCGTTGAATTATCGTGTTTTTTAAAAATTTCCCGCCGAAGCAGCTCCGCGAGACTACCATACGGTAGCTCAGCGACAGTCGTTCTTCACGGAGCCGCAGCACGCGTCGTGAAGATATTGGAGCTCTCCGGCAAAACGGCGGACATATTACTTATACCGGGAAATGATGCTGACCTTATCTCACCAACGGACACACCCCTTTCTCTCACCCTTTCTGTCAATGGAATTATACAGCCGCAGGCATAATTTGTCAAGCATTTCCATAGTAATTTATGTAAGTTTATTTCTGCAATTTGTGATATTATTCGAGTATTCGCCGCTATATGATATAATTTTCGATAGTATACGACAATAAATACATGAGTATTGTCGAAAAATACATACAAAAAGATCCCGCGCAGCCCGAAAATGAGCCGCACGGGATCTTATTATTCAGCTGAAAAAGGGGAATTGCAAACGGTCACACGGAGAGTCACTCCGATCAGTTTGCGATCGGTATCTCGCTGTCGTAGTAGTTATACGGACAGACGGGCTTGTCGAACACGAACAGTCCGAAGTGGAGCATGACCTGATCCGTAAATCCGGTCGAGCCGACGACGCCGAGATCCTGACCCTTTTCCACCATATCTCCCTCGGAGACACTGATGGAGCCGAGGTGCGCATAAACACTCTTGAGACCCCAGCCGTGGTCGATGACGACCGTTTTACCGGTGACGGTCTGCTCGCCGGCAAAGATAACCTTGCCCGCATATGCTGCATTGGCCGACGCAGACGATCCGACGATGAAATCAACTCCGTCGTTGCGGTATTGTCCGCCGGTCGCAGTCAGCGTACGCCATACACCGTAGCCGGTCTTGACCGTATTGAGGTTGGATATCGAGCTTGACGGATATCCGAGAGCGCCCTCGAAATAACGGGTAGACTCCTTGTTTGCATAGTAGGGTGCCATGCCCTCGGCATATGCAGCCTTTGCGTTTCCGTCGAAGTATTTGGAGATAAGATCGACCGAAATGCCGTAATTCTGTGTGCGGTAGGTCTTTTCGGTCACATTCAGCGTGAGCGTCGAGCTGCTGCCGTCGCAGTCGATGGTAAACTGCTCGGTAGCGCTGTATTCAACATCATACGGGATAGGCACAAGTGCGTAGACATTGTTGCCGTCGCGGAAGAATTGCGGCGTAAAGCCGATATCGGGACTTGAGGAGAAGGATATCTCCGCGCCCTCCTTGACATTCTTACCGGTGATCACAACAAAGTCGCCGTGCTGAATGGTGTTCGTTCCGAGTGAAAAGACCGCGGGTGCGCTGACCTCTATATTGAACTCATAATAGCCCTCGCCGTAGCTTGCGCGGGTGCTGTCGTCATACCACTTTGCCTGAACCTTGACATTCAGCGTTCCGCTGTCGGTAAACTTGACTTCGGAAAGTCCGGAATAGAGGTCGTTGTAGATGACCTCGTCGCCGTCGCTTATCTGCACCTGCATATAGTCGGGCATAATATCGAACGAGAGATCAAGACTGCCGCCGACCGATGCCGTCTCCGCCGAGGTCGCGAGCCGAGTAATAGCATTGCCGTACTCGCCGCTCGGCAGCAGATACTGCCACTGCATATTTGCGGGATGAATGGTCGTTCCGCCGACGGTGAGCACCGGCACGGACGAGGAGGTATACATATCTATTCCGTAGGGGGAGTAGATGAACTTTGTAGCGTCCTCTGCCGTCATTCGGTATGCCGCGCCGTTATTGTCGACAATATAGCAGTCGTTTGCATCGGTGGAGAAGTAGTACTTATACACCGGCTCTTTGTCATAGCAATAGTAGGTCGCCTCAAAGCATTCTCTGCCCGCGAGCGCGGTCGGGAGAGAGGATAGCGAGGCTGCATTTTCATTCGCGGTGACGAAATATGTAATCATACTTCCGTCGATCTGCTGCTCGGGCTGCGTCTCTGCGCTCTTGTCGAAAACGTATTCGTTGTCCTTCGGCGTACGTAGCACCATCTTGGTGACAGAGCTCTTTGTGACGGGCGACGACTGCGCCATTCGATAGTTGATGATTCCGATGATCGTCGGAATGAACAGCACGATGACCGCTATCACCGTCGTCAACATTTTCTTTGACTTCATGAAATGGATTCCCCCTGACTTACTGAGTTTAGTTTTTCGCCGCACCGCCGCAGCACCTGCCGTCTTACCGGCTCATACTGCATCGCCGCGGTCTGTCGCCGTCGAGACACATACTCCGGCGCGCAAAATACTGCCGCGCACGGTCCGCGCTGCCGTCGATACGGCTATACCGCCGCCTCGAGGATCAGCTGCAAGCGGCGGCTTATCGCCGCAGAAGCGGCGCAGAGGTCATTCTGATCTTGCAGTGCCGTCGGATGCCGTGCTGTCGGATATCTTACCTGCATCCGTCGCTTTGATCTGATCCGATGCATTCTCCGCTCCCGGCACATCCGCTGCAGCTGTCTTTACGTCCGCCGAGCTTGCAGCTGCCGCGCCGTCCGAATCCGAGGCTGTGCCTGCATTTGCGACAGCACTCTCGGTCTTTGCATCGGCTGCGGGCGTTTCCGGCTCGCAATGGTCAAATGAAAGCTCCTGGTCGAGCCCTGCCTTGTGCCTGGCATCGGCATGAGTCATTATATAGATATTGGAGATGAGTATCAGCAGACTGACAACGAGTATCAGTATCATGCCGAACAGACTTTCACCGGTAAAGAGCAGCGCTGAGAGACCGAGCATACCGCTTATCGCATAGAGAATATGCACCGACTGCTTCTGATTAAAGCCGAGGTCGATAAGTTTGTGATGGATGTGTCCGCGGTCCGCATGCCACGGTGCCTGACCGTGCAGCAGGCGTCGGAATACCGCAAATATCGTGTCGAAAAGCGGCAGACCGAATATCGACATGGGGATAAGAAACGACAGGGTCGCATGAACCTTGAACACGCCGCTTATCGAGATGACCGACATCGTATAGCCGAGGAACATCGCGCCCGTATCACCGATGAATATCTTTGCGGGATTTGAGTTATATGGCAGGAAGCCGAGGCACGCGCCCGCAAGGATGGCGCAGAGCAGAACCGAGTTGAGCGATTGACCGAAGGTCAGCGTCACAAGCAGCAGCGAAAACGAGCAGATGGCGGACACACCGCAGGAAAGACCGTCGAGACCGTCGATAAGGTTGACGGCGTTGGTCACGAGCAGTATCCACAGCAGCGTTATCGGCTTGCTCCACATACCGAGGTCGAAGGTCTCGCCTCCGATGGAGAAAAAGTCGATGGTGACCCCCTCCATTATCGGAAAGACGGCGGCTATGAGCTGAATTATCAGCTTGGCATACGGCTTGATTCGGAAAACATCGTCGATCATGCCGATAATGACTATCATCAGACCGCCGAGCAGCAGTGAAAGCAGCACCGGAGTCATCTCACAGTAGACAAGAGCCGAAACAACGAAAGCGACAAAAACGGCAAGACCGCCGAGTCGCGGAATAGGCTTCTTATGCATTCGTCTGCCGTCGGTAGGCACGTCGATCGCGCCTATCTTGTAGGCAATAAAGCTCGCCGTGGGCGTACATGTAAATGAAATAAGCGCGGAGCATATCAGCGCCGTCAGCACGGGGAGCAGAATTGTATTCAGATTCATATAGATTCCTTAAAAATATCCGGTATCAGCATGATGCGAGGCATCAGAGCTGAACGAAGCCGGTCTTTTTATATACCTTTCTCATTGTTTTGCGGGCAATGGAGGAAGCAGTCTCCGCGCCCTCGCGCATTATCTGCTCGAGATATGCCTTATCGGCTATCAGTCTTGCATACTCGTTCTGCAGCGGTGAAAGCGCATCGGCGACAGCCTCGCCTACCGCAAGCTTGAAATCGCCGTAGCCCTTGCCCTCAAACTCGCGCTCGATCTCATCGTTTTCCTTGCCTGTAATAGCGGAATAGATGTTCATCAGGTTGCAGATACCATCCTTGCCATCGGCAAAGCGCACCTCGGAGCCGGAGTCGGTCACCGCACGGCGGAACTTGCGTATAATATCATCGCGTCCGTCGAGGATAGCGACGTACGCGCCCGCATTCTCGTCCGACTTGCTCATCTTCTTTGCAGGGTCGAGCAGACTCATTATCTTCTTTCCGGTCTCGGGGATATAAGCCTCGGGCACGGTAAAGGTATCACCGTAGAGTGCATTAAAGCGCTCCGCGATATCGCGCGTCAGCTCGACATGCTGCTTCTGATCCTGACCGACCGGTACGAGCGCCGCCTGATACAGCAGTATGTCGGCAGCCATAAGGGTAGGATAGGTAAACAGACCTGCGTTTATATTGTTTCCGTGTTTTGCACTTTTATCCTTAAACTGAGTCATTCTCGACAGCTCGCCGAACATTGTATTGCAGTTGAGCACCCATGCGAGCTCCGCATGTGCGGGCACATGGCTCTGTACGAATATCGTACTCTTTTTCGGGTCGATGCCGGCGGCAAGATAGACCGCAAGCGCTTCATAGGTATGACGGCGCAGATCGGCAGGGACCTGACGGACGGTGATAGCATGCATATTGACCACACAGTAGATGCACTCGTAGTCCTCCTGCAGGCCGACCCAGTTCTTCAGCGCTCCGAGATAGTTGCCTATCGTCAGAATGCCGCTCGGCTGTATTCCCGAAAAAATTCTCTTCTTAGCTTCTTCCATTACAGTTACCTTTCGCTTTTTTCAGTCCATAAGCCCGCACCGGCGGGCATCAATTCTTCCCGAGCAGCTCGCGCGATACGCGCGCAAGGATCTCTACGCCCCGCTCTATCTGCTCGTCCGACGGTGTT
The DNA here is from genome assembly GCA_900545935.1 of uncultured Eubacteriales bacterium. GTDB lineage: Bacteria > Bacillota > Clostridia > Oscillospirales > CAG-272 > UMGS911. Next base: position 23,672 of record URAP01000017.1, read on the forward strand.
GAATAGTTAAGACGGATAGAATGCGACACCCCGCCCTGAACCGAGCAGAATGCGCTTCCCGGAACAACGGCGACCTTTTCCTCAAGCAGACGCGCGGTCAGCTCCGTGATATCCACGCTCTCCGGGTATGTGCACCAGAGGAACAGTCCGCCCTCGGGGCGTGTATAGCTGACCTGCTCCGGCATGCAGCGATCGAGGCGGGAGAGCATAAGCGCGCACTTTCTCCCGTACAGCTCGGCTGCCGAACGAATATGCTCATCCATCGTTCCGCTCTGCATAAAGGCATATGCGAGCATCTGCGTGAGCATGGGCGTATGCACGTCCTCGACCTGCTTTGCGACCACCATTTTCGATATAACGGCAATCGGAGCCTGAACAAAGCCGATGCGTATACCGGGCGCGAGTATCTTCGAGAACGAGCTGCAATAGATAACGGCACCCTCTCTGTCGATGCTCTTTATCGTATCGACACCGCTGCCCGCAAAGCGCAGCTCGCCGTAGGGATTGTCCTCGATTATAATTATGCTGCGGCGGCATGCGATCTCATAGACAGCTCGGCGCTTCTCCGCGCTCATGGTTATCCCGCTCGGGTTCTGGAAGGTCGGAATGAGATAAGCGAGCCTTGCACCCGTGCGTACCGCCGCCTCCTCGAATGCCTCGACGTTTATTCCGTCCGCATCCATCGGAACACCGACCGGTACCGCGCCGAGCGAGCGGAAGGAATTCAGCGCGCCGATAAAGCTCGGCTCCTCGCACAGCACCGCGTCGCCGGGGTTGCACAGCGCCTTACAGGCAAGCTCGATACCCTGCTCGCCGCCGGTAGTGATCATAACATCGTTTCCGTCCCGGGTGTGACCGAAGCGCTCGGTCAGCCGCGACTCGATCGCGCGGCGCAGCGGCGTATAGCCCTCCGTCGTTCCGTATTGCAGCGCCGTGACCGGCTGCTCTGCAAGAATGCGGCCGCACTCGCGGCGCACAAGCTCGACGGGAAATGCTTCGGGCGAGGGATTTCCCGCCGCAAAGGCTATCATCTCGGGATCTCCGAGACTCTTGAATATCTCGCGGATCGCCGACGGGCGAAGCTCTGCGAGACTGTCCGAAAAAATATATTCCATTTCTTTTTTTCTCTTTTCCGTATGTCATGCCGACAGCCGGATCGGCGCAAAAAGCATGACGAAAAACGGAGTCACCGACCTCATTTTAAGGTATTATATCACATGCCGTATAATTTTTCAAGAATAACATATTAATTTTCGTCCTACTAACTTGAATAAAGGAAAGCAATATGGTATAATCTGAAGGTAGAATGGGTTTTTGTTTATATCCGAAGGCTCGTGCGGTAATAATATCACCGTGCGCCGCATCGGCAGCCAAAGATCCTCGGACGGCAGCTGTGTGCCTCAGCACAAAGCATGCCTCAATGCAAAGGAATTTATTATGAGCAGCTACGAAGAATATCTCGAAACTAACGGCGGACGAAAGCCGCACGGCTGTCTGCGTATATTCGGGCGGGTATTTCTCGTCCTGACGCTCGGGCTTATCGCATTCATGATAGGCTTTGTCATCTTCCGATCCTACGAGCAGGAGCCGCACGGAGACCTTGCCCGCTTTATGTGGACCGAGCGGACTGCGGCGGTCGCCTCTGCGGACGGCACGGCGGCTGCTCTGAGCATAGAGCCTCAGGTAAACTATACACCGGATAAATACTTTCTCGTATACAATGTCGTGCGCGTGCCCGAGTCCGGCGAGCTGCAGCTGACCGTCGCATACAACCTCAACCGCCTCGGCAGAGAGGCAAGGGAGAGCGGCGAGGACAGCTCGGTATATCTATCTGAGGACGAGCTGCCGTTTATATTCATACTCTACGACAGCGACGGAAATATCTATGACGAATTCGATTATCTGCTTCAGGTAAAGCATTTTCACGGCTTTGCCCGTCTCGCCTTTTCCGGCATTCCCGAGCAAGCGGACGGTCTGTCGCTCGCGGTGTTCCGCCGCGAGGACGCGGAGCGCATCGGCACGTCCGTTATTGGCAACGGTGACGGAGCGCTCGTTCCGTGGCAGGAGCTGGTCATTCTCAGCGACAGCGCCGCCGTGGAGGACTATGAGTTCGATAAGGATGAGCTGTACTCCGGTCAGCCGGCGGCGGGGCTCTCACACGAGGCGGATGCGGTGGAGGCAAAGCGCGTTCTCCGCAGCGCAGCTGCCGAAAGCGGAAGCGCACTGCCCGGCGACATGACCCCGGACGAAACAGAAACGGAGGATGCACCGCTCGCCGAGGCAACCACGGCGGACGGTCAGGCGTAAGCCGCACGACGCGCAGTGCATATTCTCCCCTCTGTCCGAGTCGGACGAGACGGTACGGCAGCCTAAGCGGCGCAGCGATATGCGGCGGCAGAGCCTTATCCGCTCAGGCGCGTTCACATATCATCAAGCCTCAACATCGAGAAAGGAGCTCCCTCGGGAGCACGGTCGAATATAAGTGATACTGAATCCGAAAGAAACAACAATAGCCTACCGCTGTCCGCACTGCGGAGAGACGGTACTCGGAATAGCGGGAGCATTCGCCGTTGCGGGACACCGGCTCGTGCTGCGCTGCGCGGGATGCGGAGAGACCGCAATGACACTGACCTCGCAGGCAGGCAAGATAAGCATAGATGTTCCCTGCACCGTATGCCCCGGAAATCACACCTACACCCTCGGCGAGGATATATTCTTCGGCAGACCGCTGACCGAGCTTGCCTGCAAGTACACCGGTCTCGGCATCTGCTTTATCGGAGGCCGCGAGGCGGTGTGCGATGCGGCTAAGGCATCCGACGAAAAGCTCGGCATGCTGATGGAGCAAATAGGTGCGCAGTCGCTGTCACAGCTGCGCGGCGAGAGCGAATCGGATGGCGAGGGCATCGGACGTCAGGACGACGCACAGACCTTCGACATCGTTAATTTTATACTGACCGAGCTCGAGGAAGAGCACAAGATAACCTGTCATTGCGACCCCGACACACCTCATGACTATAAGTTCGATCTCGTCGGCAAGGAGCATGACACCGTGCTCATCTACTGCGACGAATGTCAGGCAAGCAAAGCGATAAAGATAGGCGACCCCATCGCGGCAAACGCATTTCTGCACATCGACCACATTACGCTCGAGTGATGCGTAATTGAAATCACAGACGTACGCATAAATATCGCGGCATCACAGGCTGCCGCAAAATCGAAAAATGCAGACCTCGAGCGCATCGGCAGTACCGCGATCTGCATATATATCGGTATAAATACGCGAAAGGAAGCTCCGAATGCGGGGCGAAGGATAATAATATGGTATACGTTTTTCTCGCTGACGGATTTGAAGAGATAGAGGCGCTCTGCCCGGTCGACATCATGCGCCGCGCGGGTATAGAGGTCCGAACGACGGCAATCGGAACGCGGCACGAGGTGCGCGGTGCGCACAACATCACGGTAAGTGCGGATATGCTGTTTTCCGAGCTGCATATCGAGGGCACGCCCGAGCTGCTCATGCTGCCCGGCGGAATGCCCGGTGCCACGCATCTGCGCGAGCATGACGGACTGTGCACGCTGCTGAAGACCGCCTCCGCCGCGGGAAGCCGTCTCGCGGCGATATGCGCAGCGCCCTTTATTCTCGGCGAGCTCGGACTGCTCGAGGGTCGCGAGGCGACCTGCTATCCGGGCTTTGAAGAGCGACTGTTCGGAGCGAAGGTCTCGCCGAAAGGAGTCGTGACCGACGGCAATATTACCACCGCGACCGGCATGGGCGTGGCGACCCGGTTCGGACTCGAGCTCGTCCGCCTGCTGCGCGGAGCCGAGGCAGCCGATCGGATAGCCTCAGGCATCAGATTCGGAGTATAAGAAGCTCCGATTCGAGCGATTCCGCCGATTTTTTCGGATTTATCCGAGCGGTCAAGCTCATCAATTTCTTCAACAGTAATTCCAAATTATCTTATCGGATTTTATCGGTTTTATCGGACGGTGACGGCATGACGGATAAAAAAGCACTTCGCAGTGAGCTTATCGCGGCGCGCGACGGCATACCGGCAGAGCTTCACGCCGAGCTGTCGGCGGCTGTCTGCCGCAATATTCTGTCCATGCCGGAATATGCCGCCTGCGACACACTGCTCGGCTACTGCCACATCGGCAGCGAGTGGGATATCCGCCCGGTGCTTCGCGACGCGGCGGCGAGCGGACGCAGGATAGCGCTTCCGCGCTGTGACCGTGCGTCGCATACAATGACCTTTTTCATCATCTCCTCCGAGGATGATATCGAGATCGGCGAGTACGGAATTCCCGCGCCGCGCATAGGCTGTCCCGCATACATCGACACACCGCAGGCACTCTGCCTCGTTCCCGCACTTGCACTCGACGCGCGCGGCAGACGCATCGGCTACGGAGGCGGCTATTACGACCGTTTTCTCCCCGCCTTTTCGGGCACAGCCGTCGTTCCGATATCGGAGCGTTTTACCGATGCCGCACTTCCGACAGAGAAGCATGACTTTGCTGTACCCCTCGCCGTGACCGAGTGCGGCGTGATCCGATTCCGTTGACCGTCCCGGGCATTCGAGCGGTGCAAAGCCGCGCGGCAGCCGACAAAAACATCGGCGGCATAAAAAGAAGCGGCAGCATAAAGAGCGACGGCAAGCGCGCCGAATATATCAGGCATTGCAGCGCCGGTGCCGGGATATGATATTACATAAGACCGCAGACAAACATTTTAAAGAGGAAAGTAAATGCTCAGTGATCGTATAAAAAAATTCGGATTACAATCGAATACGGAACCGGGCAGCGATCCAAAAACCGAGCAGCCCGACGGAGCGGCGGTCACAGACAGCACGGCAGACGAGGGCGGCGCGGCTCAGGACAAGGTCGCAGGCGCTAAGGCTGTGCCGAGCGCCTCGAACGATAACGCCGCGCAGCAGACTGCGGCAGCCGCCGCGGAGGACGCGACCGAGCAGGCAAAGCAGGCACTGAGAGAGGCTTTTGAACGCGCTGATGCAGAGCGCAGCGACGCTGCAGAGCAATATGTGGCGCAGAAGCTCGAGGGTGCAATACACCGACCCGCATCAAGAGTACAGCCGAGTCGCATCAAGAACGCCGACGACAAAGCCGACGCAGATAACGGAGATGAATACTCCGGCGACGAGGACAGCGATATTCCGCTGCTGCTCAGATACTCGGCGAGTCTCGAGAGCCTGCGTGGATCGGTCTCCGGTTCGGGACGGACAGCTCGCGTTGATTCCGTCAGCGACGGCGAGGAAGACGATGGTGTCTCCGACAGCGGTTCCGACGAGCCATATCCGAACGAGGCTGAAGCAGACAATGGCGGCGAAGCATATTCGGGCGATAACATCGCGGATGTCGACGCAGACTCCGACAGTTACGGAATCAACACCCCCGGACATAGCAGAGCCGATACCGGGAAAAGCGGGGAGCTGAGCGGCGTACTCACAGCGCTCGGCATCTCACCCGAATCTGTCGAGACCGACTTCGGCGAGAACGGAGACGACGGCTCCGATGACGCTGGCGGTCGGGGCACAAGCTCGGACTCCGAAAACGAACCCGACAATCCCGACGGCACGAGATCGCAGAAGCCGAGCGGAGTATTCACGTTCGGCGGTGCATTCTCCGGGGGTATATTCGGCGGAGCCGCCGCAGACACATCCGATTCAGACACCGTGGAGGACATACGGGAGGAAAAGCAAAAGCGCGATAAAAAGCCTCTGCTGAAAACCAAAGCCTCGACCTACGCGCCTCTGCTCGCCGCGGTCATACAGCTGCTGCTCATTATTGCCTCGCGCATCAGCATATCGTCGCTCCGCGAGCGCGGAAACATATATCTGTCGGTGGTCGTCATACAGCTGCTGATATACGTCCTACCCGGCATCTTTTACTTCAAGCTGCGGCGCGAGGGCTCGATAGACCGTCTCGGTCTGAAGCCCACGCCGCCCGACCGCGTTTATATAGCGGTGCTTTCGGCACTGCTGCTGTTTCTGATATCCACCGGCTTTAAGCTCGCATACCTCAGGCTCGGCATATACGAGTCGCGGTTTGCGCAATATGCCGCATATATAAACATTTCGACCTTCTCCGATCCCGGAGATATTCTCTATATGGTCATAACCTTCGTGCTGATACCCGCCATATCAGAGGAGCTGATCTACCGCTCCATAATATTCGGCGAATATATGCGCGACGGTTACGGCACATTCATCGCCGCAGCCGCAAGCACACTGCTGTACGCACTGCTGCACATCGGACTGCAAAGTTTGCCGCTGTACCTCATAATCGGCGCGGTGCTGTGCGTCGTTGTACGCATCACCGGCTCGGTACTGATGTCGATGGTGACGAGCATCGTTTTCGGGCTGTGTGATGTCTTTACAGAGAATTACGTCACGGCGCTTGCGCATTCCGATTATACCGCACTTGTCATTTTCACCGTAATATCGCTGTTTCTGCTTGTCGCAGTTCTTTTCTTCGCAGAGGCGGAGCGACTGTATTTCGTGCTCGGCACCTCCGGAGAAAAGCCGCCGGTACGAAGCATGCGCGACGGCGATACAAAGGAGCTGCTGCGTTCGGCGCTCCTCTCACCGACCGTTCTCATCTGCGCCGCGATCTACGCGATAGGCATCGTTGTTTCTTTTATATAGCCGGGCGGAGGATACGTCCCGATATGTCCTGCGCGGAAAATGCCGCATAGACAAGGCTCGGCTGACATACACAGCTCAGACATCTATATCGCAAATATAGGATTTGAAGGAAGATTCTATGGATAATAACAATTCACCGAGAAAAAACACCGAGAGCGACGATCTCTTCCTCGACATAGCAAGAGCACGTCACGAAAATGCCGCACATATCCGCGAGGAGGCGACGCGTCAGATACCGGTTGTCCACCGCGGCGCAAGCAAGTCCGCACAGGCGGGCAAGACCGCTCCCGCAATCGGCAGGCGCAAAGCTGTATCGCCGGACGGGACACGCGGAAGAAGCGCCAGTCAGAGTGCAGCAGGTCAGAATACCGTTCCGCGCATCACTCAGCCGCGTCAGGCAGCAGGCTCACGCCCTGCACAGTCGGCACAGAGCTCCGGCACGCGCGAACCGCAGCCGGCTGCCCAGACCACCGCATTTGACCGCGTGGCACAGCACGGCGTTCCGGCAACGCAGGACGGCGCAACACGCATTATCCCGCGGGTCGAACGCACATCGGCAGCAGGCACGGCAGGCGCAAGGACTCCCGCAGCGGGCGGCAGAAGCATCCCCTCATCCGCGCTCGGCGCAAGAGGCAGTGCGGCAGGCGGCAGAGCGTCCGGCGCGGCAAGACACGGCACAGGTGCGCGCACCTTACAGCCCGCAGCACAGCGCAAGGGAGGCTCGCGGCGCGGACGCAAAGGCAAGGATAAGGAGTACAGCGGAACGGCGCTCTCGAGCGTTGTAAAGGCAATGATATACATCGCCGCCGTATTCGTTATCGGCGGTATGCTCGGCTACTACGGCGTAGTCATAGGAAACGATGTTTTCGCGCTCGTCAAGAGCACAGACGAGATCACCGTCACCATCCCCGACGGACTGACCACGGCAGAGCTCGGTGACACGCTGAAAGAGGCGGGTGTGATCCGCTTCCCCGGCATCTTCTCGCTGTACGGCAACCTGCGCCATGATTCAAAGCCGTATATCGCAGGCGAATACGTCGTCTCACCGAGCATGAACTTCGATCAGCTCCGCAGCGCATTCCACGAAAAGGTGCCTGAGGCGACCATCATCTCCATCACCATCCCCGAGGGCTACACCACCGACGAGATCATTGACCTGTTCCTCGAGAACGGCATAGGAACGCGCGAAAAATTCGTCGATGCCATTCAGAACTACGACTTTGAAGGCTATTGGTTCCTCGACGAGCTCGAGACCAAGGAGGGCAGACGCTATCGCCTCGACGGCTATCTCTACCCCGACACCTACTACTTCTATACCACCGCGAGCGAGGTCTCGGTCATATATAAGCTGCTCGACCGCTTTGATGAGATATTCCCCGACGCATATAAGGATGCGGTTAAGGAGCGCGGCTTCACAGTTGATGAGGTCGTGACCCTTGCCTCGATGGTTCAAAAGGAGGCAAAATACGAGTCGGAGTTCGGTTGGATATCCTCGGTATTCAATAACCGTCTCTCCCACCCGAACTACGAGACGCAGGGCTACCTCAACTCGGATGCGACCACGCTCTACGGGCTCGACGACGATAAGGGCTTTGTCACCGGCGAGGATAACGAAAAGGACGGTCCCTATAACACCTATACCCGCAAGGGGCTGCCCATCGGTCCTATCGCAAACCCGAGCTACAGCGCAATCACATGGGCGCTCTATCCCGCAGAGACCGACTACTATTACTTTGTCGCTAAGAAGGACGGTTATAACCTCTTCGCTAAGACCGCTGCCGAGCACGCGAAGAATAAGGTTGCGGCACTCAACGATCAGTAACCGCGAATGACGATGCATGACAAGCTGTGTCGGTCAAGTTAACATTTCTGAAATATATAGCACACGAAAGCTTTATTTTCGTGTGCTATTATTCTTCTGTTGTCGTATGGTCGTACATCCACTGCCGATGTATTTCAGATAAGGCAGATGATCAGCCGAGACAGACAAAACCGACAACAAAGATAAAAGCAAAAAAGAAAAAAATAATAATAGGACATGCGGATATAGTTCAGTGGCAGAACCTCAGCTTCCCAAGCTGATCATGCGGGTTCGATTCCCGTTATCCGCTCCATGAAAATAAAGCGCACCGGCTTCGGCAGGCGCGCTTTATTTTCGGCAATATTTATTTTCGACTTTTCGACGGAGCTAATGCACTTTCTTTGATGAAAGTATCTGCGCAAAAACAAATATACATACAGTATACCGCATAAGAAGGTATTCTTTCATTCGTAACAGCGGCAAGCTTATTTCATAATAAGATAAGCCGGCATCTTATGTTTGACAGTCGTCAAATATTTGTTTTTTCGTTTCAACATTAAATCGACTGTTTTTTCGCCGCGGCAGAAACTTTTTTCAAAAAGCTATTGACAACCCGATGTTGTTGTGATATAATTACGACGTTGCACGAAGTGCGACAATCGCGGGAGTGGCGGAACTGGCAGACGCGCACGTTTGAGGGGCGTGTGGTTTTCACCGTACGGGTTCAAGTCCCGTTTCCCGCACCAATAAAGTGATTATTGTTCATGCAATAATCACTTTATTTTTTTCTTATCTTTTCACCCGGCCGGTCAGATTTATCGTGAGCATTTCTTAAATCAAAAAACACAGCCGAAGAGCACATTAAAGTATACCCGACTGCTGCGTTTTATTATTTAATCATTAAAACTATCGGTGAACATTCAAGCTAACCGAGACGTTACGAGAGAGACTGCAAAAGGTATCATCATACATTGACAGATGACACAACCCCGTTTATTGAAATAATTAAAATATTAATTACTTCCTCTCCGGAACGAACATCATCAGGAAGCTGACCAAAAGCAAAGCACAGCAGATCCAAATCGCCTTATAGCCGAGCAGTGAGGTGAACAGGCTTCCGAGCCCTGCGCCGACAGCAAAGATCAGGATAACTCCGAAATAGGTAATCGCCTTGCGCAGTATGCGTTTATCACGCGAGCGGCAGTAAGCACAGACCGACTCGGTAGCACAGCGGAGATTGCCGATGCACATCGTGCTTGCGTATGCGTGCCCGCGGATCTTATGGAAGGTCTGGACCTGAAGCGCACAAACGAACGAAACAAGCGAGTTTGCGAGCAGTTCGACACTTTGCGGCAGGAAGCCGACAATAAAGAGCAGCACTATCTCGCCGATAAGCACTATCTGCCGCCAATGCAGCTTTTCGTACGACTTGAGTCGGATATGGATGATCTCCGCTGCCACGATCCCGAAAAGAAACGAAAACACCGGGATAAAATACTTTAGCACCGTATGCCATTCGCCACGGAACAATGCCGTGCTGAGCAGAACGATGTTTCCGGTCTGAGCGTTCGCAAAAACTCCGCCGCGGCACCAGTAAGTATACGCATCCTGAAAGCCGCCGGACAACACTATACAAACAGCAGCGCGAAAGCTGTCGGACATCTGTCCGTGAAAGCCACCGCTGATATCGAGACTTTTCAATTTATTCATTGTGCAGCCGTCATTTCCGCCAAAAATCGTCCGACGGAAACCGCTCTCCGACGGAGAGCACTCCTTACATCTTGACATAATAATACTTCTATATTATAATGCTCTTATACGCATATGTAAAATATATATTGCGCATATACGGCATATCACAATTATATATCCGAGAGGTCAGCATGTTTATAAGCTATGATTACTACCGCATATTTTATTACGTCGCAAAATACGGCAACATCTCCAAGGCAGCAAAAGTCCTGCTGAGCAGTCAGCCCAATGTAACGCGCACAATTAAAAACCTCGAGGGAGAGCTCGGCTGCACCCTCTTTTCGCGGACAAGCCGCGGAATGCGCCTGACCCCGGAGGGAGAGCGACTGTATGGGCATGTCCGGCTCGCACTCGAGCATATTGAGGCAGGCGAGGCGGAGCTCGGGCAGAGCAAAACTCTGCAAAGCGGCGCGGTCTATATCGCGGCGAGCGAGGTGGCGCTGCGATGCCTGCTGCTGCCCGTGCTCAAGCGCTTTCGCATGCTGTACCCCGGTGTTCATCTGCGAATAAGCAATCACTCGACCCCGCAGGCTATCGCCGCACTCAAGGACGGCACAGCCGATATCGCCGTAGTAACGTCTCCGACGGAGCGGTTCGCCTCGCTGCGCGAAACGATAATACAGCCGGTACACGAGGTCGCTGTCTGCCCGCCGTCCTTTAAGGATCTGATCGGACGAAAGGTCTCGCTCGCCGAGCTGAGCAATTACCCGCTTATCTCACTCGGTTCGGATACAAAATCCTTTGAGTTTTATTCCGCTTTTTTCACCGGCTACGGGCTGAATTATCATCCGGATATCGAGGCATTCACTGCAGATCAGATACTGCCGATGGTCGCCGCCGATCTCGGAATAGGTTTTGTTCCGCAGGAATTTATCAAGGAATGGGAGAACGTCCATATCCTCGACCTCGAAGAAAAGATACCGGAGCGGAATATCGTGCTCATTAAGCGTAAGGAGCAGCCGCTCAGCATGGCTGCGCGCGAGCTCGAGAAAATGATACTGTCTCATTGAGCGATTAAGCACAAAAGCACCGCAGCGTGGCTGCGGTGCTTTTGTGCTTTCATATCATTCAGGTCTCAAATACCGAGCCCCAAGCTCGGCGTGCAAAGGGAGCGGTCGCCGACCCGCACGACTCACTCTGCCATTGCGTAAAACTTTTCTATCTGCTCGGCGTTTCCGAAATTCTCCCTCGACAATCTCTCCGACAGCGAATTTCGCAGTGCCTCGTCACGCACGAGCCTGCCGAGACCCTCATAGATCCCGTCAGCCGAGATATCGGCAATAACGCCGTACTCTCCGCCGCAGAGCTGCTCGGAAGCCGAAACATAGTTCGTCACCATTATCGGCTTGCACATCATCTTAGCCTCCTCGACCGTGATCGGCTTTCCCTCATATCGCGAGGTAAGCGCAAAAATATCACAGTCGCGCAGATATGTATAGGGATTATCTGTCGTGCCGAGCAGAACGATGCGGTCTGCTATGCCGAGCTCACGGGCACGGTTCATCAGCGCGTCGACCTCAGCCTGCTCTCCGCCGCCGAGAAAGTACCACTTCATCTCAACACCGTCCGAGATAAGCCGTGCGAGCGCCTCTATCGCCATATCCTGTCCCTTTTGGTCGCAGATACGTGCGGTAGTAAGTACACGCAATCCGGTATAACCGTCGGTAAAGGTATCGCCGTGCTCCGCCATACCGCGAACGGCGGCAGGATCGTTTATGTTGTCTATCTCGACGCAGCGGTCGGCGACCTGCGGCAGATGCGAGCAGAGCGCCTCGTTTACCCTCTCCGAGACGGTAACTATACCGTCGCACTGCAAGAAATAGTGCAGATAGAGCTTGTCGTCGCGCGGAGGGTTGCCGTAGTCGAAATGCAGCCACGCTATCTTCTTTTTTGCCTTTACCTTGTCGCACATATAGAACATGGTTCGGTCGCCCCAGTATGCCGCGCAGACATCGTACTCCTCATCGAGCTGAGGCATGTACCGCATCATGCTGCACCACAGCTCGGTAGCAGGTCCTGAGCGTTTCTCCTTGCTTCCCGCCGCGAGTATACGCACCACGTACGGCAGCATACGAAGCAGTGCGAGCGGATGGTGACGAACGATGCAGTGCATAATGGTGCCGACGGCGTTTGCCCCGGAAAGCTTAAACATGTCGGCATAGCGCTCATCTATCGTAATAACTCTGATCTGCGGCGGGATCTTGTCTATGAGCTTACCCTCTCGCCGCGCGAGCAGCAGGGTCACGTCATAGCGATCATAGTCTATTGTGTTCGCGAATGCGAGAAAGGACTTTTCCGTTCCTGCGCAATTCATGATTATTCCGACAATAAGGAGCTTTATCTTGCTGCTGTGTTCCATTAACTACCGTCCTTTGGGATAAAAATTATTTTTGCACGCCCACCTTTGAAAAGTCGAGGGCATGGAAGCCCTGAATAGCATTGTAAACAGCGCTGTCCTCGGCGAGTGTATAATCTCCGCCGGCATAATCCGCAAAGCCGACAGAGTCTACGGTCATATCGACATTGTCGCGGATATCCGCGAGGCGGTATATATTATTGAAAATTTCCGTCGAACGCGCGACCTTATCCGAAGCAAAAACATTGTTTCTTATCCGGCTGTCGCCGTATGCGTGCGGAGTATAGTTGTCATTGAGATCAATAACATTCGTCGTCTTAATGACGCGGAGCGCCGGAGCGACCACCGACCACAGCTCCGTCCCGTAGCCGGAGAGCTTCGGGTTGAGCAGCGGGAGCTTCCAGTTGTAGCCTATCGAGCTCGGCACCGCCCACTCAACGGGGAATTCGGCGATCTGCGTGTAGCCTGCATTCGGTCCGGTGCCGGGATAGTAGCCGCACTGGTCGAAATGGATACTCGTATCGACAAAAATATTGTCGAGCACCTTAATATCTCTGCCGCCGCAATATACGCCGTAGCCGTCTATGTTGATGAAGATATTCGAGTAGATATTGCGCATTCCGCCGCCCGCATCAGAATAGATGCCGTGCGGGTTCATGTATACCGAGTCGTAGCAGACGATATCCTTGAACACGTTATAGCGGTATACCGTGCCGTTTCCGACCCAGCCGCCGACATATATAGAGCCTGCGTCGCCCGATTCGTAGCACACGTCGTGAATATAGTTGTACTCATAGACATAGCCGCGCGCGTCCTCGGTGAGGGTAGTATGCGGTGCATGATAAAACTCGTTGTGTGCGATATAGAAAGCATTGCCGTCGATCTGCAGAGCGCCGTTATATACTCTTCCGATATCGCCGAAATCGTGGAAGCGATTGTTCGTCACCGTCGAGTTTGACGGTGCAAGCGATATCTTGTCGCCGCCGCGAAGATTGAGTGCGGTATATCCGATATGCTCAAGCTCGCTGCCGTCGAGCAGGAAGTCGCAGCCGTTCGTATCTATTCCGCATTTTCCGCAGTCGCGGACAATGCAGTTCAGCATACGGTTGCCGTCGCCGACCAGATGGATACCGTCATCATAGCCGCCCTCGATGGTAATGCCGTCAAAGGTCACGCCGTCTGCCTTAACATCAACGACGGTCTCGCGGCATGCACCGACGGTGATACGGATATCACGCCAGTTGTCGGGCGCGTAGAAATAGAGCAGACCGGTATCTGCGTCGATGTAGTACTCACCGATCTTGTCAAGCTCCTCGGGAACATTCAGATAATAATATCTTCCTCCGAGACCGCTCTCGGCGCTGAGCGTATTCGATGGCAGCGAGACCATTCCGCTCTCCGCGTCGTAGGCTACTATCGGCACGGGATACGTCTGCTGCCAGTCTATCGAGAACGATCCTGCGGCATACGCGCCCTCTATGCTCGCCCACTTTGCAATGCGTCCGCGCTTGTCATAGAAGCGTGAGCCGCCGAGATCGGCAGGCACATCGGGTTCTCCGAGACCATCGAGCGAATGAAAAGCATAGATATACGCGCCCTTATCCGCATAGTCGGGATATCGCGCGATACGCGCGCGGTCTCCGCCGAAATAGAGCGCAAGCCCCGGATCCTTATCGGTAAATACTGCATTGTCATATGCTATGCCGAGCTTTGCAAGGTCGGCGACGATTATCTTCTCGCCCACGCCCTCTGCGGTTATGCGGCTCGACATAGCGTCGGAGTCGGTCATCGAACGAAAATCGGACTCACCGAGCACAATACCGCCCTCGATAACGACCTCTCCGCCGTCCGCCTTGTATGTGACCCCGCCGTCCTCGGCACCGAGACTGAGCGTCTCGGTCTGCGGATAAACGCCTGCGGAAATGTACACCGTAGCCTCACCGTCGCCGCCTCCGCGCTTTGCGCGTACGGCATCACGTGCTGCGGCTATCGTGGCAAGCGGCGCTTCCTTTGTTCCCGCCGCCTTGTCGTCGCCGCCCGGCGAGACCCAGATCTCGACCGCTGCGTTCTCTGCGTCATTCGTTGCAAACACTGCGCACGGCAGGGCGAGCATTATCGCCGCCATCGCCGCCGCTGTAAATCTTGCAGCTGCTCTGATACTCTTCATCTTGCACCTCGCATATGTATAAATTATCCGACATAACCGTCGGAAAAGGTATACTACCGGCTCCGCGGGACAAAACCGTCCCGACCGGAGCATGCCTGCGGCGCTCCGCAGACGGGGTTGAAGATATTATTTAAACGGTCGCGCGGACATTCACCGTCCGCCGCTCCGTAATACGTTACAATGTCCTTTGTATTATAACCTATTTCATCCGCCGTTGTCAAGAACAATCCTTGTCGAATTGTTCCGAATTTTGAATTGCGATTGGAAATTCAAATTAAACGACGCAGAGAGTATGCCGCCCGCGCAAGAATAGGCGGATGCATGCCAAAGGGAGGATAGGACATTGAAATAAAAAGCGCTGCAAAATCAACAGCATGAAACGGATAATACATACCAAGTCCGGTGTTCGGACCTCTGCTGCGCATATCACCGATCCGCTTCAGCTC
Organism: uncultured Eubacteriales bacterium; assembly: GCA_900545935.1. Classification (GTDB taxonomy): domain Bacteria; phylum Bacillota; class Clostridia; order Oscillospirales; family CAG-272; genus UMGS911. The sequence goes on from URAP01000017.1 coordinate 38,853, forward strand.
TTGCTCGGCGTGCTGATTCGGATGATGGTGCGGTCTGCGCGACTTCTCGCGCAGTGATTCAATCGTGCCGTCGTATCTCCGCAACCAACGGTAAATGTACTGTCGATTCGTTTTGTACTTGATCGCCGCCTTTGCTGCTCCGTATTTCTGCGAATATTTCAAAAGGGATTGACGAAACTTCATATCCTGTGT